>DAOPYF010000158.1:0-5269 GCA_035352735.1 Treponemataceae bacterium | reverse complement strand
AGGACTCGGCTTCCAGTCGGTGCCTTCCTGGCACCTCCTTCCAGCCCGCGCTCGGCCCTCTCGGCACATCCTGTGCCTCGTCGCGCCCGGGCGCGAATGGGCCTCACGATCGAGTCCTACTCCTGCGAGAATAAAAAACCCGAACCGGAAAATGCCGATTCGGGTTTTTTCTAGCAGGAGTAGGACTCGAACCTACGACCTCCGGGTTATGAGCCCGACGAGCTGCCAACTGCTCTATCCTGCGTCGTGTTCGTTTAATATAGCTTTTTATGGGGGGCTGGTCAATGGGGGCAATTGGCGTTTTTTGCCGTTTTTTGCGGTTTTATGCGGAATAGGGAACGTTTTTGCCGGAAAATAAAAAACCCGGCAGGTAAAAGGAGGAGTAAACCCTGCCGGGAAACACGATAAGGAGGTATATCGGACGCCGTGCTCATTCAGTATCGCGACATACACCGGGTAAACGCCGGCGGCGAATAATGGTTACGAAGATTGGAGATTTTTTTTAGGTTTTCGCCGGTACGCGCGCTTTTTAACCGGTATGCGGGCTTTTTACCGGCGCGTCAGCTTTTGACCCCTACGTCGGGTTTGACCGTCACGCGGCGTTTCCAGCGGCCGGAGAGATAGAGGGGAACGGCGATCGCGAGCCCGAAGACCCAGCCGATCCCGTAGCACCAGCCGATTTCGTACTTTCCGAAGAAGTGGTCGAGGACGTAGGCCGCGGGCATTCGGAGGAGCATGAACGAGGTAAACGAGGCGATGAAGGGCCATAAGGCCTCGCCGGCGCCCCGGAGGGTTGAGTTCGTGATGAAGAGCGCCGAGAGGAGGACGTAGCAGGGCATGAGGCGCCACAGGACTTCCGAGCCGACGTGGATGACTTCGGCGTCGTCGGTGAAGAGGCCCATGAGGAAGCGGGCGCTCAGGAAGACGGCGAGGCTGATGACGACGCAAATCGCGCCGCTCATGAGGTGGGTCGCGCGGAAGCCGCGCTTGACGCGGTCGAGCCGGCCCGCGCCGCAGTTTTGGCCGGTGAAGGTCGTTATCGCGCTCGAGAAGCTCGCGATCGGCATGAAGGCGAGGGAATCGATGCGGCCGGAGATGCTGAAACCGGCCATGAACTCGGGGCCGTAGCCGTTGACGAGGCGCTGGATGACCATCGTCCCAACGCAAAAGAGCATGTTCTGGACGCCGCCGGGAAGCCCGATCCGGACGGATTCCGCGAGGATGCGCGGGTCGAAGCGGAGCTCCGAGGGCCTTAAGGTCGTGAGCCTGAGCTTTTTGACGATGAAGACCGTGCCCATGAGGAACGAGACGGCCTGCGCGATCACCGTGGCCCAGGCGACGCCCGCGACGCCCCACTGGAAGACGGGCACGAAGACGAGGTCGAGCGCGATGTTGACGGCGACCGAGATCGCGAGGAAGACGAGCGAGGAAGCGGAGTCCCCGAGCCCCTGGAGGATGCCCGCGTTCAGGTTGTAGCCGAAGTTCCCGATCGTCCCGATGAAGATGATCGTGAGGAAGGTTAAGGCCATGTCGAAGGTGGCGCCCGCGGGGACGTTCAAGAGGACGAGAAGCGGGCGCGCGGCGAAGACGCCGACGACGGTGACGAGGACGGCGCCGACGAGGGCCACGACGTACGCGGTGTCGACCGCGGCGCGCACCCGGGCGCGGTCACCCGAGCCGACGAAGCGCGCGACGACGATGGTGACGCCGAGGGCGATCCCCGAGAAGAGCGAGAACAAAAGGAAGCTCAATATGGCCGTGCCGCCGACGGCGGCGAGCGCCTCTTTGCCGACGAAGTTGCCGACGACGAGGGAGTCCACGAGGTTGTACATCTGCTGGAGCACGTTGCCCGCCAGAAGCGGCAGGGAGAATTTCAGGATGAGGCGGGAGGGCCGGCCCTCGGTCATGTTCTGCATGGGTTAAATCGTAGCGATTCCGGGGAGGAAACGCAACCGCGGGGAAGCGGTTATCGCGCTGGGAGGGTCAGACCCCGAGGCGGGAGGGTCAGACCCTATGCGGTGTGCTTGGTGCCGCATGGCAACAGTCCCGCGATAACGAAGGCATGGTGACCATACGTTTATTTTTCTTTCTCAAAGTATTTTACATTATCGAGATCTTTAAAATGCTTATCCTGCGTCCAAAGCGTCGCGTTATGTCTTTTCGCGACCGCATAGATGATGCTATCGACCAATGCCAACTGGTGTTCTTTCCCGATTTTCGCCGCATATATCGCAAGGTCAGAATCCAGCTCGATGACGTTTCCTTGCTTCATATGCGCTACGGCGAGTAATCCCTTATCCTCATCAAGCTCAATCAGGATCTTCTTAAACACTTCATAGAGCGTTATCGAAGGAACGAGGAGCTCTTTGGTATTGATAATAACGCCGGAGACTTTGTCGCCGACGGAGCTCCCCGCGAAGAACTCAAGCCAACAGGATGAATCAACGATATTCATAGCCGGTCGGCATCCCGCTCTATCTTCGTGTTAATGCCTTTGAAAATCCCCTTAAGGTTCTTCATTGGCTGTATGGGGATTAGCTCGATACGATTACCATAATTGATGATTTCCATTGAGGTTCCCGCTTTGAGCCCAATGGTTTCCCGTATTTCCTTCGGAATAACGACCTGATATTTCGTTGAAACGGTAACGGTATTCATCGATACACCTCTCGTATTACGATAGTCAGATCGATAGTATTTGTCAAATCAACATCCGCATGGGGTCAGACCCTATGAGGAGCCTTGACGCCGCGCGACAGAGGGTCAGACCCCAAGGCGGGAGGGTCAGACCCTCTGCGGATGTCGGTGGGGAACGGTTATCGCGTAGGGCTAACGCGCCGATACTCGATATATGAAGACGCATCCTTTTTCCGCAGGCAGGACCGCGGGCAGAATCGCGGCCGCGCTTGGCCTCCTCGCCCTCGCCTCGCTCCCCCTCCGGGCGGAGCAGTTTCGCTTCAAGTTCGCCGAGGGGGACTCGTACCGGATCAACTCGGTGGTGCACGAGACCGTGTACCTGAACCGCGCGCTTTCGCATCAGGCGGAGATCACGAACCGGATCACCGTGGACGTTTCGGACGTGCGCGCGGCCGCCGCCGGGGAATTGGCGTCCGCGCTCCACTCGTGCACCTTCATGACGAGCGAGCGGAACACGAACCGGGCCTTTACCTGGGGACGCGAGTACAAGAGCGCCTTCCGCCGCGACGCGCTCGGGACCTACGACATCGGCAAGGAATGCTTCATGCCCGTCGTCAGGAACGTGCCGACCTTCCCGCAAGGCGACGTGAAAAAGGGCGATAGCTGGACCGGCACGGGCGAGGAAGCCCACGACCTCAGGGATTCGTTCGGCATCGAAGAGCCCTTCCGCGTCCCGTTCACCGTGACCTATACCTACCTCGGTCCCGTCGAGCGCGACGGGAAGACGCTCCACCTGATCCGCGCGGAATACACCCTGATCTTCGACTCGCCCGAGGCGACAGGCGAGGCCGCCGCGAGCTCGCGCGACTACCCGGTCACCACGATGGGCTACTCGAAGCAGAACCTCTACTGGGACAACGACCTCGGCATCCTTCCCTATTACGAGGAGGAGTTCCGCATCCAGCTCCAGCTTGCCTCGGGGAACGTGCTTGAGTTCCGCGGGACCGCCGAGGCGACGGTCACCGAGACGAAGCTCATCGATCGGACGCGCGCCGTCGACGAGATGAACGGCGCGATCAAGGAGCTCGGCATCAAGGACACGAACGCGAAGGAGACCGAGGAAGGGATCACGATCAGCCTCGAGAACATCCAGTTCGAGGCGGACTCGGCCAGGCTCATGCCGTCGGAGAAGGAGAAGATCCAAAAGATCGCCTCGCTCCTCGAGCGCTATCCCGATAAGGAGCTTCTCGTCTCGGGCCACACCGCGCTCGCGGGCACCCCGAGCTCTCGGCAAAAGCTTTCCGAGGAGCGTGCCGAGGCCGTCGCGCGCCTTCTCGTCGAGCTTGGCGTGAGGAGCGAGTACAACGTCTACACCCGCGGCTTCGGCGCCGAAAAGCCCATCGCCCCGAACGACACCGAGTCCAACAAGTCCCGCAACCGCCGCGTGGAAATAACTATCTTGGACAAATAGCCACCTCACCTCCGTGCCCCGCATCCTTGTTTCTTCCCAAAGAAGTGGGGGTAGCGAAGGCACGCCGGCCGCAAGGCCGGATGCCGTAGCGAGGGGGAGCCATTTTTACATAACTTCAAAACTAGTGGGGAACATGATCAGCACGTCGACGACGACGCGCGGGACGCCGGGACAACCAGGGCCGAACGCTTCCGCAAGGAGAAAACCGCAGGTTTTCGACTGAGGACCGAGTGAGGACCCTGGTTGTCCAAGGCTGGGACCCGCGCGTCGTCGGAAACGTGGTGTAGTGCGCTCCCCCACTAATCTTGCATGTTTCCCTGAAAAATGGTACATATAGTGTCATCGGGGACCAAATAATGACGTATTCAGAGCCTACGGAACTTGCAGTTCTCGCCTGTCCGGGCGGCGAGAAGTTCGCGGACGAGACGATCAAGCACCTGAACCATATCTATAGCCGTCGGTTCCGTCAAAAGAGCGACGTCCTGGCCAAACGATACGAGAACGAGAAGACCGACCTGGTCAAACAGATCAATTTCTTTAACGACCTTCAGACATCCGACATTTGCATCCGCGGCGACGTGACGAAGTTTCGCGCCCCGGACTTTAAGGTAAAGGCGCGCTTTACCTGGTTCATGAACGGAGAGTTTAAAACCGAAATCCTTGACTGCATCCGCGGCAAGGATGTTTTTATTTTTCAGGACGTGGAAAATCACCAGATGATCGACATGAACGAGGGGAAGAACAAGCTTTCGCTCTCGGTCAACGACCATATCATGAGCCTCCTCGTCACGATCGACGCCGTGCGCCACGCGGGAGCCGCGAAGATCACCCTCGTCCTCCCCGTCTATCCCTACAGCCGCCAGCACAAGAAGAAAGGACGAGAGGGTCTCACCGCGAGCCTCCTCGGGCACCTCTACGAGAGCCTCGGCGTCGGACAGATCATCACCCTCGACATCCACTCGCGCGAGATCGAGAACGCGTTCCACAGCGCGCGCATCGAGAACCTCCACGCGAGCTATCAGATCATCCGCGAGCTTTCCCGCATCGTGGACCTCACGAGCGACAAGGACGATTTCGTCGTCGTCTCCCCCGACACGGGCGCGGTCGACCGCAACAAGTTCTACGCGAACGGGCTCAAGAAGCCGCTCGCGATGCTCTACA
>DAOPYF010000157.1:0-5318 GCA_035352735.1 Treponemataceae bacterium | reverse complement strand
CGATCTTGCCCCGCGCGGATTCCCAGAGCGCGGCGATGATCTGGAGTTCGTCTTCGGTTATCTTCGTGATGTTATGCGTTTCCATTCTCAGACTCCTTAGCCTTGATTTCCCTGATGATTCTGACGGCCTCTTCCGGGGTCACGAGTCCGTGGACGTCCTCGTTGATGACCATGACCGGCGCGAGCCCGCACGCCCCGAGGCAGGAAACCGTGTCGAGGGTGAACAGCATATCGGCGGTCGTTTTCGCCTTACCCTCGAGGCGGAACTCCGCGCGCAGTGCGTCGATGAGCTTCCCCGAGCCCTTCACGTGGCAGGCGGTCCCGTCGCAAACCTTCACGACGTACTTGCCCTTCGGTTCGAGCGAGAAGTGCCCGTAAAAGGTGGCGACCCCGTAGATCTTCGCGGGGGAGATATCAAGCGCCGTGGCGACGTAGGTCATGATCTCTTCCGGGAGGTAGCGGTACTCGTCCTGAACCGCCTGAAGGATCGGTATCAGGCGCGCGCTGTCGCGTTCAAAGCGGTCGAGTATGGCGACGACCGCCTCGAAGTGTCTTGCTTCGGTAAGGGTTTGGTGTGACATATTCCATAAGCTCCTTAATTGTAGCTGCGATATCGATAAATAAAGTATCAATAACGATTCTATTGTGCAAGGCCATTTTCCCGCTTTTTACGCGATTTTTGATAAAAAATATCGAAATGAATCATGTTTTACATAACCGGATGAATCGCATATAATGAGGCCCATGAATTCCCGCGGCATTCCGCTACCGACAGTCAGGCGACTCCCCTTTTACCTCAGGCTTTTTAGGGAAGAGGCCCAAAAAGGCGCCGTTTGGCTTTCGTCCGACAGTATCGGCGAGCGCTTGAGCCTTGGCGCCATCCAGGTTCGGAAAGACCTTGCCATGATCGGGGCGGAGGGCCGCGCCCGCCGGGGGTTTCCCGTCACCGAGACCGCCGAGATTCTCAATGGCTTTTTAGGCGGTGACGACTACGCGGACATCTTTCTCATCGGCTCAGGCACCCTCGCCGAGGCCGTCCTTGCGGACACGACCTTAAGCCGAAACGGGTTTAAGGTCCTCGCGGTGTTCGACCCGGACTCCGAGCGCTCGGGCGTGCGCTTCATGGGCCTCGACATCCTCCCGATCAATAAACTGCCCGACCTCGTGCGCCGCATGGGGGTGAAGATCGCGGTCTTCGCGCTTTCCGATCCCGAAAGCGCCGACATCGTGCTTCAGAATATCGCGGCCTCGTCGCTCGCGGGCGTCTTCGACCTTTCGGGACTCGAGCTCGCCTTCCCCGAGGGGATCATCGTCGAGCGCGAGGACTACGGCTCCCGCCTCGCGCGGCTCGCCGGTTCCCTGAGCGCGAATCGCGAACGGTAAGCGCGTCTATCGCTACAGCCCTTTTTCGCATTTTTTGAGAACGCGAACCCTTCCCGGGTCTTGCGTTTTTTTATGCCTCTAATAGTAGATTTATATAGATATAAAAGGATTTTTTTACTATACTCTGCGCACAAACTATCGTCGGATGATCCGACTTGTGGAGCAGATCATGAATACAATTACCGATCAGAAGCGAATCAAGGTTACCGTCAATAAGCGGGAGATGGAGGTCTATGAGGGCCTCACCATCCTGCAGGCCTTGCTTCAGGAAGACGTCCATATTCCCCACCTCTGTTACGATATTCGCCTTGAGCGGTCGAACGGAAACTGCGGACTCTGCGTCGTCGAGCTCGGCGAGGGCGCCGACGTCCGCGAGGTGAAGGCGTGCCAGACGCCAATCCGCGAGGGCATGGTCATCAATACCAATACCCCGAAGCTCGAAAGCTATCGCAAGGTCCGACTCGAGCAGATCCTTTCGGACCATAACGCCGACTGCGTCGCGCCGTGCGTGCAGACCTGCCCGGCGAACATCGATATCCAGATGTACCTCCGCCACGCGGGCAACGGCAACTATAAGAACGCGCTCCAGACGATCAAGGACCGCAACCCGTTCCCGCTCGTGTGCGGACGCGTGTGCCCGCATCCCTGCGAGGCCCAGTGCCGCCGCAATCTCGTCGATACCCCGGTCGCCATCAACTTCGTGAAGCGCTTCGTCGCCGACTGGGACATGGCGCAGCCGGAGCCCTGGCTCCCCGCGAAGAAGAATCCCTCGGGCAAGAAGATCGCGATCGTCGGCGCGGGCCCCGGCGGACTTTCCGCTGCGTACTACAGCGCGATCAACGGCCACGACGTGACGGTGTTCGAGCGGCAGCCCGAGGCGGGCGGCATGATGCGCTACGGGATCCCGGAGTACCGGCTTCCCAAGGCGACCCTCGACCGCGAGATCGACCTCATGAAAAAGCTCGGCGTCAAGATTCAGACCAGTAAGGCGCTCGGCACCCATATCCGACTCGAGGACCTCCAGAAGGATTTCGACGCCGTCTTCATGGCGATCGGCTCCTGGCGCGCGACCCCGCTCGGGATCGAGGGCGAAAACCTCGACGGCGTCTGGCTCGGCATCAACTACCTCGCCGCGCAGACGAAGGGCGAGGACATCAAGCTCGGCGACACGGTCGTCGTCATCGGCGGCGGAAACACCGCGATCGACTGCGCGCGCGTCGCGCTCCGCAGGGGCGCCAAGAAGGTCAAGCTCATCTACCGCCGAACCCAGGAGGAGATGCCCGCAGAGCCCTTCGAGGTCGAGGAAGCCCTCCGCGAGGGCGTCGAGATGCTTTTCCTGATGGCCCCGAACAGCATCGCGCTCAAGAACGGCAAAAAGGTAATCGACTGCATCAAGATGAAGCTCGGCGAGCCGGACCGCTCGGGCCGCCGCCGCCCCGTCCCGATCGACGGCAGCAACACCCTGATCGAGGCGGACACGATCATCGGCGCGATCGGTCAGAGCACCAACACCCAGTTCCTCTATAACGACCTTCCGGTCAAGCTCAATAAGTGGGGCGACGTCGAGATCAACGGCAAGACGATGCAGACCTCCGAGAGCAACGTCTTCGCGGGCGGCGACTGCGTCACCGGGCCGGCGACCGTCATCCAGGCCGTCGCGGCCGGACGCCACGCGGCCGAGTCGATGGACGCCTTCCTCACCCTCGGGTACGCGAAGGAATCGCGCGAGGACTACAGCTGCAGCCGCGGCTCCATGGAAGACTTACCGAAGTGGGAATACGAGGCTATGCCCCGCGTCGCCCGCCACGCGATGCCTTCCATTTCCGACGAGGCCCGCAAGGGAACCTTCACCGAGGTCGAGCTCGGGCTTTCCGAGAAGGACGCGCGCGACGAGGCGAGGCGATGCCTCCGCTGCGGTTGCAAGGAGCGCTATTCCTGCGACCTCCGCAAGGAAGCGAGCGACCACGGCATCTCGTTCGCGAAGCCCGCGCACGAGCGCCCGTACATCCCGGTCGTCGACGACCATCCCTTCATCGTGCGCGACCACAACAAGTGCATCTCGTGCGGCCGCTGCATCGCGGCGTGCGCGGAGATCGAGGGACCGGACGTCCTTTCCTACTACATCAAGCACGGCCGGCAGCTCGTCGGCACGAAGAGCGGGCTTCCGCTCCAGGAAACCGACTGCGTCAGCTGCGGCCAGTGCGTGAACGCGTGCCCCTGCGGCGCCCTCGAGGCGCGGAGCGAGAAGGGCAAGGTGTTCCGCGCCCTCAACGACCCGTCGAAGACCGTCGTCGCGTTCGTCGCGCCCGCGGTGCGAAGCGTCGTGTCGTCCCATTTCGGCATCCCGTTCGAGGAGGCCTCGGGCTACATGGCCGGGCTCCTCAAGAAGATCGGCTTCAACCGCGTCTTCGACTTCTCGTTCGCGGCCGACCTGACGATCATGGAGGAGACCACCGAGTTCCTCAACCGCGTCGCCAACAAGGGCGTGATGCCCCAGTTCACCTCGTGCTGCCCCGGCTGGGTCAACTTCGTCGAGCGCCGGTATCCCGAGCTCATCCCGCACCTTTCCTCGTGCAAGTCGCCGCAGCAGATGATGGGCGCGACCGTGAAGAACCACTACGCGAAGTTCGCGAAGCTCGAAAAGAAGGACCTGTTCGTCGTGTCGATCGTCCCGTGCATCGCGAAGAAGTTCGAGGCCGCGCGCCCCGAGTTCGCGCCCGAGGGAATCCGCGACGTCGACGCCGTGCTCACCTCGAGCGAGATGCTCAACATGCTGAGCCTCAAGCGCATCGACCCGTCGGAGATCACGAGCCAGGATTTCGACGAGCCCTATAAGCAGGTCTCGGGCGCCGGCGTCCTCTTCGGGGCCTCCGGCGGCGTGGCCGAGGCCGCGCTCCGCATGGCGGTCGAGAAGCTCACCGGCAAGGCCCTCACCGATCACCTCGACTTCGAGGAGATCCGCGGCTTCGAGGGACTCAAGGAAGCGACCGTCGACGCGAACGGCGTCAACGTGCGCGTGGCGGTCATCTCGGGCCTCCACAACGCCGAGCCGCTCGTCGAGAAGATCATCCAGGGCATCGACGTCGGGTACGACCTCATCGAGGTCATGGCGTGTCCCGGCGGATGCATCTGCGGCGCGGGTCATCCCGTCCCCGAGAAGCTCGGCGTGCTCACCCAGCGGCAGAAGGTCCTCGTCGACATCGATAAGACCTCCAAATACCGCAAGTCCCAGGAGAACCCGGACATCCTCCGCCTCTACAAGGACTTCTACGGCGAGCCGAACTCGCACCTCGCGCACGAGCTCCTCCACACGGGCTACAAGAAGGTCCGGGGCGACTTCGTCTGCGCGCCGGTCCGCAAGAAAGCCGACTCGGCGTTCGTCACGCAGGACTTCCTCGTCTGCGTCTGCGACAAGTGCGTGGCGCGGGGCTCGAAGGACCTCTACGCGCGGGCGACCGGCCGCATCATGCAGCACAAGATGGACTCGTTCATCAACGTGCGCACGATCAGGCTCAAGGATACCCATCCCGGGGACGGGGTGTTCGTGTACTTGAACGGCAAGCAAGTCGACGCCTCCGTGCTCGAGACCGCTTCCGCGAAGACCAAGGCGTAGCGCGAACCTTGCGCGAATCCTTTCGCGCATGAGTCATTTGTTACCGGTATATGCGAGGGCCTTTCCCTTTTTGGGGAAGGCCCTTTTTTTATCGCGTAGGGACGGGCGCCTGAGTTTGTTCCGGTGTATACTTGAGCTCGAGGGGGAGTTCCATGAACGAGGGCTTTTGCGTCGCGGGCAGTATCAACGTCGACCTAATCGCGCGCGCGCCGCGCTTTCCGCTTCCCGGCGAAACGATCACCGGCTCATCCTTCGCCCTCTTGCCCGGAGGGAAGGGCGCGAATCAGGCGGTCGCGCTCGCGCGCCTCGGCGGCCCGGTCGA
>DAOPYF010000156.1:0-5330 GCA_035352735.1 Treponemataceae bacterium | reverse complement strand
GATCGCGAGGAAATGAAGGTTCTCAATCGGTATACCCCGAAAGAGATCGCCAACCTCCTCGACGAAGTCGGCGGCGCCGATAAGTTCAACACCGGCGAAATCGAGAAATCGATGGTCAACATGTACGGACACTTGCAGGGCCATATCCAGCGCGGCGTCAATGACCTCGAAACCCTCACGAACAGCCTCCTCCGCCAGAAAACCGACGTTGGCGCGTTCGTCCGCGGCGAAAACGCCTATTCGATCGTCAAGTGCGCGTTCAAGGACAACATCTATAAGCCCAAGACCGTCACCGACGTCAAGCTTTCCGTCAACATCCTCGACTCCGAGCTCATCAGCCCGATCTTCCAGTATCAGGCGACCGTCGAGTACCTCATCAAGGACTTGATCGCCAAGCACTACATGGACGAGATCGACAAGGCCATCGAGAAGTTGAAAGACGAGCGCATCGACCAGGGCCTCGAGGAGCTTTCCGACGGCGAGATCATCTTCGCGAAGATGAAAAAGGTTAAGGATTACACCGACGACGACATCGACAACTCGAAGAGCCGCCGCTACGACGTCATCGCGAAGGACATGATGGACCGCATCAACAACCTCCGCGCCGAAATCGATCCCGCGACCTTCGACCAGCTCAACGTCCGCGAGAACCTCAAGAAGATCATCGATACCGAGAACATCCGCAACCGCGGCTTCAACACGGCGATTAACTCGCTTACCTCGATCCTCGATACCTCCAAGATGGGTTATCAGTACATCGAGAACCTCAAGAACGCCCGCGAGCTCATCCTCCGCGAGTACGACGACACCAACAACGCCGTGCTTCCCGACGAGCGCTACGCGATCCGCCTCCGCTACTACGACCAGCAGCAGCTGATCGAGGAGCGCAAGGCCTACGAGGTCATGATCCGCTCCTACGAGACCGAGGTCGAGCACCTCTGGGACGTCCTCAACACCCGCTATGAGGACTCCAAGTTCCTCACCCGCGTGACCGACTTCAACGATCTCGCCAAGATCTACAAGCGCAAGATCAAAAAAGCCAAGGATCAGTCCGGTTCTCCCGTGTACGAGTCCATCGCCAAGGTTTGGGACGAGATTTCCTTCGTGAAGCCCGCCGAGACCGAGGTCGAGAAGATGAACCGCACCTTCCTCTACGAGAAGGACAAGATTCGCAAGAGACTCATCATCATGCGCGACAAGCTCAAACACATGTACGACTACCAGTACCCGATTGAGCGCCGCGTCATGGAAGAGCGCCTCGCGTTCCTCGAGACCGAGTTCAACAAGTTCGACTACATCATTAACCCGTTCCACCTGCAGCCGGGACTCCTCCTCGACGTGGATATCACCTCGATCAAGCGCAAAAAAGCCACCCTCGACGGAATGGCCAACGTGCTCAACGAGTTCCTCCACGGCGTTTCGAAGGGATTCCAGGACGCGGCATTCGCCTCGTTCAGCCGCCGCCGCTCGACCGTCCGCGCCGATATCGCGCAGACCTTCGCGACGAACTCCGACGAGGATCCGACTTCCGGACAGCCCGCTGGTCGCGCTCAGTATCTCGATATGCTGAACGAAGAGTCCGCGGCTCCCGCGGTCGTTGCTCCCGTTGCGCCTAAGGCGGTAGCAGCCCCCGCCAAGCGCAGTGGACGCGCGGCTCCCGCGAAGAGCGCGAAGTCTGGCGTCGTCGACTCCGGTCGTGGTCGCCGCAGCAAAGCCCCCGCGGCGAAAGGAAGAAGAGGCATCAGAGAGATCTGATGCGCGTGATATGATTTAACTTATAAAAAACCCCCGGAAACAGAATAACGCTGCGTTTCGGGGGTTTTTTTTTGTAGTAAAATTTCCAAAATGAGGTATACTACTATCTTGTTCAAGGAGGAAATGATGAACAAATCGTCCAATTTTTATGTTGGTCTGGCAACCAAGGATGGCTTCAATACTTCAGTCAGACACATCAACGGGACGCTTGATTTGCTCGATTCCTGCGGTGCAAACGACAATATCGCAGATCAGATAAATTCTCTTCTCGCAAAAAAGGCCCTCGAGGCTGAGCAGGTTCTTTCAGTGGTCAATATGCTTCTCGTCGAGAAGTGGGGCTATTCCGTTTCGTCGAAGAACCTTTCGTCCGTCGCGATGAACGCGGAGTCCGTGTCGACGATTACCGGGAAATGGAAAGCGGTTGATATGGTGATCGGGTATCACCATCCCGACCTTGGTTTCCTCGTCCTCAATCCGAAGAACCCCGAGAACGCCGCGCTTATCGCGGGCTTCCGGAAAAACGAGTTAGTCGTTCTGTACGCGGGTGATCGCAATAAGAAAGGCGGCGCTTCCGATAAGGCAAGCGCCTCGCTTTCCGCGCTCTTCGAGATCCTCGAGGGGAAGGAAGTTCATGCGAACGCCGCGCTCCTTAACGGTCCGTATACCTTCGTTCCGCCCGCGAAACCGGCTCAAAAACGCGCGTATCAGGCGCGCGCCAAGGCGCCTCGCGCGGCTAAAGCGCCCGTCAGCGCGGTCGCCGCGCCCGTCGCGGCCGCCCCCGTCGCCGTGGCGGCGACGCCCACACCCGCGCCGGTTCCCGTCGCCGCGGCTCCCTCGCAGTCGAAACTTTCAGCCATGGTTTCCGTCGTCGTCACGAACGAGCTTTTTCATAACGGAAACGTCGAGGCTTGGAAGCGGATCATCCGAAGCTATAACGCGAAGTATCCGAACCTTCAGGTTCTCGTGTATTATGACGGCGAGCGCATCGTCGACATCAACACCCTTTTCAAATGGGGAAAGGTTAAGCATGGCAGCTGCATACAGTTTGCCGTGGCCGGCGAAAACATTCAGGATCTCGCGAAGCTTTCCCGCTATTTTAGGCAGGGCGCGAGTTCGTCGTTCGAGGCGTTCCTGCACGGTTCTCCCGATACGGTAATGAACCTCTTCTAGGAGTCAAGGTATGAATAACTTTAACGCGGTACATTTTTTCAGCCAGAAAGAGACCGTCGGGAAAAAGGTCGATAAGGGCCTTCTCGGGATTCGAGGCCGCCAGGCGAACGAGTTCGCCGAGCTCGGGCTCCCAATCCTCCCCGGTTTTATCTTTGATTCCTCCATCGCCTCAGCGCTCGAGACCGAGCCCATTTGCCGCATGTCGCTTCCGTACTTCGAGAAGTGCAGCGCGCTCGTCGGGAAAGCTTTCGGGGATTCTAAGAACCCGCTCCTCGTCAAGATCGTCATCTCCCCAAACCTCGCGATCGCGAACTATCCGACCCTCCATAACTTCGGCCTCGCCAAGAACACGCTCGCCGGCTTCGAGAAGGGCGTCGGCGCGAACTTCGCCGCCCATGAGGTGTACTTCCTCCTGAGGGGTATCCTCTCGATCGAAAAGCAATGCGCGGAGCTTGAGGACAAGCCCGTCCAGCTCGAGGCCTTCAACGGCGCGCTGAAAGAAATCAACGAGACCCTGAAGAGCGGAAAGGTGACCCTTTCCGGCAGCGAGATCATGGACAAGTTCTCGCCGCTCCTTCCCGCCGGCTTCTTCGACACCGCGGAGCATCAGTTCGAGATCTCCATGCAGGAAATCAGCCGACTCTTGCGCCTCGACGATCAGAACGACGGCGATACCGCGATTCTCATTCAGCCGATGGTGTACGGAAACTACGGCAAGGGCTCCTGCTCCGGCTCGTTCTTCAGCCGAAACATCGTTTCCGGCGAGAAGCGGCTCCAGGGTAACTTCTTCGAGGAGAAGTTCGACGACATCAACGCCGTCGGTAAGGACATCAACCTCATCGCGCCCGCGGCGCTCAAGAAGCTCCAGCAGATCGCGTGGCTCCTCGAGGACGACAGCAAGGAAATCCGCCAGATCCGCTTTACGATCGAGAACGGCCGACTCTGGCTCATCGAGCAAAAGTCCGTCGAGTCGAAGAGCACCATATCGCTCATCAAACTGCTCCTTGACCTCAATAAGCGAAAGGTCGTGGACGACGCGTACGTCGTCAAGACGGTAAAGCCCGGGCTCCTGAACGAGATACTTCACCCGGTCATCGACGTGACGAGCGTCAGGGACTTTAAGAAGACCTCGGGCGGAATCGCCGGCGCTCCCGGCGCGGCCGTCGGTCGCGTGTATTTCACGGCAGACTCGCTCATCGACGCCCAGCGCGTCGCGCGGCAGAACGGCGAGGATACGCATTGCATCCTCATCATGCCGGCGACCTACGCGGGGGACGTAAAGGCCATCGAGGTCGCCTCGGGCGTCCTTTCGAACGAAGGCGGCTATTCGGCGCACGCGTCGGTCGTCGCCCGCCAGTACGGCAAGATCTCGCTCGTTCGCCCGGATATGCAGATTCGCGGGAAAAAGGCGATCGTTGACGGCTTGACCATCAACGAGGGCGATTACATCACGCTCAACGTTCCCTATTATGGCGCGTCGACCGTGTACATCGGCAAGGCATCGCTCATCGAGCCGGACCCGGAAACCTCGGGGCTCCTCGATTTCATCAAGCTCACCCGGTCCTTCGTCTGCAACTTCCACGTGCGCGCGAACGCCGACTCTCCGCGCGACGCGCAGCTTGCGGTCAAGTTCGGCGCCGAGGGCATCGGCCTTTGCCGCACCGAGCACATGTTCTTTCACGAGAAGCGGATTAACGTGTTCCGCGAGATGATCCTTTCCCAGAACAAGGAAGAGCGCGCGAAGGTCCTGAAAAAAATCCAGAAGATGCAGGCGGAAGATTTCTACGGCATCTTCAAGGCCATGGCGGGGCGCGAGGTTACCATCCGGCTCCTCGACGCGCCGCTTCACGAGTTCCTTCCGCATAACGCCTCGGAGCTCGCGGGCTTTATCGCGCATCTTACCGCGAAGGGCGAGAAGGTGAATCGCACGGCGATTCAGGAAAAGATCGACGCGCTCGCGGAGATCAACCCGATGCTCGGCCATCGCGGCTGCCGCATCGCGATCTCGTATCCCGAGATCTACGAGATGCAGGTCCGGGCCATCTTCGAGGCGGCCTATGCGCTCCAGAAGGAAAAGGTCTCGGTACACCCGGAGATCATGGTTCCGATCGTCATGAACTTCCGCGAGCTCAAGCAGATCGTGTACGGAAAGAAGATCGAGGGCCATTCCTATCAGGGAATCGGCGCGATCGAGGAATCCGTGCGCGCCGAAACCGGCTCGAAACCGCTCAATTACAAGATCGGAACGATGATAGAGCTTCCCGCCGCCGCGCTCAGCGCAGACGAGATCGCCCGATACGCGCAGTTCTTCTCGTTCGGTACCAATGACCTGACCCAGACCACGCTGGGTCTTTCCCGGGATGACTTTAACTCCTTCATGCCGGACTATACGATGTATGATCTTA
>DAOPYF010000155.1:0-5444 GCA_035352735.1 Treponemataceae bacterium | reverse complement strand
CAATCGTTTATATGAACCATTTGATGCCGGGTTATCGGCATCGTTAATAGTCCCGCTACCGTTTTATTGCCCCAGAAATCTAGTAGCCATATCGAGTCTTTTTCTTTCGTCAATACTTTCTCTTTGAGTATTCTCGCCAATTGCCCTTGCGTCGGTTTCCGTTTCCGGTCGGCTTCGGTAATATCGCGTAATGTCTTTTGCGTCTTTTTCCCGACCGCTTTCCGATACAGCAAGAGCTCTTTCGCGTCGATCGTTCGATCGAGCGCGTCAACGTCGTCTTCGCCGAAGGCGTTTCCGGTATCGGATATCTTTACCCGGATCCGTTCCATCCATTCTTTGTCGAATACCTGTTCCGCGTCGGCGATCAATATGTTGGATATCGCGTCTTCTATTCTCGTTATATGCCAAAGGTCCCACGCTATCGAGCTAAAGTGGTTCGTCGGCCGGTACGCGACGCACTCGGGCGTTAGTCCATCGAGCAGTTCTTGGTATATGTTCGGCGCGTCGTGTTTGGCGATATCGTGTAGCTCGGCATGCATGGCGACGCATAAGGCCTTCGCGTCGGGAAACGTTTCGCCCTTTTTAAGGAGCTCCGAGAGTTTTTTCTGGTTTGGGTTCCAGTCTTTCGTCACCATGATCATGGATATTCCTTTGTATTTTATTATCGCAAGTTCTTACGCTTTTCATCCGACCGTTTTTGCCCGCGCGTGTCGGGAAGTTTTTTACTGTTTGAGCAATTCGATCAATTCAACGTTGATAAATATATGTACCAATTTCATGATATTTGGTACATATGTCAAAGACGTGTCCCTTTTTACGGGGGAAAAAGGAAGGATTCACGCGAATGAGTCGCCCCTTCATGGCGCTTCGCCTGAGGGGGCTCCGAACGATGTGAGTTCGCCGGGCAAGGACGCCGTGCCTCAGGCTTTTAATTCATAGTCCATCAAGGCGCCCGAATACGCCTTGAGCGCGCCGTCGTCCCGTTTTCCCTTTAGGCGAAACCCGACGCTTTCGTAGTTTTTTCGCGCGGGCAGCAGCGCTTCGTTGGTCGTTACCCGGATTACCGTTACTTTTTTCTCGAGGATTCTGCGGACCGCCTCGCGCAACTGCAGGTTCCCGATTTTGAGTCCCTTATACCGGGACGCGACGCAGTTGTGGCCGAGCTCGACGTAGTCGGGTATGTGCCTTGGGTCCCAGCAGATACAGCCGATCGGCACTCCGTCCGCCGTCGTGATAAAGCCGCATTCGTCCGCGATGTCGGGATGGTCGCAGAAAAAACCGTCGGCGTCTTTCCAGTTCGCGTCAAAGTCCCTTTTGAAGGCGGGCTCATACGAGTACGCGTCTTCGAGCAGCCGGTACATGGTGCCCCTCGGATAGCGGCTGAACTTCGCGAATTCGATTTTCACTTCGGTACGCCCCTTTTCCCTTTCGCGCGCTATACGGTCAGGAGCTTTTCGTCGGACTTCAGGATCCGCGTCAATTCCTCGCCGAGGTAGCGGACGTCCACGCCCATCGCCTGGAGTTTTTCCGTCGTGCCCAAGGAGTCGCTGCACGATTTGCAGGCGACGACGCCCACGCCCACCTGCAGGAGCTCGCGTATCCGCAACCCGGCCAATTCGGATTGCGCGGCGAGGCGCGCCGTCGATCCCCAGATGAGGACGGTGATCTCGTTCCACCAGCCGTTGACCTTCGCGTTCCGCGCGTACATCGCGACCATTTTGTCGAACGCGGTTTCGTCGGCGTTCGTCCACAGGATGTTCAGTTTGTCCATGAGGGGAGTATACCATTTCCGCGCGGTTTCGTCGGCGCGCGGGCGGTCCCTCCGCCGCGCCCCAGTCTCTCGACATTTCTCCGGCGATTTGCTTTAATCGAGCGAGCGGGCGAGAGTCCGCAATTTATTCGCAAAGAGGTTGGATGCTTTATTCGCAATCTTGGTTAGGGGGAATTGTGCCGTTCGGAGGCACTGATTTCTGACCGACGTCGCTCAGTGTCTCCATTTTCCTATTTCACCATTTTGAATTTTTAGGAGAATGACATGAACGTGAGATTAGAGACGGAAGGCGATTTTTTCGCCGTTGAAAACTTAACCCGCGAGGCGTTCTGGAATAAGTACAAGCCGGGATGCGCGGAGCATTACGTGCTTCACGCGTTCCGAGGCGATCCCGATTTCATCAAGGAGCTCGACTTCGTGCTCGAGGACGAGGCGGGCGGCTCGGCCAGGATCGTCGCGCACGTGATGTTCGCGCGGGCGCGTCTCGTCCGGGAGGACGGCGCGGTTATCCCGATCTGTACCTTCGGGCCGATCAGCGTCGACCCAGGGCTTCAGCGGAAGGGCTACGGGAAGGCGCTCCTGACGCATGCGCTCGCGCGGGCCGAGGCGCTCGGGTACGGCGCGACGTGCATGACGGGCGACATCGGGTTCTACGGGACGTGCGGCTTCGTCGTCGCGAGTTCGCGGAACGTTCGCTACGCGGATGACCCCGAAAGCGACGCGCCGTATTTCCTATTGAAGGAACTCAAGCCCGGTTTCCTGAACGACAAGCTCGCGGGCATGTCCGCGACGTTCAAGGAACCGGCGCCTTACTTCGTGAGGGACGAGGACGTCGAGCGGTTCGACGCGCTCTTTCCCCCGAGGCAAAAGCTGAAGCTCCCCGGGCAATTGTTTAGCTAAGTTTTTTATTTATCGTGATTCGTAACGGGATGCCCAAGGCGGGTATCCCGTTTTTTTTTATCGCGCGCTCAACGCTTAGGGGAGCGTCGTCCACACACGGACAATCCGATGATCGCGCCGCCCCTTCGTGGCGCTTTCGCCTGAGGGGGCTCCGAACGAAGACGTTCGCCGGGCAATGACGTCGTGCCTCAATCTTATTTCTTTTTCCCGAGGATGAAGTAGTGCCACGAGTTTCTGAGCGGGGCGCCGTTAAAGACGACGTCCTGGATATGCCTGACGCCGATGAGCGCAAAGTCGCCGAAAAGGGACGCGATCGTTTTTTCGTCGGAATAAAAATGCGGGATGCCGTTCTCCGGGCCGTCCTCGACCTTCACGATCGTGTTCTCGTCGATCTTCGGGTATCCCGCCTCGCGATAGCTCCATGAGTTCTTCGAGCACAGGGTCAGGTAGAACTCCCCGTCGTCTTTGAGCACGCGCCCGATTTCCTTCAGGATGGTTTTGATTCCCTCGGAATCCGTGTGCGAGATAACGTGGTACGCGAGAAGGCAATCAAACGTTCCGTCGGGATAGGGCAGGCTTCCCATGTCGCCCGTCGCGCACGCGACGTTATCGAGGCCGAGGGCTTTGCTTTTTTTCGCGAGGCCTTCGGTCGCGACCTCAGACAGGTCGAACGCGTCGACCCGAAAGCCGTGCGCGGCGAAAAGGAGCGAATGGCGGCCGAGGCCGCAGCCGAGGTCGAGAAAGCGCGCGTAGCCTTTGGCTTTCCAGCGATTCACGAGGTAATGCGATTCTTCCGCGGGGACATGCCACTGCTCCTGCGTGTTTTTGTTCCAGTCCCATGGTTTGCTGATGTCGCTCATGCGTTTCCCTCCTGCGCGCGCGGATTATTCCCCGGCGCGCGCGGTCTTTCTCCCCGCGCCGGGATGCGATACTCGGCGACCGTTATTTCCTTTCCCCTGCCGTCGAGCACGAATCCCTTTTTGACGAAGCCGTTCCCGTAGTACATGTTCGCGAGGTACGCGCGGTCCTCCTCGAAGTCGAGCCTGATGTACGCTTTCCCGTTCTCCTTGCCGTATTCCTTGACCCAGTTCAGTATCGCGCCCGAGAGTCCCCGTCCCGCGTATTCCTCGTCCACGGCGAATTTGTGGAAGTAATACGCGCTGTCGTTTTTCCCCGGCCAATACCGCTCGTCGCGCCCGATCAGTATGAATCCGCCGAAGGCTTTGCCGTCGAGGCATCCGACGTAGTACTCGGGGTCGCCGTATTTATCCCGGAGGCTCTCGCGGGAGAATTGTTCGAGCTCCCACATCCCGAGGTTCCGATCGATAAGCCGCTGAGCCCGTCGTTTCCATATCGAGAGGAGCGCGTCTATCTCCGCGTCGTTTGCCCGATGGATGTCAATTTGAACGTCGGCGCTTTCGCCGCGCGCATGATTTGCCACGCTATCCCCCTCAGTGAGCCTCAAATCGGATCTCAAATCCCTTTTTGCTCGTTCCGTCGAAGCCGAGCGATTCATAGAACCGATGGGCTTCGCGCCGTTTGACGCCGCTGAGCAGCGCGACTTTATAGCAGCCCGTCTGCCTCGCGTGGCGAACGGCGTATTCGATAACCGCGCGGCCTATTCCTTTCCTTCTATAATTACCGCTCGTTATCACGTTCTCGATTATCCCGTAGGGTCTGCCCGCGCGCGTGAGGTTGGGGATGATCGCGATGTTGCACGTCGCGATTACCCGGCCGCCCTCGACCGCGACGACGTATCGCACGCGGTCGCCCTGCAGGCTTTTCGCCCATATCTCGGCGGCCGCCGAGGCGGACAAGGGTTCGTCGTCAGGGTTAAGCTCTTGATAGAGTTCCAGTATCTGCGGTAGGTCTTCAGTTTCGGCGAATCGAGTTTCCATGCGCTTTGTCCTTATACAGCTTGGTCATTCATATTTGCTTATTCGTAGGTGGTTTCCCAAACGATTTTCCCTTTGTACTCAGGCTGCCGCTCTTCGTGCCATCGTATTTTGGTTACCGCGCCATGTTCTATCGTGAAGGCGAGGTAGTTATGAAGGTCCGACGATCTCCAGATGATTTTGTCTCCCCGGACCGTATAGGGCTTTCCCATTTTCTTGAGCACGTCTTTTTTCGCGCTTCCGACCGTGAGCCCGTTTCGCAGGGATACGGCATCGCCCGTGACGAGGTATTCGGCCGTCCCGCCTTGCAGGACGTCGAACGAGAAGATATGGATTTCAAGCCCGTCGTACTTCACGGTCCTGAGAAAGCAAAACGCCGGATCGGCGATGTTCTCTTTTTCGAGCGGGCAGCTCGACGACGATTCGAGCACGGTCCCGACGGAAGCGAAGTCATCAGAGTAATTTTTCAGTATCGCGAATTGAAACGGCTCGTTGATGAGCGCGTCGGTTTGTTTCCGCGCGTTCGCCCGGGAACAGGCGCAGACGCAAGCGCAGACGCAGAAAAGGGCGATGGCCAATAGGGAAAACGGAAATCTACGCACGGTGCCGGTAACTCCTCATGACGCTCGGGCGGCGAACGTAGTTTATAGTACACCGAAATCGGGGAGTTTTACCGCAGAAAAGAGCGAACCCGCGGGAAACCAGGCGAGCGATTCGCCCCTTCATGACGCTTCGCCTGAGGGGGCTCCGAACGACCCCGAGTTCGCCGGGCAAGGTCGTCCTGCCTCGATTTAGTAGGAGTTATTTTTCACTGATGGGGAGAAGGACTCGGCTTCCAGTCGGTGCCTTCCTGGCACCTCCTTCCAGCCCGCGCTCGG
>DAOPYF010000154.1:0-5535 GCA_035352735.1 Treponemataceae bacterium | reverse complement strand
AAAGATCGCTGACTGAGGGCAATCCAACGGTGGCATTGACGTTAAAAGCAAAGTTCCCGGAATCAAGTTTGAAGTGCGAGAGGTAAGTTAAAGAAAGCCTCCCGCGGCGTTCTGTATCCAAGTGATTTCCTTGGTCGATTATTGAGCTTGTTTACGATTTTGGCAAGATCCTTCTGGGTCAGATCGGCAAAAGATTTGTTCTTTGGTAGATACTGACGAAGCAAGCCATTCGTGTTTTCGTTAAGCCCCCGTTCCCAAGAGTGATAAGGATGAGCAAAATAAACCTTACCTTTTAAGGTCATCGATAACTCTTTGTGCCTTGTAAATTCCTTGCCGTTATCAACGGTAAACGTTTTTTTGTAAGCATCAGGTATTTTCCGAAATGCTTTACTCGCTCCACTATTCAATGCGTCTGATGCCTTATGATCGAGTTTATACGCGACAAGGTACTTATGTCTCCGTTCTACCCAAGTTGCGACATATCCTTTTTTCCCAGCACCTTCGACTGTATCACCCTCCCAGTCGCCAGTTCTGGTTTTGCGCTCAACTATTTTCGGACGATCATCAATAAAGACTCGATCAGCGATAACACCTCGCCGATCCTTTACCAGCTTTCGTTTTCGTCTAATCCTTCGTGTTTGACGTAAAAAACATCGAAGATCGTTTCCTTTTTTGACTTCGCTATATATGTATTTGTAAATGGTCTCATGGGAAATATGCCATGTCTTATGTTGCCCTTCTAAAACAATACGTCCAACAATTTCGTCGGGTGAGTATTCTTTGCGTAGAAGTCGCTCTACGCACCTCATTAACGGCTTGTTGGCTGCTACTGGTTTTGGACGGTGCAATTTCCGTCGTTTAGATGCTTTTTTGTGTGCCTTTTCTGCCAAGTAAATATTGAACGAACCGGAGTTACGCTCAAGTTCTCGATAAACTGATGAAACATGCCGCCCTAAAATGCGACTAATAATGCTTATATCAATACCCTTTGAGCGTAAAACCTGTAGCGCATCTCGTTCATCATTGGTAATATGGGTGTACGGCATTGCATGTCCTTCTTCTGGTGATGTAGTGTGGTAACCACATTCTAGCAGAAAGCTGCAATGCCGTCTTCTTTACCGATTATTTTCGCACTTCAAACTTGATTCCGGGGTTGTTAAAAACGGGATGCGTGTAGGAAGTTTTGCCGCCAATGGTGGTTACGTCCGAAACGGTTTCGCCCACATCCTTGGAAGCAGTAAGTTGTCCCTTGATCGCCAAGGGCATTGCGCCGCTCTTGTAATAGCCGATTCCGCCGCCGGTAAAGTCCAGTCCTCCGAGAATATAGTCCTTCGCTAAGGTGTTGAACCTCTCGTTCGGGCCTGCGGTCCAGTCGATAGCGTTCGTAAAGCATCCCATCGACGTTGAGCCGAGGTCCGAGATCACCGTTTGTGAATAAACCGCTGAGCTGAGAGTGGCGAGCGTAACGGCTATCGCGCAAATCCTTCCTTTCATAGTCGTCTCCTTATCTTCCTTAAATAGACTGGGGGCATTGTACCAGTCGTTACGCGTCGCTTCAAGCTTTTTTTCGGAGCTCTGTTTACTTAAAGATCTCCACTATGTCGAGTGGCTCAAGCACCTGGTTTACCCCGCGCTCAAGACAGCCCGCGAAGGCATTCGCGGTGTCGATCGCGGTAAGGCACGCGCAGTTATGCTCGACGGCGGCGCGCCTGATGCGGAACCCGTCTCTGTTCTTGTCGCGGCCCCTGGTCGGGGTATTGACGATGAGCGTCAGCTCACCCTTCTGAAGCGCGTCGATTATATTCGGCGACGGCTCGCTCGGGCGGTTGATTCGCGTCGCGGCCACTCCGTTCGCGTTGAGGTAGTCGCAGGTACCCTCCGTCGCGACGATGTCGAAACCCGCGGCCGCGTATCGCTTAACGATGGGCAGCGCCTCCGGATAGTCGCGCTCGCGGAGCGATATCGCGATCTTTCCCTTTCCTTTTTCGTTGACGCGAATCTTGATTCCCGACCCTCGGAAACCCTTGTACAGCGCGTCCGCCCAGTTTCTCGCGATGCCGAGCGCCTCGCCCGTGGATTTCATTTCCGGCCCGAGCGCGGTCTCGACCCCGTAGAGTTTTTCGAAGCTGAATACCGGCATCTTGACGGCGCTGTAAGGCGACTCTTTATAGAGACCGGTACCATACCCGATGTCCTTGAGCTTTTCGCCGAACATGCATCGAGTGGCGATATCGACTATCGGCACGCCGGTAACCTTGCTGATGTACGGCACGGTGCGGCTCGAGCGCGGGTTAACCTCGATGACGTAGATGTCTTCGCCCTTGGCGATAAACTGGATGTTGATGAGGCCGATGACCTGCAGCTCCTTCGCGAGAAGGGTGGAGTAGTCGGCGATCCTTTTTTTCTGGGTCGCGGTAAGATTCGGCGCGGGGTACACGGAGATCGAGTCGCCGGAATGGATGCCCGTCCGCTCGACGTGCTCCATGATCCCGGGGATCAGGATATCCGTGCCGTCGCATACCGCGTCGACCTCGGTTTCCGTTCCTTCTATATACTTGTCGACGAGGATCGGGTGGTCCTGCTGAATCTGGTTGATGACTTCCATGAACTCGTGCACGTCGCCGTCCGAGTACGCGATGTCCATGCCCTGACCGCCAAGCACGTACGAGGGGCGCACGAGCACGGGATACCCGAGTTTGTTCGCGGCCTTGATCGCCTCGTCGACGGTGAGCACCGTCGCGCCCGCCGCGCGCGGGATCTTCGTTTTCTCGAGAACCTCGTCGAAGAGCTCGCGGTCCTCGGCGCGATCGACTCCCTTCGCGCTCGTGCCCAGAATCGGCACGCCCATCGCCGCGACGGAGTTGGCGAGCTTGATCGCGGTCTGGCCGCCGAACTGCACGACGCAGCCGATCGGTTTCTCGTTCTCCACGATGCTTTCCACGTCCTCAGGGGTAAGCGGCTCGAAGTAAAGCCTGTCCGCGATGTCGAAGTCGGTCGAGACCGTCTCCGGGTTGTTGTTCACGATGATCGTCTCGTAACCGAGTTTTTTAAGCGCCCAAACCGAGTGGACGGAGCAGTAGTCGAACTCGATTCCCTGACCGATGCGGATCGGTCCCGATCCGAGCACGAGTACCTTGCCCTTGCTCTTGGCCGCGAGCGAAGACTTCGCGGCCGCGGAAACGGTCGTGCCCGCGGAGACGTGGTGCGCGAACTCGTCGTCGACGGCTTCGTTGGTCGCGTTCCAGTTGGAATAGAAGTACGGGGTTATCGCCTCGAACTCGCCGGCGCAGGTATCTACCATGTTGTACGCGGGCTCGATGCCGAGCCGCTTGCGGAGATACTTGATCTCGCGCTCGTCGACGTTCAGGAGCCGCGCGATTTCCCTGTCGGGAAAGCCGCAAACTTTCGCCTCCATGAGCGTGTCGTAGTCCTTCGCGCCGAAGGAGATCCTCTTCTCGATGTCGAGAATGTGGGAGATTCTGTCGAGAAACCAGTAGTCGATTTTCGTGATGTCGTGGATGACCTTGGCGCTCGTGCCGCGCCGCATGAGCTCAGAGATCTCGAAGAGGCGCTCGTCGGAAACCTTCTCGGTGATGTTCTTCATGAGCTCGTCGGTGTCTCGCGCGGCGAACTTTCGGTGCCACAGCGAGTTGACGTTCTGCTCGAGCGATCGCACGGCCTTCATCAGCGCGCCCTCGAAGGAGTAGCTGATCGCCATGACCTCTCCGGTCGCCTGCATCTGAGTGCCGAGCTTTCGTTTGGCGTTCACGAACTTGTCGAAGGGCCAGCGCGGGATCTTGACGACGCAGTAGTCGAGCGCGGGCTCGAAGGCCGCGTAGGTCTTGCCGGTGACGGAGTTCTTGATCTCGTCGAGGGTGTAGCCGAGCGCGATGCGCGCGGCGACCTTCGCGATCGGGTAGCCGGTCGCCTTGCTCGCGAGCGCGGAGGAGCGGCTCACGCGCGGGTTGACCTCGATGACCGCGTATTTGCTCGAGTCCGGGTGGAGCGCGTACTGCACGTTGCAGCCGCCCTCGATGCCGAGCGCGCCGATGATGTTGAGCGCGCTCGAGCGGAGCATCTGGTGGTCCTTGTCCGAGAGGGTCTGGCTCGGCGCGACGACGATCGAGTCGCCGGTGTGGACGCCGACGGGGTCGAAGTTTTCCATATTACAGACGATGATGCAGTTCCCCGCGCTGTCGCGGATGACCTCGTACTCGATCTCCTTCCAGCCGGAGATGCATTTCTCGATGAGTACCTGGCCGACGCGCGAGAGCGCGAGGCCGTTCGGCGCGATCTCCTCGAGCTCGCCCTCGTTCATCGCGATGCCGCCGCCGGTTCCGCCGAGGGTGTACGCGGGGCGCACGATGACGGGGAAGCCGATCTCGCGGGCGAAGTCCCGCGCGTCCTCGTAGGTCGTGACGACCTTGCTGACGATGCACGGCTCGCCGATGGATTCCATCGTGTCCTTGAACGCCTGCCGGTCCTCGGCCTTCTTGATCGTCTCGGAATTGGTGCCGAGGAGGGTGACGTTCCGCTTCTCGAGCCAGCCCGAGTCGGCGAGCTCCATGGCGAGGTTGAGCCCGGTCTGCCCGCCGAGGGTCGGCAGGATAGAGTCGGGCTTTTCGATCTCGATGATCCGCTTCACCGTGTCGACGGTGAGGGGCTCGATGTACACCTTATCCGCGATGTCGCGGTCGGTCATGATGGTCGCGGGATTGGAGTTGATGAGGACGACCTCGAGGCCTTCCTGCTTGAGCGTGCGGCACGCCTGCGTTCCGGCGTAGTCGAACTCCGCCGCCTGCCCGATGATGATCGGTCCCGATCCGATGACCAGGACTTTCTTGATATTCTCTCTCTTGGGCATCAGAGTGCCTCCTTGTGCGCGCCGTCGATCTGTTTCATGAATTCGTCGAAGAGGTATGCGGTCTCGCGTGGGCCGGGGCTGGCCTCCGGGTGAAACTGCACCGATGACACGGGTTTTCCCTTAAAGCGCAGGCCCTCGACCGAGCCGTCGTTCACGTTGACGTGACTGATCTCGGCGATCGCGGGATCGACGGTGGAGGGGACCACGCAGTATCCGTGGTTCTGGCTCGACATGTACACGCGTCGCGTCGCGAGGTCCATGACCGGGTGATTGCATCCGCGATGGCCGAACTTAAGGCGCGCGGTATCGAAGCCCGCGGCGAGCGCGAGCAGCTGGTGCCCAAGGCAGATGGAAAAGAGCGGAACGCCGGAGTCGATGAGCTCCCGGATTTCGCCGAGAATACTCGAGCATTCCTTGGGGTCTCCTGGCCCGTTCGAGAGCATGATCCCGTCCGGCTTTGAGTCGAGGATCATGTACGCGGGCGTGTCCCACGGCCAGACGGTCACGGAGCAGCCGCGCGCGACGAGCGAGTTGATTATGTTCTGCTTCGCGCCGAAGTCGACGAGCGAAACCTTGCGCTTCCCGTTTCCGAACGTTTCCGCTCGCTTCCGGCTGACGCGGATCACGCTGTGCCTGACCTGGTACCGCTTAATTTCCTCGAGCCGGAGCGC
>DAOPYF010000153.1:0-5611 GCA_035352735.1 Treponemataceae bacterium | reverse complement strand
CCGAATCGCGATACTCCCCGACGAGGCTCGCGATCTCCGAAAGGGACGCGCGCACCGTGGCGAGCGGCGTGTTCATCTCGTGCGCGATCCCCGCGGTGAGCCGACCGAGCGACGCCATCTTCTCGGACACGAGGAGCCGTTCCTGGTCCTCGCGGATCCTGATGTTCGCCTGTTCGAGCTCGCTCGCTCGCGCGGAGAGTTCCCGAAAGGCCGCGTTGAGCCGCTCGTCCTTCGCGACGAGCTCGTCCATCAGGAGCGAGGCGCGAATGGCACCCCGGAGCAGGCTCGTAATAGCGTCGCTCCACATCCCGGCCTCAAGATCGATGTCGAGCGCGATAAGGCCAAGAAGCGTCTCTCCGTGGTAGAGCGTGTCGACGCACAGCGAGAACCGTCGATCCTGCGGGACGATGCCGCGGGGAACGTATTGATCCGCGGCGAAGTCGATGCCTCCCGGCGGAAGCGCGACGCGAACGCCGTCGCGATGGGCGAACACGAGATTCGCGCGGTCGAACCCGCCCTCCGGCGCGAAAAGGGAGATATAGCCGCTCCGGATGCCGACGCTCGGAAGAAGCCCCTCGATCTCCGAAAGGAGCCGATCGAGGCTGAAGGAGGTCATGAGCCCGGCGATGGCGTATTGAGTCCTGCGGTTCCGGTTCCGGTACATGATCCCGCGGTTCGCCTGATAGGCCTCTGCCCGCTGCATGATCAGGATGCGCGCCTGATGGAGCACGGTCTCGCAGGCCTGCATCCCCGCGTCCATCTTCCCGTCCCAGAGGGAACGCTCGAGCGCGGAGACGACGTTCTCGGACGCCGCGAAGCTTTGGGGTCCGGGAGGAATCCCGCGGAGGAAGGACTGGAACTCCGCGATAAAGGCCCCGCCCCGCTCCGGGTCCGCGCGGACCGCGCGAAAGGAGTCCTCGATCGCGCGGAGTGCCCCCGGCTGAAGGGGAAGCGAACCCTCGGGGCTTTCCGACGCCGACTCGCCCGAGGCTACCCGCGCGGTTTCCGAGAAGCAGCCGCACGACTCCCGGATCACCGCGACGGTCGGGAATACCCGGTCCACCCGCGGCGCCCCGTCCGCGACCATCCGATGGAGCTGCCTGATCGCCTCGGAGGCAAGCTCGCGAACCGGCTGCATGACCGTCGTGAGGGGAACCTCAAAAAAGCGGGAATTGACGATGTCGTCGAAACCCGCGAGGGAAACGTCGGAAGGAACCTTGATGCCGCGCTCGACCATCGCGTCGTAGCAGCCATAGGCGCTCTCGTCGTTCGCGGCGACCACCGCGTCGAAGGGAATCCCCCGATCGAGCCAGCGCCGGAAGGAGCGAAGCGCGATCTCGTAGTTGAAGTCGCCCCTGATGGGCACGGGATCGGCCGGCTCGAGCCCGTACTCGGCGAGCATCTCGAGAAAGGCGCCCTTGCGCTCATTGCCGTCGTAGTTGTCGCCGAGCCCCGAGACGAACACGAAGCGCGATCGGCCATGGTCCTCGATCAGGTGGCGCATCGCCTCGCGGACCCCGCTCCGGTTATCGATCGAAAAGGACGAGCCTCCCGGGCTGGGGGCGCCAAGGGTCACGACGGGGATATGGGGAAAGACGTCTCGAAAGATATCGGTGAGCGCCTCGGGCCCGGTAAAGTTCAGGACCGTCGTGGAGACCACGAAAAAACCGTCGAACGAGTTCGCCTTGACGTAACGATGGAGGATGTTCCGCATTCGGTCTTGGGGAAAGGGGGAGTTGAGACTCCCTGAGTTCAGGAAGAATACGTTATCATCAAGCTCCCGCGCGGCGTCCTCGACGCCGGCGCAGACGCGCAGCTGATAGGGGAGGTCAAAGCCGTTGATAAGTACGCCGAGGGTCATGCGCTTCGCCGTCATTATTGCTTCCATTTTACCCCCGGACGGGCGCGATGAAAAGTAAAAGCGTGCAAAATCGCGCGAGAGCCGGGCCGAAAAAAAGCTACTCCTTGAGGCTCCCCGCCGTGAGCCCCGCGATGAGATAGCGCGCGGAAATCGCGTAACAGCATACGATGGGAAATATCGACACGGCGATGCCGAGATAGAGGCTCCCGAAATCAACGTTATGAATGTTCGTCTGGAGGAGCTGCACCATCATCGGCAGGGTATAGAGCTTGAGGTTCGAAAGCAGGATGAAGGGCGTGAAGAAGTTATTCCAGGAGGCGACGAAGGCGAAGAAGGCCTGGGTCGCGATGGCCGGAACCATGATCGGAAGCGCGATCGCGTTAAAGACGCGGAATTCGCCCGCGCCGTCGATCCGGGAAACCTCCGCGAGCTCTCGGACCGGAAGGGTCACGAGGTACTGCCTGATGAAGAAGACGGAAACGGGCGACGCAATCGCGGGAACGACGAGCGGTATGTAGGTATTCAGGAGCTTGAGGCGCTCCATCGACTGGTAAAAGCCGATGAAGGATATGGACGCCGGCAGGGTCATCGCGATGAGGATCACGCCCCAGACGAAGCCCCGCCCCCGAAAGCGGTAGAGATGAAGCCCGTAGGCGGTCATGGCCGAGAAGTAAGCCGCGAGACCGCAGGAAAGCGATGCGATGAGAAAGCTGTTGAAAAAACCGCGCCCGAGCCCGAGCGAGTTCGTATTGAGGATGCGCCAGTTATCCGGAAAATGCGTCGACGGCAGGAAGGAAAGCCCCGTGTTAATCTCGACGGTCGACCGGGTAACGTTGATGAACACGATGTACAGGGGAATGATCGCGAGAAGGCCGAGCGCGGCCATCAAGAGATGAATGAGACAGCGTTTCGCAAAATCGGGTGGTAACCACCGTTTCATGCGCCCTCCTTTGAGACAGCGCCATGATACCCCCACCCGTTCCCCGGGTCTATGTACGATCTTGCGTTTTACTGTACAATCCTGTCATGGATGAAAGGATCGACACGAGCGGGATCTACCCGATAAAGCGCACCGAAACAAGCCCGGCGGCCCTTCGCGGCCTCGAGGCCCTGAATCCGACGCTCATAACGGCTTATTACTTTTTCCCGCTTGAGCGCTGGAAACGGGGGCTCGCGCTCTATCCCCGGACGGTCACCGATTACGAGTTCGAGTACGCGCTCGCCTCGGAGGGCGGAAGGCAGGTCATCGAAGGGAAGGAATACTCAGTCCGGGAAGGCGACGTGATCTTCAGGAAACCGGGCGAGCAAACCCAGGGTTTCATGCGCTACGAATGCATCACCCTCATCTTCAGCCTTCACGGGAAACTCCCGGAACTCGCCGACTACCGGATAAACCGCGAACGCCCCTTCCAGGAACCGTTCGGCAATCCCGCGATCGACGGCCTTCCGAGCAGAATCGGCGAGGCGGGGAACGAGGTCTTCCACGCGCTCTTCGAGCGCATCATGCGAGCCTTCGTCAATCCCGACCCGTACGCGAAGGTTCTCGAGAAGGGAATCCTTACCGAGCTCATCTATCGATACCTCACGGCAGCCCGCGTCGAGGCGGTCGGAGGCGGCCATGCCGTAAACGCGACGCCCGGCATCGCGCCCGGTTTACTCGAACGGCTCGAGGCCGCGCGGATACGGATCGACGAAAACTATTATCGAAAAATCACCGTCGCCGACATGGCGCGCGGGGCGCGGCTTTCCGAGGCATACTTCCACAAAAGCTTCGCGCGGGCCTTCGGCGAGACGCCCGCGGACTATCTCGCGTCCGTCAGGCTCGAGCGCGCACGCGAGCTCCTTGCCGCGACCGATATGCCGATCAGGGCCATCGCCCAAGAGACCGGTTTCGAGAATGATGGGTACTTCTATCGTTTTTTCGCGAAGAAAACGGGACTCACGCCTGGCGCGTTCAGGCGGTCGCATCGGATGCCGACGGCGTGACGCGGAGGGCGCGCGGATGGCAGGGCGCACAACGCGGGACGCGCTTCCCGCGGCTATCGGTAAATCGGCAAGACGCCGAACTCGGAAACCTCGATGAGCTCGGTCGAAAGGGACGACGAGGAGGTCTCGTAGGTCAGGAAGACGTCGTCGCGAAGCTCGCTCGGGTAGCGGCTCACCGCGTCCTTTCCGAGAAGGATCGCCGTGCGGCGCTCGGGAACCGTAAAGTAAAACGGCGATCCCAAAAGCGCGGAGGCGGTTTCCTGAAAGGGCGCGTAGAACGGCAGGACGGAATTGAACGGGGCGGCCGCGGTGTGAAGGCTGTAGTACACGAGCGAGTCACGCCGGTGCCGCTCGAAGCGGCAGGTACGCGCGACGAGCGCCATATTGGATTCCATGGCCAGGCGCACGGTGGCGACGTTGATCGACCATTCGCGGATGAGCGACTCGGATAGCGGGATGACGGAGCCCCGATAGAAAAGGGCCAGGCTCATCTTGATGCAGTTGGTGAGCATGCCCGAAAGGGGATCGAACGAATTGCGCGCCGCGACCTCGGCCGCTATCCCCGCCGCGCAGGGGGCGGGCTCGAGAAACGGGAACACGAGGCGACTGGCGGTATTCCAGTCGGGTACCTCGATCCGCGCGGCATCAATAGGAAGCTGAGCGTTGGTTGTTTCAGTCATGTCGGTCATATATATAAACTAACAACGATCCCGGCGAGAAGGAAACAAAACGCGGAAGAAATGCCTTTATCGCCCCTGAAACCGGTTTACCCGCACTTGAAAAATCGGAAACGCCTGTGATATAGTCAGACATGAAAGCTACCATCTTTTTCGGATCAAAATCAGACACAGATACCATGAAGAAAGCCGCCGCCGTGCTCAAGGAGTTCGGGGTTGAATATTCTTCATATATAATCTCCGCGCATCGCTCGGGCGAGCTTCTCGCGCAAACCGTCGCCGAGGCCGAGAAAGGCGGCAGCGAGGTCATCATCGCGGGGGCGGGACTCGCCGCGCACCTTCCCGGAGTCATCGCTTCGATGACCGTGCTCCCGGTCATCGGCGTACCGCTCGACGGCGGCAAGGTCGGCGGGCTCGACTCGCTCCTTTCTATCGTACAAATGCCAAAGCAAATACCGGTCGCGACCGTCGGGCTCGACAACGCGGCGAACGCGGGCTACCTCGCGGTCGAGATACTCGCGATCAAGTATCCCGAGCTGAAGGCGAAACTCCAGGCATTCAGGAAGCAACTCAAGGACGAAGCGCGCGCGGGTCTCGATCCGCGCGTGTTAGGATAAATTTAGCGGGGAGAGAATTACCATGGGCAAAAAGGCAAGCGACATCGTGAAGAATCTCGTGAAGGGCGAGCAGCTCTACGAAGGGAAGGCGAAAAAGGTTTTCGCCACGAACTATCCAGATCTCGTCATCATCGACTATAAAGACGACGCGACCGCGTTCAACGGCGAGAAGAAGGGACAGATCGAGTCCAAGGGCGTGCTGAACAACAGCATCACCACCGGGCTCTTCGAGCTCCTCGAGAGGAAAGGGGTGAAGACGCACTTCATCGCGAAGCTCTCGGAGCGCGAGATGCTCTGCAAGAAGGTAAGCATCGTCCCGCTCGAGGTCATCACCCGCAACGTCGCCGCGGGAAGCTTCTCCAAGCGGCTCGGCGTCGCCGAGGGCAGCGCGCTCAAGACCACCGTGTTCGAGATTTCCTATAAGGACGACTCGCTCGGCGACCCGCTCGTCAACGACTACCACGCCGTCG
>DAOPYF010000152.1:0-5634 GCA_035352735.1 Treponemataceae bacterium | reverse complement strand
GACCTCATCATCCTCGACATGGAGATGCCTCGGGTGAGCGGTCTTGAGTTCCTCGACATCCTCCGATATACGCCGAACTACGCGCACATCCCGGTCATCATCGTCTCGGGGGACAGCAATCCCGCCGACATCAAGGAGGCGTTCAGGCGCGGCGCGGCGGACTACGTGCGCAAACCCTATGACGGCGAGGAACTCGGACTGCGCATCCATCGCATATTTAACCTCCTCACCGCGCGGGCCGAGGCGGAAAAGGCGGCGGGGGCTCGCGCGGGTGCCTTGAGCTCGGCGCAGGACCTTCTGACGCAATCGCTCGCGGACCTCGCGTCGGCGCGCGATAACGAGGGCACGCGGCATCTCGAGCGCGTGGGACTCTACGCTGAGGAGCTCTGCCTCGCGGCGGCGAAGACCCCGCGGTTCAAGGTCGAGGTCACGAAGGACTTCATCGATCGGATCGCGAGCATGGCGAAGCTCCACGACATCGGCAAGGTGAACATCCCCGACTACGTGCTCCATAAGGCCGAGCCGCTCACGGAAAAGGAATTCGATTTCATCAAGAAGCACACGACCGACGGCGCGCGCACGATCGACATGATCAGGCTCTCGTTTCCCGATTACGGCTTTCTCGATTTCGCGCGCGATATCGTCCTATACCATCACGAGCGCTGGGACGGTTCGGGCTATCCCGAGGGAAGGGCCGCCGTCACGATACCCGTCGCCGCGCGCGTGGTCGCGATCGCCGACGCCTTCGACGCGATGATGACGAAGCGCGTGTACCGCGAGGCCTCGTCCTTCGAGGAAGCGTGCGCGGCGATAGAGGCAGGGCGGGGCGGGGCGTACGATCCCGACCTCGTGGACGTCTTTCGCTTTTGCCGCGCGCGTTTTCGCGAGATCGCGGATAAGAATAGGGATTGAAAGCCGCGTATTCGCCGGGACACGGGTGCCATCGGTATCGATGCAAACGGCGATGATCGCGAGAGAAAAGTAAAAATAAGGAGTTGACTCATATGGAACGTGAAAACCCTGAGCCGCTGATCATGATCGTCGGCGCCTTGATAGAAACGACTGATTCGCTCGATGAAACCCTTAAGGGTCAAGGCTGGCGCGTCATTCGGGCCTCGAAGGTCGATCAGGCGCTGATCGCGGCGCAACGGGAACCGCCCGACCTTATCGTTCTTGACGACGCGGCATGCGCCGCCTCGTTCGCGGCAAGCGCCGCGACGCTCGACGCGCCGATACTCGCGCTGGTATCGTCCGGCGATGATGTATCCATCCCTCCAGGCTGCGCCGACGCAGTAGCAAGGCCCTTCCGCGAGGATACCCTCGTCGCGCGGATAAAAACGCAGCTCACCCTCGTCCGGCTCAGGCGGGAAGCCAACCGCTCTTCGCGCGAGCTTGAGTCGCGCGCCCGCGCGCTTGCCCTCGCCATTTCCGATCCTTTGATGGCATCGCTTGCGGCCGTATTGAACCTCGCCGAATGCCGGGACGACATCACGGGAAGGCACATCGAGCGCACGCGGCTTTACTGCAGGCTTCTTGCCCTTGAGCTCCAGAAATCGCCCCGCTTCTCGGCGGTCATTACCGACGACTTCGTCGAGAGCATCCATAACGCCGCCCCGCTTCACGACATCGGCAAGATCGCGATATCGGACAGCGTCCTCCTCAAGGAGGGGCGGCTTTCCGAGGCGGAGTTCGCCATCATGAAAACGCACGTCACGATCGGGGTTCAAGCCCTGCGGCGCGTGCGAGACGCGTACCCAAAGAACGGCTTCATCAACATGGGCATCGCGCTCGTCGGATCGCATCACGAGCGATGGGATGGCAGGGGATACCCGAACGGGCTCTTTGGCGAGAATATCCCGATAAGCGGTCGCATCATGGCGCTTGCCGACGCCTACGACGCCCTTCGCTCGCGAAGGCCCTACAAAAACCCGCTGACGCGCGAGGAAACCCGCCGGGTTATCGGTGAGGAGTCCGGTAAGCAGTTCGACCCCGCCGTGGTCGCCGCGTTCCTCGCGAACGAACCGCGCTTTGCCGAGATAAGCGAGCGGGAAAACGACGATCGCGCCGCTTGGCAGCCGTGATCGTCAATAGCCCATCCGGAATATTCTCGCTTGTCAATTCCGCCCGCGAGGCCGTATACTGATAGAAAAAGGGGATCCCATGCACTTCAACCGACATTCGATAACCGCGCTCGCCTTCGCGCTGAGTCTCCTCGCCGTATCTTGCCGGGGTTCTTCCAAGGACCCGCTCGTCACCGTCGCGGAGAAGTATAACGCGGGCAAGTTCGTGAGCCTCGGCGACTACTATCAAGAAACCTCGGGCGTCAAGCTTTCGATAAAAGGCGCCGTCATCGAGGTCGATCAGGCGGACGTCTCGGTTATCCTTGACGCGATTCATTCCGATTACGTCAACGTGATGCCCTTTAGGATCGAGAAGAACTACGGTCACGGCGGCAAAAAGGATCGCGTCGCCATCATCAAGACTATGGACCAGTTCCAGCTCGTCTCCGCGCTCCATACCCAGGGCAAGGAAGACAAGGTTTCGACCGCTTCCGTCGTCGCGGGGCTCAAGGCCATCAACGCGCTCGCGAAGATTAAGATTACCGGCGCGGGCGCGGATTTCGTCGAGTTCTCCTTCGCCGATACCCCGTCGGATTGGGGCAAGGTCGCGGCGGCCTGCGCAAAAGTCGCCCCGAATATCGTGACCTACGGCACCGGTTCGATCGAGAAACTCGAAGGCGAAATCGCGCGGTATAACGGCGCGGTTCTTTGGTGGTATTGATATGGCCTTTTTATTCCGAAAAAAACAGAAGGGCGAACTCGTTACGATCGAGTCGCTCTTCGGTTCCCTCTTCATGGGGGCTGAAGTCCCGCCTTCGGGCGACCTTGGCGCGCCCCAATTCACCCTGCGCCCGATGTCGGGCGACGATCCCTTTCCCGGAAAGCTCGCGCACCTCGCGTTCGCGGGCTCGAACGTACCGATCGTCGCTTGCGCAGCCTCCGAGTCTCTCGAGCCGCGCGCGCGCGTATGGCTCGCCGAAAGCGGTCTCGCCGCCGATATCCTCGCGCCCGGCGCGGAGATCGTTTGGTCCTCGATGGAAACAGACGGCGCCGCGGCCGAAGCCTTCCGCTGGCAGGTTCTCGAACTAGCCCCCTATGCGCTCGCCTCGGGCGACGGAAGCGTCGTTGCCCTCGTTTGGCTTAACGAGCCGATCCGCGCGGCCCTTTCGTCCCGCGCGGAGGAAGAGAATGAAAAGCGGTCGGGGAAAAAGGGAAAAAAGAAGGCTCAGGAGGCGCTCGCCGAGGGCGACGCGAATCCCGACCTCGCGGCGGCAGGTTCGGGCGCTTCCGGTCGCATCGCGGCTGCCCGCCCGCGGGACATCCCCGCGCTCAGCGCGTTCTTGGCCCAGGCCTTCAAGGCCGGCGAGCGGACGTACACGACGGTCCCGATAGCCTTCGGGATCTGCAAGGACGGAAGCGCGCTATCGCCCGAGCCCGAGTATCCCGTCTGGTTTAAGGGTTCCTTCGAATATCTCGCCGCGGGCTCTAGCGAACCAAAGGCGCTTTCGTTCATTTACGCGCTCTCGCGGTCCGCGATGCCTTTAAAGCTGAGCCCCGCCGACTCGGCGCGGATGCTGTCCGGGCTCGCCGGAGCGGCGTTCTCCGAGAGCGCCAAGCGCTACCTTGCCCTCTCGGGGCTCAAGTCCGGGCGCCTCGCGTTTAAGCCCCTTGAGGCGCCGCCGAATCTCGCGCGCTCACCCGACCTTTTATACATGGATTTCTCGCTGAGGGATTCAAGCCTCTCCGTTCCGGGGCAGCTCATCGCGCCGGCGGCGGCCCTCGTTCCCCTCGCGCGGGCTTGGCGCGTATCCCTCGCCCCCGACGCGCTCGCGCGGAATGGGCTTTCCGCCGTCTTCGACGTTAACTCCCGGATGCTCGTGAAGGGCCTTCCCGCGATCCTCGCGAGCCCCGAACTGAGGCCGCGCGTTCCGCGCTTTTGCGTGAACGAGCTCCTGCGCCTCCTTTCGGACGGCGATTGCCGGCTTGTCGTCCAGAACGTCCTTATCCCGGATTTTGGGGCGAAGCGCCTGCCCGATATCGTGTTTCACGCGGTGACGGTTCCGGGCCCGGACGGGCAGGGCCGTCAGGCGATTCTCCCGTATGGCCCGCTCGACTCGCGGCGCCTCGACTCCTTCCTTCCGGACGCGTTCAAGCAGGGCTTTTACGAGCAGACCCGCGCGCTTCAGGCCCAGCCGACAGCTGCCTGCGCGGAACTCAACGACCAGGCGCTCCACGCGATCATGCGGGCCACGCTCGGCGGCAGGATCGACGCGAGCGGGCGGCTCAAGTACCTGATGCGCGAGATCGTCCTCAAGGCCGACCGCGCGCTCGCCGAGGTAAAGCTCGCCGACCTCCGCGCGAAGGGGATACCCTTCGGGATTTTAAAGGACCTTGAGCCGAAGGCCGCGCAGCGCGTCGCGGCGACGGTGGACGACCGGGACTTCGCGCTCGCGCTCATCGATTGTCCCGACGAGATGGCGGGGATGCGGCGCTATGTCAGCATGGCGCGGACCGACCGCCTGCGCGAGGACATCGCGTTCACGCGGGCCCGGATAGACGAAGGCTCGCTTTCGCTCATGGACGCGTTCGAGGCCAAGGAGAAGATACGCCTCGCGATCGAGCGCGACGCCGAACGGGAACGCGAGCGGGCCGCGCTCGCGGCCAGGCAAGCCCCCGCGCGGCAAACCCCGGGGGAGCGATAGCGCGTCGACGACGGTGACGAAACGCCTATTACTGTGATAGGCTATAGCATAATGAGTGTCCGCGATCGGTAGGCGGACGGAAAGGAAACGAACATGGGAAAAAAAGATATATCGCTGATGCTCGGTATGGGCGTGGCGTTCGGCTGCCTCATCATGGCCTTCGTCATCGAGGGAGGAAATCCACTTAAGCTGATCGGTATCAGCGCCCTCATCATCATCGCGGGCGGAACCTTCGGCGCGCTGACGATATCCTTCGGCCTCCCGACGCTGCTCAAGGAGCTACCCTCGGGATTCATCCGGGCGCTCAACTCAGCGGACCTCGACCACGAGAAGATCGTCAACCTCTTCGTCACCTTCGCGGAAAAGGCGCGCAAGGAAGGGCTTTTGAGCCTCGAGGAAGACGTGCAGTCGGAGCTCTCCGCCAAGGAATACGACCCCCTCGTCAAGCGGGGCCTCAGCCTCGTCATCGACGGCATCGACGCCTCGGCGATCAACGGCATCTTCGAGGTCGAGATCATGCAGTACGAGGAACGGCAGAAGGCGAAAACCGCGATCTTCGAGCAGGCCGGCGGTTTCTGCCCGACGATGGGAATCGTCGGAACCGTTCTCGGGCTCATCTCGGTATTGAGCCACCTCAACGAGCCTGAAAAGCTCGGTGAGTCGATCGCCGCCGCGTTCATCGCGACCCTCTACGGTATCGGTTTCGCGAACATCATCTTCCTTCCCGTCGCGAATAAGCTCAAGGCCATCATGAAGGCCGAGGTCGAGATGAAGAGCCTGATCCTGGTCGGCGTCATATCCCTGCAGGCGGGGGACAACCCCCGCATCGTGCGCGATAAGCTCATCGGCTTCATCGCGGAGAATCACCGCGA
>DAOPYF010000151.1:0-5648 GCA_035352735.1 Treponemataceae bacterium | reverse complement strand
CCGACGTAATAGCCGGTCTTGATCTGGACGGCGTTCCCGATGGAAAGCGCGATGATGTAGACGAAGCGCGCGATCGTTTGGGTATACACCATCGCCGACATCGCGAGGGTTCCGAGGGTCGAGACCATCGCCATGATGACGATCTGGGCGACGTTGTACGACATGTTCTCGCCGGCGGTCGGGACGCCCACGGAAAGGATCGTCCGATAGATGGTGCGAGGAACCTTCCGCCAGCCCTTGAGCGGGAACTGGACGTCGGGGTGAAGCCTGATGCGCCAGGCCATGAGGAAGCAGGCGGCGACCTGGGCGAAGGTGGAGGAGATCGCGACGCCCACGACGCCGGTGACCGGGAGACCGAACCAGCCGTAGAGGGCAAAGGAGTTGCCGATCACGTTGATCACGTTCGTCGCGACCGCGATGTACATGGCGTCGCGGGTATAGCCGTAGGCGCGGAGGATCGTGCCCTGGAGCATGTTGAACGCCATGAAGACCGCGCTCGCCCCGCCGTAGATCATGAAGAACTGGGTCGCGTACTTGCGGACCATCGGGTCGACGTCGTAGAGGGATAGGAGGGGCCGCGCGCCGAGCGCGACCGTGATGCCGATGATGACCGCCACGACGAGGGTCATCACCGCGCTGCCCTGGGCGACGTGCCGCACGTCGGTCATGCGCTTCGCGCCGAGATACTGCGCGAGGACGATGCTCGTGCCGATGCAGATCACGTTGAAGAGAATCTGGATAAAGAAGACGTACTGCCCCATCATCCCGACGCCCGCGACGGCTTCCTGCGAGAAGGAGCTGAGCATGATCGTGTCGACCGACGAGATGAGGACTCGGAGGAGTTGCTCGAGCACGATGGGGACGGTGAGCGCGAACATCGGGAGTGCAGCGCGGTTCTCGATTATCCCCTTTTTGGTGCCTAATTCATTTGTTGAAGATGTCATAATATTACCCAAGAGTGTAGTGATATTCGTCTCTTGCGTCCATAGAGGGTATTTACTATACTCTCAAACCATGATCACCGTACCGATTACCGATCCCGAGCTCGAAAAGCGCTTCAAGACCATGCATCCCGACGGGATGTCCGTTTTTCTCCTCGGCAAAGGGGAACTCAGGGGCGCCTTTTTCCACGGAACGCGCTTCGTGAACCGCATGCGCGCCCAGCACTCCCTCGGCCTCCTCGAGACGATGGTGCTCGGCCAGGCGGCGCTTTCGGGCGCGCTCCTCATCCCGACGATGAAAGGGCACGACCGGGCCATCTTCCGCTATGACACGAACGGCCCCGCCGCGGGCTTTTCCGTCGAGGCGAACAGCGAGGGTACCGTCCGGGGCTTTCTCCTCCAGGACCCGATCCCGGTCGAACGGGCGCCCGAGAGTTGGGACCTCGCGCCCTATTTCGGCGATGGCACCGTCACGGTGATCCGCTATCCCGAGGGTGCGCGCGAGCCGATGACCGGCACCGTCCCGATCCGACACCGAAACATCGCGCGCGACCTTACCGAGTACTTCCTCGTTTCCGAGCAGACGGAAACCGCCTTCAATACCGGCATCCAGTTCGACCGGGAGGGCCGGGTAATCGGCGCCGGCGGGCTTTTCCTCCAGACGATGCCCGGGGCCGATCCCGAGTTCGTGCTCGCCGCGTCCCGCGCCTTCGCCGCAGCCCCCTCGCTCGGACAGTGGTTCGCCGACGGCGGGGACCGCGAGGACATCATCTTCGGGCTTTTCCGCGGCATGAACCCCACCGTCGCCCTCGAGCGCGAGATTCGCTTCGACTGTCCCTGCTCGCGCGAAGGCTTCGCCCGGCGCCTCGCGGGGCTTGACCGGAAGGAACTCGTCGACATGGCGGAAAACGGGCCATTCCCGATCGAGATCGTGTGCCACAACTGCGGGAGCGTGTATCACTATTCTCAGGACGAGATGCGCGCCATAGCGGGAACGCGGTAATACCGGTCGTACGGACTTTCCCCGATAGCGCGTCGTTGCGTAAGGGGTTCCCCTTCGGTACAATTAAGGGATATGCAAGACTCCGCCATGCCGACGACAGGCGTCGATCACCTGTTCACGAGAAAGGATCTATGGCGGTTGATTTGGCCGCTCGTGATCGAGCAATTCCTCGCGATCACCCTCGGGATCGCCGACATCATCATGATTTCCTCGCGCGGCGAGGCGGCCGTCTCGGGAGTTTCCCTCGTCGACACCATCTTCATCCTGATTAACGGGCTTTTCGCCGCGCTCGCCACCGGCGGCGCCGTCATCTGCGCGCAGTACATCGGCCAGAAGCGCCCCGACATGGCCTCCAGGACGGCGAAACAGCTAATCTATACGGTCATCGCGGGCGCGGCCTTGGTAATGGCGATCGGCTTCGCGGGCGGCACGCGGCTCTTGTGCCTGATCTTCGGTAAGATCACCCCCGAGGTCATGGCGAATGCCCGCACGTACTTTCACTACATGCTCATCAGCCTTCCGTCGGTCGCGCTCTATAACGGGTCGGCCGCGCTCTTTCGCGCCCAGGGCAACTCGCGGGTGTCGATGGTCACCGCGTTTGTCATCAATATCTTCCACATCGGCGGAAACGCGACGCTCCTTTTCGGCTTCGGCTTCGGCGTCGAGGGCGTCGCGTTCTCGACGCTCGCGTCCCGCACGATCGCCGCGATTATCCTGATCGCGCTGCTCCACGGCGCCAAGGGCAAGGGAAAGCGGGCCCACAGCGTCATCGATATCAGCGGTATCAGCCGCGTTTCGGTCGACCCACGGCTCGTGAAGAAGATACTCAAGATCGGCATCCCGACCGGCCTCGAGAACAGCATGTTCCAGCTCGGGAAGATCCTCGTGCTTACCCTCGTGTCCTCGTTCGGCACGGGCGCCATCGCGGCGAACGCGGCGGCGAACACGGTCTCCGCGTTCGAGGTCCTCCCGGGCGCCGCGGTCGGCCTCGCGCTCTTGACCATCGTCGGTCAGTGCATGGGCGCGGGCCGAAGCGACGAGGCGGTGTATTACACGAAGCGGCTTATGGCGGTCGCGTACCTTTCGATGGCCGCGCTGAATATCCCGCTCCTTCTTTCGGCGAAATGCGTCGTCGGGGCATATGGGCTCAGCGCGGAAACCGCGCATCTCGCCTGGCTCATGCTCATGTGTCACGGGCTTTTCGGCATGGTCTTGTGGCCCGCGTCCTTCACGCTGCCGAACGCGCTCCGTGCCGCGGGCGACGCGAAGTTCACCATGATCGTGTCCCTCGCGTCCATGTGGGCGGTGCGCATCGGATTGAGCTACGTATTCGCCTATTCCCTAGGCCTCGGCGCGTTCGGGGTATGGCTCGCGATGTCGTGCGATTGGGTCGTTCGCTCGGGTTTTTTCATCGAGCGCTTCGCCCATGGTTCGTGGCGAAGCCGCCGCCTCGTGTGACGCCTCGGGCGCGGCTGCGCGTCCGAGGTACGTTTCGCCGCGCGGCCAATGTGTGTTTCGCCGCGCGTTGGTCACACGCCGGCATCACGCGTCCGATTGAGCGCCGTCCGTCGGGCAATGAACTCCCTCGATAAAAAAAAAGCCGCGGGATCGCACCCGCGGCTTTCGCATTCACCCTATGCCTTATTTATTCGATCGACGGCTTACCGTCGTATCCGAAAGAGAGAAGCTCGCTTACCGACTTGCCGTCCTCGGTTTGCGACTTGACCATGCCGTTGACGGGAACCGAGGGATGGAACCAGTCCTCGGTCGTCACCTTCATGCCCATGACCTTGACCGTCGCCTTGTTGTAGGTGCATCCCGAGTAGCTTCCCCCCGGCACGGCGATATCGCCGCCGTCCGCGTACGTTTCGACATTGACGATGAGGTTCTCGTACGACGACTTCGCGAAGGTTTTGAAAAGCGCCATTTGGTCGCCGTCGATCGTTTGGATGTTTCCGTCCTCGTCGCGCATCTTCATCCAACCGATTTCGATGAGCGCGGGATTCCCGGCCTTAATCGCCTCGTCGTAGTGTTTCAGGAGCATCTGGCTCGCGGTCTCTTTACCCTTGCGGTCGGTATTCGTCGTCTCGATGACCCAGCCGTCGGCTTCTTGGCGCACGATCAGGGAGCGCGAGACCGACTCGTGTTTTCCCTTCGTCGTCGTGCCGACGATGACGTATTGCCCGGGCGCCCATTTTGCCGGCTTGACGAATTTCCCCGAGGCGGGGTACGACTTGCCCGATTCCTTCCAATATTTCGCGATTGCCGATTTATCCTCCGCGCCCGCGGAGGCGGCGAAGGCAAAGAAAATCGCACAGGCGATAACCGGTAAAAACGAGATTTTGCGCGTGGTTTTCATCGAAATCTCCTTAGCTGAAAAAGGTCTTTCCCTGAAGTATAGCACGCGCGCTTTTTTTTACAATGTTGTGGCGAAAAAGGGTTGATTACGAAAAGCGTTGGGGCGGGGTCACGACCCAGAGCGCCCGGAAGGTTTCCTTGCCGTTATTCACGAGGGTGTGGGGCGCCGTCGCCGAGAAGGAGATGCTGTCGCCCTTCGCGAGCGGGTATACCTTCGTCTCGTAATGGAGTTCCGCCGTTCCCTCGGTCACGATGCCGAATTCCCTGCCGAGATGGCCGTACGAGCCGCGCTTGGTCTCGCATCCCGAGGGAATCGTGATGTAGTAAGCCTCGATCGCGTGCGCCCCGTCGTCCTCGAGCGGGCGGACGATCTCCTCGTAGGTGATGTCGCTTTCGTCGATCTTGCGCCGCTCGTCGGCGCGGATGAGCCGGACCGGGCGCTCGCGGCGATACTCCTCGAAGAGGTACTCGAGGTCGATCTCGAGGGCGTCGGCGAGCGCGAGGAGGGTGTCGATCGCCGGAGAGACGCGGTTTCGCTCGATTTGCGACACGAGGCTCTCGCTCACTCCGGCCGCGTGCGCCACGACCTTGAGGGTATAGCCTTTCCGTTCGCGGACCGCGCGGAGCTTTTCGCCGAAGCGGAACGGGGTTTTACTGGTGCTCATGTTTTTGCTGCTCCCTGTTTTGCTCAAATATGAATTGCATGTAATGGTCCTCGAGCGTCTTTTTGGGGCCGGGGGACGCGAGGCGCTTGCGCGAGTCTGCATTGTTGCGCCTTTGGGTGTAGGCCCGGAAGAATATGCGCGGGTCCTCGTTCGAGAGCTGCGCCTTGTGGCCCACGATGCCGGGAACCTCGTCGCGCCCGATGGCGTTGAGCCCGCGCGCCCGGAGTTCCTTGCGGATGAGGGTGATGTCCTCATGCGAGAGCCCAAAGAGGAATTCCTCCATCGCCGCGGCGACGTCGGGGTCGCCGATGCGCGTCGAGATGAATTTCTGCCAGGTGTTGTCGAGCGCGATCGAGAGGAGCAGGAGCTCGCTCGTGCCGATCATCGTCCCGAAGTTCGGGGCGATCTGGTCCCGGACGGTCCACACCGCGTCGAGAACCGGCGCGACGCTCGTGACGTGCTGGTCGAGTCGGTGCTCCCAAAGCTCGGCGAGCGACTGGGCGACGTCCCGCCTGACGTCGGGGTTGAGGTTCGGGTCGTCGAGGAGGGACATGTACACGTCCTCGGCCATCAGGGTAAACATGATGTTGAGCGTCGCCTGCCTGAGCTCCTGGACGTCGGCGTCAGAGAAGAAGGAGTTGATGGCCACCTTGGTGATCGCGACGAAGGCGTGGAATTTCG
>DAOPYF010000150.1:0-5657 GCA_035352735.1 Treponemataceae bacterium | reverse complement strand
TTGTCGGTCTCGATCTTCATGACCTCGATGCGGGGCGCATACTGCGAAATCTGCGGCGCGGGCTTCGAGATGGTCTTGTTCATGATGCCGAGGATGTGGAGCCGTCCGCGCTTCGCCTGGGCGAGCGCCTTCTGCATGATCTCGGTGGAGACGCCGGCGATCTTGATGTCCATCTGGAATCCGGTGATTCCGTCCTCGGTTCCCGCGACCTTAAAGTCCATGTCGCCGAGGTGGTCTTCCTCGCCGAGGATGTCGGAGAGGACCGCGTACTTATCGCCTTCGGTGATGAGTCCCATCGCGATTCCCGCGACTGGCTTCTTCATCGGGACGCCGGCCGCGAGCATCGAGAGGGTTCCCGAACAGACGGACGCCATCGAGGACGAGCCGTTCGACTCGAGGATCTCGGAAACGACGCGGACGGTGTACGGGAACGCCTCGCGCGAGGGAACCATCGGCTCGAGGGAGCGGCGGGCGAGATACCCATGGCCGATCTCGCGCCGTCCGGTGCCCATGCGCCCGACCTCGCCGACCGAGAAGGGCGGGAAGTTGTAGTGCAGGATGAAGTGCTCGCGGCGGTCGCCCTCGATATCGTCAAAGACCTGCTCGTCGAAAACGGTGCCGAGCGTGGTGACGCCGAGGGACTGGGTCTCGCCGCGGGTAAACACGGCCGATCCGTGCGGCCGGGGAAGCACGCCGATCTCGCAGGTGATATCGCGGATGTCCTCGGTGCCGCGTCCGTCGACGCGAACGCCCTTCTCGAGGATCGTCCCGCGAAGTATGTTGTATTCCATGTCCTCGAAGAGCGCGGTGAAGAGCTTCTTCTGGATGTCGTCGGCAAGCTGGTCTTTGTATTTCTCGGCGATGTCGCTCCGGACCGCGTCGCAGGCGGCGCGGCGCTCGAACTTGCCCTTCACGAAGAGGGCTTCCTTGAGGCGGGGATACGCGGCGTCGTGGATCGCGTCCTTATTCTCGAGGGTTACCTTAAGGGGCGCGAGGGGGAGCTTTTCCTTCCCGCACTTCGCGCGAAGTTCGTCCTGGAGATGGCACATGATCTTGATGAACGCGCTTGCCTTGTCGAGCGCGGTGAGCATGACCTCTTCGGAAACCTCGTGGGCGCCGCCCTCGACCATGGTGATGCCCTCGGCGGTACCGGCGACGACGATCTCCATGTCGGCCTTATCGATCTGCTCGAAGGTCGGGTTGATGACGTACTGTCCGTCAAGGTACGCGATGCGCGCCGCGGCGACCGGTCCGTTGAACGGGATGTCGGAGATATACACCGCGGCGGAGCTCGCGATGACCGCGAGGATGTCGGGGGGATTGCTCATATCGGAGGAGATGCAGGTCGGGACGATCTGAATGTCTCGGCCGAATTCCTTGTCGAAAAGCGGCCGCATCGGGCGGTCGATGAGGCGCGAAACGAGGATTTCCTTGTCTTTCGGGCGGCTCTCGCGCTTGATGAACCCGCCGGGGATCTTTCCCGCGGCGTAGTATTTCTCGTTGTAATCCACCGTGAGGGGAACGTAATCGAGCCCTTCCTGGCAGTCGGATGACGCGCACGCCGTCGCGATGATCGCGGAACCGGCGTACTGCGCGTAGACGGCGCCGTTCGCCTGCTTGGCGAGGCGTCCGGTCTCAAGGATCAGCTCTTCGTCGCCAATCTTGTACGTAACTCTATTAACCATTATTTAAAACCTTTCGTATACACGAGCTAAAAGAAAAAAAGTTACCTGCCTACGGGAGGCAGGTAACCTGACGTTACTTGCGGAGGCCAAGTTCCTGGATCAAAGTCCTGTACGTCGCGAGGTCACGGCGCTGCAGGTACTTCAGGAGGCGCCTTCTCTGACCGACGAGGATGATGAGTCCGCGGGTCGAGTTCTTGTCCTTCTTAAAGGTCTTGCAATGCTCGGTGAGCTGCTGGATGCGCTCGGTGAGGAGCGCGATCTGTACCTTGGTATTTCCGGTGTCTTTTTCGTTTGAACCGAATTTGTTGACCACCGCAGTGGTTTCCTCTTTTGTAAGTGCCATACTTACTCCTTCTGTATAAAAATCATCATGATAACCTAAATCGAGCCATCGCGAGTTCGCCCGGCGCGGGAAGCGAAGAGCCTTGAGGGGACTCAAGCCGGACTGAAGCGTCCGTTACCTCGAGAGTCGCCATCAGTTCTTTTCCGTGAACCGTGGAAAGCGCGACGGGATACCGACCCCGACGGGGAAGTATCTGCGAAAAGGCGTCGACCGTCGCTTCCGAGAAAGAACCCGAAACCTTCCAATCGACATCGGTGAAATCCAGCAAGAATGGATGACCGAGCAGGCGTTCCGCGAGGGCGAAATCGGCGGATTGAACGGCTTTGCGGACCGAACTGGAGCTAATCCTGAGTCCGTCGAGCTCAACCTGCCGAATGGAATCGAAGCGAAACCCTTTCTCCCGGGAGAGAAGAGCGATCTCCTCAACCCCCGTATCCAGGCGATGACCGCAGCGAAAATCAGGGCCAACGGCCACGTATCGCATGCGGACAGTTCTCACCAGAATATCAAAGAATAAACCTCCAGTCATTGTACCGAATTCCCCGGAAAAGTCAATCAGGAGCACGAAGGCGAATCCGAGTGCCTCAAACCGCGAAAGCCTGATCCCCAAGGTCGACACGTCTCCCGGGTACCGCTCGCCCTTCGTGATCGCCCCGGGTGAGCGGGTAAAGGTCACGATCCCCGGCAAGAGGGAATGCTTTTCCGCCTCGGCGATAACCGTATCGAAAAGGGTTTGATGGCCGCGATGGGGGCCGTCGAAACCGCCGATCGTCAGGGCAGTTCCCCGCTTCCCCGCGCAGAGGCGGTCGATAAGGAGGCGGCTTTCGTCCGTTTCGAGGAGGTCCCATCGAATAACCTTCATGACGCGCCCTCGGCGACGAACTCATAGCGCACGGTACTTGAGGAAAACGCGACGACGCCCATAAACTCAGCGCCGCAAAAAACCGCCTTTCGCTCGTCAGGAGATGCGGAATCGTCGGCTTTCCGCGATACGCGCGCGGCCTGAGACGGAAGTGACACGTCGCCGGTCGACGACGAAAACCAGGCGCGATCGGGCTTTCGCCCATGGGCGAAGGCGTCGGCCCTTCCGGGATCGAGATAGACCGTTCCGAGCCCGGCGGTATGGGCGATCTCGGGATTTAAGGGGATCACCGAGGCAAGGATCTCCTCGCCCGGCGCCTGAGGCGGCTTATCGCCCTTTCCGTATACCCCGCGCACGCGTGAGGGAAATGGTTCAAGAAGGCTCGAGCCCGCCGCGCGCTCAAGGCCAAAGGGGCCGATCCGCGTCCTTCTGAGCGCGGAAAGATGCGCGCAGGAACCCGCCGCTTCGGCGATGTCCCGCGCAAGCGAGCGGATATAGGTTCCCTTGGAGCACACGACCTTGATGACCATGGCTGAGACGGGGGAATCGTGAGCGGCATCGCCGCCTGCAGGATCGCTGGCCGAGACGACGTCGAGCGCATACACGGTGACCGCGCGAGGCGCGATGTCCACGGCGATTCCCTTCCGCATAAGATCGGAGGCCCGTTGCCCGTTGACGTGGAGGGCGGAAAAAGCGGGGGGTTTTTGGAGGATGTTGCCGCGAAAGGAGGCAAGGCTTGCCTCGACCGCGCGAAGGGTCGGAAGCGGCGACTCGCGCACCGATACGCCGTCGGGGTCGAGGGTATCGGTTTCGACGCCGAACCGGATCTCGGCGAGATATTCCTTATCGCCTTCGGAAAAAAAAGGAACGAGCCTCGTGTATCTTCCCGCGAGGGCGACTAAAAGGCCCTCGGCAAAGGTATCAAGCGTCCCCGTGTGGCCGATTTTTTTCGTGCCGAGCGCGTTCTTGATTTGCCAAAGCGATGAGAAACTCGTTATGCCGGATTGCTTCGCGAGAAGCACGATCCCGTCGATGGAAGAAGGCATAGCTATGGGTACTATGCTTTCCCACCGTCGGTCGGCTTCGCGTCTTCCTTGATGTCGAGGGCATCGATCTTCTTGACCATATCGAAGCCCTCTTTAATGCTTTCGTCGAAGATAAAGGCGAGGTGCGGAAACTGGCGGAGCCTGAGCTTCTTGCTCAGCGTCGTCTGGATAAAACCGGCGGCGCTCTCAAGCCCCTTCACGCCCTTTTTCGTCTCCGCGTCGCTCATGAAACTCGAAACGTACACCTTCGCGTACCCCAAGTCTCCCGAAACGTCGACGCGGTTTATCGAGAGGAACGTCGATACCCGGGGGTCCTTAATCCTGCCCCCGAGTATCATTTGAGATATCTCTTCCCGGATCTGCTCTCCGAGTCGGTCTAGTCTGAACTCGCCCATGATTGCTTCACTTCAGGCGGATTACTCCGCCTTATCCTTCTTGGCTTCCTTGGATTCTTTCGCTTCCTTGGCGTCAAGCTTCTCGCTGTCCTTGAGCTTCCGCGCGACCTCGACGAGCTCGATAACCTCGAGCTGATCGCCGATCTTGATGTCCGCGAAGTCCTCGATGCCGATACCGCACTCGAATCCCGCGGCGACTTCCTTGACGTCGTCCTTGAAACGCCTGAGCGATGCGAGCTTGCCCGAGTGGACCACGATGCCCTCGCGGATGACGTGGACGGTCGAGGACCGCTTGATCGTTCCCTGAAGGACGTAGGCTCCCGCGATCGACCCGATCTTCGGTACCTTGATGACGTCGCGAACCTCGACGGATCCGATGACCTCTTCCTTGATATCCGGCTTGAGCATCCCTTCCATGGCCTGCTCGATTTCCTCGACGGCCTTGTAGATGATGTTGTACTTCCGGATATCGACCTTCTCCTGCTCGGCGAGAAGTTTCGCCTGCGGGGTGGGCCGGACGTTGAAGCCGATGATGATCGCGTTAGAGTCCGCGGCCGCGAGCATGACGTCCGAGTCGTTGATGGCGCCAGCCGAGGCGTGGATGACGTTGAGCCTGATCTCGCGGGTCGAGAGTTTCTCGAGCGAGCTCTTGAGCGCCTCGACCGATCCCTGCACGTCGCCCTTGATGATGACTTTGAGCTCGGTGACCTCGCCCTCGTCGATCGTGCTATAGAGGTTCTCGAGCGTGACCTTCTTGACGTTACGCGCGTCCTCGAACCGCTTAAGCTCCTGCCGCTTCGACGAGATCTGGCGCGCGAAGCGCTCGTTCTCGGTTACCTGGAAGGGATCGCCGGCGTTCGGCATTCCCTCGAGTCCGAGGATTTCGACCGGCATGCTCGGGGTCGCTTCCTCAATCTTCTCGCCGCGATCGTTGAAGATCGCGCGCACGCGCCCGGAATAGACGCCCGCGACGTAGGGATCGCCCGTGCGGAGCGTTCCGCGCTGGACGAGAATCGTCGCCACGATTCCTCGACCGTGGTCGATGCGGCTCTCGATGACCTTACCTTCCGCGCGGCATTCGTAGTTGGAGGTAAGCTCAAGCACCTCGGCCTGCAGAATGATCGCGTCGAGAAGGGCGTCGAGACCGACTTTCTGAAGCGCGCTGATGGGGACGAACATCGTGTCCCCACCCCAATCCTCGGGGATCAGGCCCAGCTCGGAAAGCTGCGTCTTCACGCGGTCGGGGTTCGCCTCCGGCTTATCGATCTTATTGACCGCGACGATGATCGGAACCTTTCCGTCCTTCGCGTGGTTGATCGCCTCGAT
>DAOPYF010000149.1:0-5683 GCA_035352735.1 Treponemataceae bacterium | reverse complement strand
AGGTCTCGAAATAGGAATTGATGAAGCCCGCGGCCTGGCCGCGCGGGATGCGGAGTTCGTTCGCGAGGCGGAACGCGCTCATGCCGTACATTACCCCGAAGTTGATCGTCTTGGCGACCCTGCGCATGTCGGCGGTCACCGCGTCGGGCTCGACCCCGAAGATGAGCCCGGCAGTCCGCTTGTGGACGTCGGCCCCGCTTTTAAACGCCGCGACGAGGTTTTCGTCCCGCGAGAGATGCGCGAGGATCACGAGCTCGATCTGCGCGTAGTCCGCGGAGACGAGCTCGAAGCCCTCTTCGGCGCGGAAGGCCGCGCGGATGCGCCTCCCGTTCTCGTCGCGGATCGGGATGTTCTGGAGGTTCGGGTCCCGGCTCGAAAGGCGACCGGTCGCGGTTCCCGTCTGGATAAAGCTCGTGTGCACGCGGCCCGATGAGTCCGCGAGGGCGGGCAGCGCGTCAACGTAGGTTGATTTGAGTTTGGCGAGCGCGCGGTAGTCGAGGATCTTTCCGGGAACGACGTCCTCGCTCGCGAGGTCCTCGAGGACCGAGGTGTCGGTCGAATAGCCCGTCTTGGTCTTCTTTCCCGGGGAAAGTTTCCGCTCGGTAAAGAGCACCTCCTGGAGCTGCTTCGGGGAGGCGATGTTGAACTCGTGGCCGACCGTTTCGAAGATATCCTTCTCGGTCGCCGCGATGCACCCGGAAAGCTCATTCGAGAAGGACGCGAGCTCCTCCTTGACGAGCCTGATCCCGGCGGTTTCCATTCCCGCGAGGACCGGGATAAGCGGCATCTCGAGATCGGAGAAAAGGGCCTCGAGCTTAAACTCGGCGAGCTTCGGCGCGAGGCGCGCGTGGAGGCGGAGGGTGAGGTCCGCGTCCTCCGCGGCGTAGGGAACGGCGGTCGGTATCGGCACGTCCTGGAAGGTCTTTCCCTTCGGCACGATATCAGCGTACGCGATCGTCTCGAGCCCGAGCTGCCCAAGGGCGAGCGACTCGAGCGAGAAGGAACCCCAATCGGGGTCGAGCAGCCATGCCGCGATCATCGTGTCGAAAAGCCGGCACGCGGGGCGCGACGCGGGCATCCCGGAAAAGAGATTGAGGCGGGAAAGTACCTCGAGGTCGAACTTCGCGTTATGGAGGATCGCGAGGAAGCCTGGCGCGGAAAAGAGCCGCTTCAGCTCGCCGAGCGCGGGTGCGAGCGCCATGACGGGATGCGCCTCCTCCCCGAGTTCCGGGATCGGTCCCCGGATTGGTATGTATACGGCCGCGCGTTCCTTGAGCGCGAGCGAGAACCCGACGAGGGCGTCGGTTGCGGTATCGAGTCCGGTCGTCTCTGTGTCAAAGGCAGCGAAGCCCTGCGCGAGCGCCGCGTCGACGATCGATGCGAGTTCCTTCGGGTCGGTTACCGCGCGATAGTCCCCTGTGTTGCGCTCCGGGGCGACTTGCGGAAGGAGATCCGAAAGCGGCGGCGAAAAGGACCGTGCGCCGTCTTGTCCCGCGGCCTTTGTGCGAGAGCCCTTCGAGGGTAATTCGGCCGAAGACGATGCGCCCTTCGCGGGTTCGCCGTTCGCTGCCATGTCGGTCGACGCTCCTCCGTCCCCTAACGCCTCGGCGCTCCAGAGCTTGGCGACGCTCGGGAGCCCCTCGCGCATGAGGAGGCGCGCGGCGGCGACCCGATCGATCGAGGCGCAGGAATAGGAATCGAGGTCGCCCTCGAGCGGCACGTCCTCGCAGAGCGCGATGAGCTTTTTCGAGAAGTAGGCCATGTCCTTGCCGGCGGCGACCTTCGCCCCTATGGCGCCCTTGAGCTCGCCTGAGTGCTCGTAGATCCCGTCGAGGCTGCCCCATTCGGCGAGGAGCTTGAGCGCGGTCTTGTCGCCGACGCCCTTCACCCCCGGCACGTTGTCCGACGCGTCCCCGGTGAGCGAGAGGAGGTCGAGCATGAGCTCGGGGCCGACGCCCCATTCGGCCTTGACCCCCTCGGCGTCGACTGAGTCCCAGCCGCCGGTCTTGCCCGGCTTCAATATCGAGATGGGCCCGCCGACGAGCTGCATGAGGTCCTTGTCCCCCGATATGATCACGCACGGCCTTCCCTCCGCCCGCGCGCGCGCGGCGACCGACGCGATGATGTCGTCCGCCTCGAAACCGTCCTGCCGGACGATCGGGACCCCAAGCGCGGTGAGGATCTCCTCGATGACGGGAACCTGCGGGTGGAGGTCCTCGGGCGTCTTCGCGCGCGTCGCCTTGTACTCGCTATAAAGCTCGTGGCGGAAGGTCGGGGTGCGCGAGTCGAGCGCGACGATGAAAAGCTCCGGCCCATGCTGCCGGAACAGCCCCTCGAGGTTCCGGAAAAAACCGAACACGGCCGACACGTTCTTGCCCTCGCGGTTGGTGAGCGGCTTCGAGATGAACGCGAAATACGACCGGTAGATGAGCCCGTAGGCGTCGAGCACGTAAATGGGTTTCTTCATGCCGCCCAGTATACCATAAAAGGGAGCGCTCTATGCAGGCGGACTGATCGCGGGAAAATGTCCCGCATGAGCGGGAACTCTCGCCACGCCAGGGAAAAAAAGGAAAATATCGTACGGTAATTTTGCCCTTTTTGCGTTATCCTCCATAATAAAGCCGTGTTCGTACCGGCGTCGGTAAGGAGAATGTGATGAAACGGAGTATCCCCGTAAGTATAGGAAGTTTTATTCTCTCGCTCGCGTTCATATCCTGCGCATCAATGAAGAGTATCGATAAAATCGAGGGAGTCGTCGACGTTGACTGGGAGCTTAAAACCGGCAGCCTTGCCTCCGCGCCCGCAAGCCAGACGGTTAATCCGGGTGAGCGCTACTACGTCGCGGTTAAGTACCTTCAGGAAAAGAAGAACGGGAAGTCTGAATGGAAAAGGCTGAACAATTCCGAAGGGATCACCGTATCGGTCGATAATCCCGCTTTCTCGGGCGCCATGCCCTGGCTCGAGGCCCCGCTTGATCCCTTCGTGATCTTTCAAGCGCCCCAGGCGAAGGTGACGGTGCATGTCCCGGGTTCTGCGGGAAAGGATATCACGAAGGAGATTCAGCTTTCGCTTCCCGCCGCGCTTCCCTCGTTCCGGGGCAAGGACGGAGCCGCGGGTTCCTCCGATGGCTCGATCGGTTTCCATTCATCGTCGGCGGCGGACGGCGCGAAGGGCACGGACGGGCAAAACGTCGATCTCGAGATGGCGCACTACAACGTGAAAGGCACATCCCTTGAGCGCCTTAATCCCTTACTCCTCGTTCGCGACAGCGTTTCGGGCAGGGTATGGCTCCTTGCCTCGGGAACCTCGCTCGTCGCGATAGACTCATCGGGCGGCTCGGGCGGCGCCGGGGCAAAAGGCGAAGACCGCTCGCTTCCCGACGACTCGGACGAGAAATCGATTCGCGGCGAATCGGGCGGCGATGGCGGCGCGGGGGGCGATGCCGGTACCGTGCACGTGGTCGTACCGAAGGATAGCGCTATCCTGAAATCGCTTTCGGTGACGGTTTCAGGCGGCAGGGGCGGTAATGGCGGCGAGGGCGGCAAAGGCGAAACCCGCGATGACGTGGATAACTTTATCGACTTCCTCGGCGCCGTCGTCGGCGTGACGGACGGCCGCGACGGCTCGGACGGACGAGACGGTTCCGACGGACGATACGTTTCGGAGTTTCGGGAGATGTCGGCGCTCTTTACGGGGATTTCGAGCCCGCTTTTTGACCGGGCGCGGCTCGAGCCGTAAAAAGGGCTAAGGCGGTTTCGCTATTGGGTGATGTCGATGCGCGAGGCGGTTTGGCCGTCGGATGCGTACACGCTTGACCGCTTGGCGTAGGGATTGCGGAGCGAGAGAACCTGCTGGCGGAGAACGGTCATGTGCGACTTGAGGAGTTCGCGGTTCTTGCCGTTCTGCTCGATGACTTCCTTGCGGAGGTGCTCGAGGTCCGTCTTCAGTTTCGGGATCTCGGTATCGGAGACGCCGGGATGCGCGTCCCGGTACAGGACCTCAAGCGGGTCGATAACTTTTTGGATCGTATAGATTTCTGAAATGATTGACTGTTCTATTTCGGTGTGGTGGACCATGGCGTCGATGTTCTCCGTCGAGATCATCTGTGCTTGCTTTTCGAGGACGGTGAGGTACTCGCGGAACTTGTTCCGCTGCTCCGTGAGAAGCTCTCGGAATCGCTTGAGTATCGCGACGCGCTCGTCGACCTCGTCTTGCGTCAGGTCTTGCCGTGTCATCGTGCGGCGCTATCCGGCGATGTTGATTCCGGACGGGATCGGTTGGTTGCCCGGCGCGGCTTGGGTATTCACGATTTCTACCCAGGCGGACCTGAGCTGATCCATCATGTTCCGGACGAATTCGAACTTTTCGACCTTTTTCTCGATATTTCCCTCGACGAGCTGCTGGTTGAAGTAGGTATACAAGGCTAAAAGGTTTTTGGCGATTTCCCCGCCTGCCTGCATGTCGAGCGAGGCCATCAGTTCGGTGATGATCTCCTGGCTCTTGATGACGCGCGTATTGAGTTCCTCGATCTTTCCGGGCCCCTTGATCGACCCGTTCTCGAACAGGATGATCGCCGCCCCCATCTGCTTTATTACCTCGTCGTAGAGCATGACGATCAGGGTTCCCTGACTTGCCGTCCTGACCCTCGTTTCGCGATACGCGCTCAATGCCTGATTGTAACTCACAACGCCCCCCTCGTTCTCCAAAATGATTTCGGTAGCTGACACCCCTGGTTACCCTATCGGCAGCGTTATTAACTACTTTAGAGGAATTCAGGGGAAAATGCCAGTGAAAAACCAAGAAAACCTCTCGCCCTTCAGGCGGTTTTTTCTTATTATAGAAGTACTAGATACAAGGTGGTTTCCATACGCTATGAGTGCCGACGACCAAAACGGGAAAGACCGGAAAGATCCGGACGATCCCTTTAACTTTTTCAAGCTGAGTCCTGATTCCGGATCGGACAAAAACGGTTCATTCCCGCGAATCCCTCTGTGGGGAATTCTGCTTGCCGTTTTCGCGGTTTGGGCGATTTTTAACTACTTTACCCTGATGAAATCCGATTCCCTGATCCCGTTCTCGGAGTTCAGGCAGCGGATTATCTCGGGCGAGATCGTGCGCGTGGAGCTTTCCTCCCCCAATTTCACCGGCTATACCTCGAATCCGTCCTCAGGCGGCGCCGAGAAGCAGCCCGTTTTTAGCCTCCTGCCGACAAGCGCTCCCGAGGGGAAGGTGTACCGCACCGTCGGCCTCCCGACCGAGTCGTTCCTCGCCTTGCTTGACGAGCATCAGGTCGTTTACTCGATCCATACCGAGCAGAAGAACTTCATCGTAGATATCCTCCTCCAATGGGTGCTTCCGTTCGTCATCTTCTTTTTTATGTGGCGCTTCCTGATGAAGCGGATGGGCGGCGGCTCGGGCGGGATGGGCGGCCTTGGCAGCATCTTCTCGGCCGGGCAGGCTCGGACCGCGGCGGTCGAGGAGGGGAAGGTCACGACCCGCTTCTCGGACGTCGCCGGCGTCGACGAGGCCAAGGAAGAGCTCGTCGAGGTAGTCGATTTCCTGAAATTCCCGAAGAAGTACACCGATATCGGCGGAAAGATCCCGCGCGGCGTCCTCCTCGTCGGGCCTCCCGGAACCGGAAAGACCCTTTTGGCCCGCGCGGTCGCCGGCGAGGCGGGCGTGC
>DAOPYF010000148.1:3288-5721 GCA_035352735.1 Treponemataceae bacterium | reverse complement strand
ACGAGCGTCATCATAAATCGATTATAACATTAATGCGGAAAATGTAAAGTTGACGTGGTTTTCGGGACTTGTCGACCGCCCCCCCGAGGCGGTTTGGGTAAATTTCTCCAAAAATATAGACGAAGCCCTCCGCTCCCTTTATAGTGGTCGCTGTCTGAAAATTACGCGTCAAAAGGCTTAAGGAGATCGCATGAAAACGGTATACCACGTCATACTCGACGAGAAGTTCATCGATAACGCGATCGCGCTCTTCGATCGCGTGCCGGATACCGTCAACGAATACCTCCTCGCGAGCAAAGGCGGCGCGATCTCCCTCATCCGGCAAAAGGACCGCGTGCGCGTCTTTTCCTCCCACCTCAAGCGGTGCGCATACATCAAGAAAAACAAGCCCGACGCCGTCATCCTGCATTCCCTTTCGGTCGGGGCCATGCTTGCGGCCCTCATCCCGGGCAAGCGCCCCGTCGTCTGGATTTCCTGGGGACAAGACCTCTACAAAGACTCAGGAGAGCCGCATATCGCCTCGTATCCCTTTACCCATCCCCTCTTCCTCGAGGAAACCCGGGCATGGAAGAACGCGGGACGGGGAGGCTTCGTCCCCCGCGCCAAGAAATGGCTCGTCACCGGGCTCAAGGACTTTCTCCGCGCGCGGGCGATTCCCCGCATCGGCTACCTTTCGACCTGCCTCCCCTACGAGTTCCCGCTCATCCAAAAGAAGTATCCACACCTCAGGCAATTCCTCTTCGACTACATCGACGACACCGCCTTTTCCCTCGACCGCACGGACGGCAAGAACGTTATCGTCGGGAACTCGGCCTCGCTCAACTGCAACCACCTCGACGTCCTTTCGCTGATGGCGGAACGCGAGATCCCGGAAGGCAAGGTCATCGTCCCCTTGAGCTACGCCGGGAGCAAGAAGTACCGGCAGGCGGTCACCGCGCGGGGAAAGGAACTCTTCGGGGAACGGTTCGTCCCGCTCGACAGCTTCATGCCGATCGAGGAATACACCCGCCTTATCCGCTCGTGCGCCTTCGCCGTCATGGGCTTCCTGAGGCAGCAGGCGACCAAGAACATTCAGCTCTTCCTCTACCAGGGAACCAAGGTGTTCTTCTATAAAGACACCGAGATATACCGCTTCTTCCGCGACTCGGGCTACCGCGTCTTCACCATCGAGGACGACCTAACCCGCGAGGGGCTCGGCTCGCCGCTCGGGGACGCCGAGACGGCGCAAAACCGAGCGCTGCTCGAGCGCGATTTTAGCTTCGCGAAAAACGTCGAAAACCTAATACTTTCGATGAACACCGTCTTCGAGGGGACCGCACGCCATGGATGAGAAGATCATCAACGTCACATCGCCGCTCCTTCCGCCGCTGGAGGAGTACGTTCCATACCTGAAGGACATCTGGGAACGGAAATGGATCACCAATAACGGGCACTACCACCGCCAGCTCGAGGAAAAACTCTGCGAGTACCTCGCCGTGCCCCACATATCACTCTTCTCCAACGGCACGCTCGCCCTCATCACCGCGCTCCAGGCGCTCGGGATATCGGGCGAGGTGATCACCACGCCCTACAGCTTCGTCGCGACGACCCATTCGCTGTGGTGGAACGGCATCACGCCGGTATTCGTCGACATCGACCCCGCGACCCTCAACCTCGACCCCGCGAAGATCGAGGCGGCCATCACCGACCGGACGACGGCCATCATGCCGGTGCACGTATACGGCACGCCCTGCGACGTCGAGGCGATCGACGAGATCGCCAAGCGGCGCGGACTCAAGGTCGTCTACGACGCGGCGCACGCGTTCGCGGTCAAGAAGGGCGGCGTGTCCGTCCTTCGGTACGGAGACCTCAGCGTCTTAAGCTTCCACGCGACGAAAACCTATTCCACCGTCGAGGGCGGCGCGATCGTGTGCCACACCCCGGAGATGAAGGCGAGGATCGACAGCCTGAAAAACTTCGGGCTCGAGAACGACCACATGGTCAGCATGTACGGCTCGAACGCGAAGATGAACGAGCTTCAGGCGGCGTTCGGCCTCCTTTCGCTCAGGTACATCGACCGCGCGATCGAGGACCGCAGAAGGGTCGACGCGCGCTACCGCGCGGAGCTTTCGGGGATACCGGGGCTCACCCTGCTCGACGAGCCAAAGGACACCACGCGGAACTACTCGTACTTCCCAATATTCATCCACGAAGCCGCGTACGGCATGTCGCGCGACGCGGCCTTCCAGAAACTGAAAGACCATGGCATCAACGCCCGCCGCTACTTCTACCCGCTCATCAGCGACTTTCCGATCTATAGCGGGCTGCCGTCAGCCTCAAGCGCCGCGATGCCGGTCGCCGCACGGGCCGCGGCCGAGGTTATCTGCATACCGATCTATCCCAACCTCGCCGAGGAAGACATCGCGCGAGTCGTCGGGGCCCTCCGCCCGTAAC
>DAOPYF010000148.1:0-3188 GCA_035352735.1 Treponemataceae bacterium | reverse complement strand
GTCCATCATCAGCCGATCCTTATTCCCCCGCGCGTAGAACATCGGCGTCATCCCGAATCCCGAAAGGTTCGGGTCGGCGCCCGCGGCGAGGAGGATCTTCGCCGACACGAGGTCCCGGTTCATGCTTGCATTGGCAAGCGGCGTTTCGCCGATGGGCTTACCCAAGACGTTCGGATTCGCCCCGTGCGCGAGGAGGTAGCGGAGAATCTTCCGGCTCGGCGGAGGGCAGAGGCAAACGGTCAGGGCGGGCATTCCGCCGATCGTCGAGTTCGGATTCGCGCCTTCCTTCTCGACGAGCTCGCGCACCCGCGCGAGATCCTTATCCTGGCACGCCTCGATAAGCGCGTACTCGGGACTTCCCTCCTCCGCGACGACAAGGGCGTTTTTTGGGTCACTGCCGTCGACCCTGGCCGACGAATCACGGTCTTTGCCCTTTTCCGCCGCGCACGGAAAAATCGCGACGAACGCGCAGGCAGCCACGAAAGCAATCCTCATTATTACTCTTTCTTTCATGCGGACCAGTATAGAGCGTCCCCCGCGCGATTTCTTGCGGAAAATATCAAGACGCCGAGGCCAAAACGGGCCATACTCACTATTGTCATGACAATCTACGAACAGATCCAGAAAAGCGTCGACTTCGTCGAGACCCGCGTCGAGCGGGGGGCGGCGATTCGGGGAAGGGACGGCATGGGCCAGGGCCTCGCCGCGCGCGAGGCGGGAATGTCCGCGCGGAGCTTCGTCACGTGGTTCTGGGCCGTCACCGGGCTCTGCTACCGCGAGTACGCGCTCCGGCGCCGGCTCGACCGCGCGAGGAGACTCCTCGCGGAAACGGACAGGCCCATCCTCGACGTCGCCCTCGACTCGGGCTACCGGAGCCATGAGGGGTTCACCCGCGCGTTTCGGGACGAGTTCGGCCTCTCGCCGCAGGACTTCAGAAAGGGCCGGCCACCCCTGAAGGGCCTGGAGAGAATCACCTTGATACGGGAGTTGTATATGGGAGTTATCATAAAGGATTTGCCGGACATGACGGTGGCTTTTTTTGACGGGTTCGCGCCCGAAAGCGAAACGAAGGCGCACGCCGCGCTCGACGCATGGCTCGCGGGCCGCACGGCGACGGGAAAGCACCGGCGGATATTCGGGCACAACATCGACCGAAAAGGAAACCTATCGAACGACCCGCAGAACGAGGGCTATCGCCTCCTCGCGACGGTCGAGCCGGGAGAGGAAACAGGCGGCGCGAAAACGACCCTGATCCGCGGCGGGAAATTCCTCGTGACCGGAATCGAGGGAAACATCGCAAGCGACCCGTCGGGCGCCTGGATCACCGAAGGCTGGAAGCGCATGGGCACGCTCATCGCGGAAAAGCATCTGCGCCCGCACCGCGCGCCCCGCTGGTTCGAGGAGGAACTCGAACCCTCAAAGCCCGGCAACCTCAGGCTCGACCTTTACCTCGAAATCGGGGAATAAAAAGAACCAGGGCGCCCGCGCGGGTTTCCTTCGGGAACCCGCGCGCCAGGCGCTCCGCTTGTACTCCTCCCGCGCGCCGCGAAAAGCGCGCGCGGTCCGGGGTACCGCTTCGCTCCCTGGCGCGAAGACTTCGTTCACGCCGTCTCGACGACCGGGACCGCGAGCCTGAAGATCCCGAAATCCTCCGAGCACTCCGCGAGGTCGATCTGCTCGAGGTGCCACGGATGGGGAAAGCGGTTCGCGGACGAGGGCACGAAGCCGTCGAACACGAGCCGATAAAACTCCCACAACTCCGAGGCGCGAAGCGCGCTCGGATGGCTCCTGATCACCCACGAAAAGCTCACGTATCGCCCCGAGGGGATCGAGAACGCGGCAAGCCCCGCGCGCTCGGCGTCGCTCGCGGAAGCGGAAACCTCAAAACCCGCCTCATAGCGCCATGAGCCCGGCTCGCCCGATTGGGAAACGATGCCCGTAAAGCGCGACGACGCGAAGACCTGCCCCAAGGAGCGGTCGATCGCCGCCCACGCCTCGTTCGCGAGGGAGGTCGCCGCGTCCTCGCCCGAGTCGGCGCCGAATACGCGCGCGAGCCCCACGGCCGCGTAGCCCGGGATCATCACCGTGCGCGGGCTCACGACGATGCCGTTCTCGCCGAGGGCGGACCACGCCCTCTCGCGGAGCGACCCGGCGACGTCGAGGACGGGCCGATCCCGCCGATAGGCGCCCGGGGTCAGCCCAAACTGCCGCTTGAACGCCCGGATATAGCTTTGCTCGTAGTCGAAGCAGTAGTCCATCGCGATGTCGACGACGCGCCGGTCCGTCTCGAGGAGGTCCGAAAGGCTCGCCGCGAGGCGCCGCGCGCGGAGATACTCGATGAGCGGCCGCCCGGTGAGCTCGTGCACGACGCGATGGAGATGAAAGGGGGAAAGCCCGACCCGAGCAGACGCCTCCTCAAGGCTTAAGGGTTCGTGGAGGCGGGACTCGACGAGAGAGAATACGGCGTTAACGAGCTCAGCGTAGGTTGCCATTCGTGCCTCAACGCTACCACGAAACCCGAGGGGCCGCAAGATCGGTTAGGTCGAGCCGCGAAATTCTCGCTACCCTGAGCCCATGAAACGAACAATCGAACCGCAAATCGGGATGGCGCTCGGCGCCCTCCTCGTCCTGGCGCTCTTCGCTTCCTGCGCGTGCCGCGCGCGCGGGGCGACCGGCGATTCCGCTTCCCTTGCCGAGGGGCCCGCAACAGCCCTCGTGAACATCCGCTATTTCGACGGCGTATCGAATAAGCCCGTGGAAGGGGCCGCGATCGTCATCAGGGGAAACGCCATCCTCGCGGCGGGAAAGGCCTCGAAGGTGAAGATCCCCTCGGGCGCCACCGTCCTCGACCTCGGCGGGGCGACCGTGCTCCCCGGCTTCATCAACGCGCACGTCCATCACGGCTACGTCGAGGGAAACCTCCGCGCCTGGGCGCGCGCGGGCGTCACGACGGTCCGCGACCTCGCGAACCTCGAGGGCGACTGGCGCGAGGGAATCGCGTGGCGGGACGCGCGAAGGGACAACCCGGAGCTCGCGCGGCTTCTTATCGTCGGGCCAGGGCTCAAGGTCCCGAACGGCTACGGCACCTACGCGGTGAACTCCGCCCTGGAAACCGAGCGCGTCGTGAACGAGCTCGCCGACCGCGGGGTCGACGCGATCAAGCTCACCTTCGAGGACGGCTACGGCGG
>DAOPYF010000147.1:0-5727 GCA_035352735.1 Treponemataceae bacterium | reverse complement strand
TATATTAAGGAAGAGGACCTCCTCTTGAATATCCGGGCAATGCCTGATAATAATAGCTATACGGACAAGAGCCTGAAATCAGTCCTGAACCTTTTCAAAAAGCACTATTTGCAGAAGGTGCTCGAGGAAAACGATTGGAATCAGACCACGGCGGCGCAAGTCCTCGATATACAGAGAACGTATTTATCCAGACTCATCAAGGAACTGGAAATTAAGGAGAAATAGTATATGTCAACCAAAGCTGTGCGCGAGAACGGCGCGGAGAAGGCTACCCTGTCGCAAAGACTCAACGACCTTATCACGAAATTTCGCGTGGTGATCATCTCGACGCTGATCGTAATCGCGGTGCTTTTCGTGGGAATTTTGACCTATACGACGATTACGGAAAAGAAGGCGACGGCCGCTTACGAGAAGATCGAGACCCTCGTTAAGGATTGGGAGACTGCCAAGGGCGGAACCGATCAGACCGGGCTTGCCGCGAAAGAGGACGATATCATCGCGAAGCTCACCCCGATCGCGAAGGCGAATAAGACGACGTTCGCGGGTTCCCGCGCGTACCTGTCGATCGCGGAGATCTATTTTTCCCGCAAGGACTGGAAGAACGCCGAGGACAATTACCTCGCCGCGGCCAAGGCCGACGCGAAGGCCTATACGTCGGGGATCGCGTGCTATAACGCGGCGGTCTGCGCGGACGAGCAGGGAAACGCCGATCAGGCGATCGAGCTCTTTAACAAGGCAATCGCGGACAAGGGATTTGCCCTCAAGACGCGCGCCTACTTTAACATCGGACGCATAGAAGAGCAGCGATCGCACGCGGAAGCCGCGGTCGCTTCCTATCAAAAGCTCGTTGAGCAGTATCCTGACGATGAATGGGCAAAGCTCGCTAAATCGAGGATAATCGCGCTTCAAATAAAGTAAACGCCTTCGGAGGTTGACATGGCCGCAAGAAAATATCAATGGCTGTTTAAGACGCGGAATTTCGGGCTGATAATCGGATTTTTCGTTGCTGTCTTTTTCTGTCTGACTGGTTTTTCTTCCGGCCTATTCGGCAACCTGGAATCGAAACTCCTCGACTCGTATTTTTACTTCAAGGCGATCGGGACGAAAGAGGCGGTGCAAAAGGGCGTTTGGAAATCGGACGAAAACCCCGCGGTATCTCAGGATATCATGATCGTGGGAATCGATCTCAAGGCCTTGCAGAAATTCGGCATGTGGCCGTTTCCCCGCGGGACCCACGCGGACCTCGTCAATTCCTTTACCCGCATCAAGAATCAGGAAGAGCGCGAACGGGCGCTGTTCCTCGACGTATTCTTCGTGGACGAGGCCGGCAATCCGGCCGACGATGAGAAGCTCGCCAAGAGCTTTTCCGAGTCTGGCCGCGTCTTCCTTGAGTCCATCCTCGACACGTCCTCATCCGGCGAATCGATCGATACCGAGATGTATTCCCGCCAGAAGATCCTCTTCGACCGCGACGGGCAAATAACCAAGGTAGGGAAGGGCTGGAAGGAACTGCCGTCTTATTACGGTATCCAAACCAACCTTCCCGTTTTCAACTCAAACGTCAAGGGATACGGGTTCGCGAATGTCGTTCCCGACTCGACCGACGATATCGTGCGCCGGCAACCGCTCGTGCTCAAGTATTCAAACATGGAGAACGAGCTTCCCTTCGAGGCGCTCGTACCGGGGATGCCCGTTGACGAGGCGGGGTTCGAGCGGCTCTCGTGGCTCGATAAAAAGGGCGTTGAGCACCAAATCCCCGTGCCTCTGACCGAGAAATCCCTGAAAAAACTCCGCGCCGAAATATACCGATTGGCGCCCCCAATGACCTACGACAAGGACGGCGACGGGAACGCAGAGACCGAGACGCGCGCCGTCGAGGTATATCGCGACAGCTTTATGCCTTCGATTACCCTCCGTCTCGCGCTCGATTATTGGAACGCGAAACCAGCCGATTGCGAGGTTATACCGGGAAAGAGCGTTATCGTCCATCGCCCGAGCGGTGCTCCGGTCGTGATCCCGGTCGATGAGCAGTGCTCCATGATTATTAATTACGCGGGTAGGGCTTCCTCGACCGCGGCTGAGGGAAACCGGACCTTCACCGTACGCTCATACGCCGGCTATGCCCGGCAGACCGGTGAGGATCCCGAATCCTGGCCGGATACGCGCGCCGTTGGGGGGAAGATCCTCATGGTCGGCGCGTTCGATAAGGGCATGGCGGCGGACGAAAAGCAGACTCCCTTTGGCATGATGTTCGGCATAGAGATTCACGCGAACTCGCTCAATACCATGCTTACCGGCAATTTCGTCCGGCATCTGCCGCTCTGGTGGAACGTCATCCTCACGATCGCCTTAACCATGCTCGTCGCGCTTATCGCGTCGCGCATGCGAAACCTCTTGTCGCTCCCGCTTTCGCTAGTCATCGCGATAGCCACCTTCATCGTGTGTTCCACGCTGTTCGACAGTAAAGGCATCCTCATCAATTACAGCGTGCCGTTCGCGGGGATGTTCTTTTCCTACATCATGATCATCCTCTATCGCTCGAGCACCGAGGAGCGTGAAAAACGGAAGATTAGGGCGATGTTCGGCAAGTACGTGAGCCCCGAGGTCGTCGCGCAGATGATGGACAACCCGCCCGAGCTCGGCGGCGTCGACCGAGAGCTCACCGTGTTTTTCTCCGACATCCGCGGCTTCACGAGCCTTTCAGAGACGCTTACCCCGCAGGAGCTCGTAAAGCACCTGAACGAATACCTTTCCGCCATGACGGATATCATCCTCGAGACCGGCGGTACCCTCGATAAGTACGTCGGCGACGAGGTTATGTGCTTCTGGGGCGCGCCGCTTGAGGTTAAGGATCACGCTGCGCGCGCGTGCCGATGCGCGCTCCTCCAAAAAGCGAAACTCGCCGAGCTCAACGAGCATTGGCCTCCGGAGAAGCGGCTCGCGATCGGAATCGGGCTCAACACCGGCATCATGACGGTCGGCAACATGGGATCGGCCGGACGCATGAACTATACCCTCATGGGCGATAACGTAAACCTCGGCGCACGACTCGAGGGCACGAACAAGGTGTACGGGACGATGATCATCGTCAGCGAGTATACCTACGCGATGGTGAAGGACCAGTTTATCTTTAGGGAACTCGACACGATCCGCGTGAAGGGAAAGAATAGGCCCGTCGTCATATACGAGCTGGTTGACTATCTGTCATGACGCGAAGAAAAACCATTTTGATCCTTACCGCATGCTGCGCGGCGCTCCTCGCGGCGTGCGGCATCGAGTCCTTCGTGTATCTCTATCCGATCACCTATCGCGATTTCGAGCCATCATCGGACTCTAATTACAATTACTTCTCGTTCAGGACGTCGGACGAGAAAAACGAATCGGAGTCGTCGGGCTACTTTCGGGGATTTGAGATTTACTACCGCATCTACAACAATAACTCGACGAGACTCAGCGATAAATCTTTGATTAATAACTACAACACGAACAATCCGACGACCGCGTATACGTATTTGCTCTCGACAAAGCTCTATCGACGGCTCTCGTGCACCGTACGACCCGACGATATGCCGCTTATCCCCGGATCGAACGGAAATCGGCAGGTTATCATCCGCCTTGAGCAGTATCTGGACCAGGCGCCGCAGATATCGGTCGCGGGCGACACCTCGCTTTACGGAACCCCGATACGGACGAACGACGGGACTGGTCCCACGGATAAGCTCTTTGATCTCGACGAGATCGACAACGGGGATAGCGACTTTACCTATAGCTCCTCATGGGATACCAACGGCACGGGAAAAAAGCTTGCCTATGTCGAGGCCTATGCCGTCGCCTACGGGTACGACGAGTCGTATAAATCGCTCTACAGCGAGCTTTTCGAGTTAGGATACATAACCCTCACGGACGATTGACGGCCGATTTCTTTCGGGCGAGGAAAGGGGACGCCTTGCCCTATAAGCGCAAGACGTCCTGAAAGGGAAACGCGCGGGATCAATGCCTTACCGCTTTCTCCTTTTCCAGAATCCCGACGCGAAGTACCCGATTCCGACGAGACACGAAAGGATAGGCGAGAGAGACTCGCCCCAATATAGACCGACGCATCCCATGCCAAGGCCTATGCTTAAGAGCACGCTGAGGCAAAGCCGCATCACTACCGAGTGAAGCATCGCGTTCATCATAGCGAACGAGGAATCGCCCGCTCCGGTCGCGAAGGAATCAAGGACGTACATCACCGCATAGAGCATGAAGTTAAGCGAGCACGCGATCCTAAGGTACCGAACACCCTCGCGGACGACAGACGCGTCGCCGTTGAACGCGGACACGACGTTAACCGTGAAGATCTGGATCGGCAGCACGGCGACGGAAACGGCAGCGAGCGCGACGACGATGCCCCAACGGGCCGAGCTCGCCGCGCGGCGAACGTCCTTCGCGCCGAGGTTTTGTCCCGCCATGGTCATGACCGCCTGTCCCACCGCCCAGCATACCATAGCGACCACCGTGTTGACCTTAAGCCCGATGCCCGCGGCCGCGGAAACCGCGATTCCGTATGAGTTAAAAAGCCCCGAACTGATCGCGTAGGATAGATTCAACACGGTCATTTGGATTGTCTGCGGTATGCCGATCGAAAGGATCTTGCCGAGGGACTCGCGCCTTGGGATAAGGCTAGAGGGCTTTAGCTTGATCGGGAACGAGCCGCCAACGACGCTCGAGAGCGCGAGGCAAAACGAAATCGCCTCGGACATTACCGTCGCGATCGCGGCGCCGCGGACTCCGAGCCCCAAAGGGCCGACGAAGAGAATGTCGAGCGCGATGTTGATGAGGACCGTGCACGCGACGTACGTAAGCGGGCTCGTAGAGTCGCCAAGGCCGCGCATCACGCCGCAAATCGAGTTATAGCCGAAAACAAAGATCGTCCCAAGACTGATCGTCCGCAGGTAATCGACCGCGGGCGGTAAGGCCTCCGGGGGAACGCGCATGGCGATGAGCATCGGCTTACCCGCGACCTCGCAGATAACCGTCATCGCGATGGACGCGATGGCCGTAAGCGCGAAGAGCGTTCCCGTCGCTTCGGTCAGGCCTTGCCGGTCTCCAGCGCCTTTCCTCTGGGCGACGAGCACCGAACCGCCGATGGATATTCCGGCGCAGAGCGAGGTGATGAGAAAGCAGATGCGGGACGCATTATCGATCGCCGTCAGTCCCGCGCTTCCGACTAATCTCCCAACGATGGCCATGTCCGCTATGCTATAGCAAGCCTGAAGGAGATTTGCCAGGAATATGGGGATCGCGAACCGCATTAGTAGCGCGGGAACGTTTCCCCGCGTAAAGTCATTTTGCATAAAATTACTCCAATAATGGTACAAGACACTGTTTGTGGATGCGAAGTTAATGATGGAGTAACGTAATTGAGGAAGATTATTCGGCTGTAATAATCACGCCTTTTATGTCATCACGCGCGTGCGAAACATTAGGAAAGGGGGATTATCGTGCCGATGAATTGAATGCGGTTAGTAATTACCGATTCGCGCTAATCTTGCTCCATACGCTGTCTCATCGTATATACGTGCGTACGGAGCGATCGCAATGCAAAGTTTCATAATGGCGGAGTATATCGCGTACGATTATTCATGTCAAATATTGGGATTAAAAAAAACCTTACGCAAGGTAGCGTAAGGTTTTTTAGGATGGGCGCTGAGAGGATCGAACTCCCGACATTTTGGGTGTAAACCA
>DAOPYF010000146.1:0-5761 GCA_035352735.1 Treponemataceae bacterium | reverse complement strand
GAATGATCTTGGTGCGGCGAATGCGCCCAGCGCGGCTAACGCTCCCGAGTCGAGCGAGCCCGTAGCCGAACAAGTCTCGCCTGCCGTCGCCGCGGGTCCCGCCGAGGCGCCCCTTTCGATGCTCTCGCGCATGACCTCGCTCTTCCCGGACTTGAGCGTCCGCATCACCTCTGACCCGATTAAGCTCCCCGAGTATCACACGGGGCGGTATGGCTGCTCGGAGCTTGGGATGGTTCTGCTCATGGGAACCTATCAGGCCGCCGATTATCTTATGGGATGCCATTCGGGCTCGCTCGTCGAGGTCCCGATGCCGGATCGCAAGCGCCCCGAGCGCGACGGAAAGACCGGCGCCATCATCATTAGATTAAAGTAGGACGATCTGCCATCATGAAAATCATACTGCTCTCAGGCGGCTTTTCCGTATGCCGCTTTGCCGCGGGCGAAAAAATCCCCGACGACATCTTCAAGGTTCCCGGTTTCGCGAGCGTGACGCGCACCGAGGACGAGATCTCTATCGTGCGGGAGACCTCCCTCGCGCCCGCGTCACCGCGCGAGGAATCGGGCTGGAGGATTTTCATGGTCGAGGGTCCGCTCGACTTTGGCATGGTTGGGGTATTAAGCTCGATCAGCGCGCCGCTCGCCCGCGCGGGAGTGAGCATTTTCGCGCTTTCGACCTTCGATACCGACTATATCATGGTGAAGGAAACGGCCCTTGACGCCGCGTTCGCCGCGCTTTCGGGCGCCGGCTTCGCGCTTGAGCGCGAGAAGAATCAATAAAATAACGGAGCGCGCCCGAGGGGCCTAGAACTTAAGTTCCGGCTTCCCGTCATCGGGCTCGACCTCTCCCGGTTCTGCGAGCGGGTCCGTCCCGAAAATCTTCGCAAGCTGCTTGCGCGTGGTATCGAGGTCGCGGGGGTAGGGCGCGGTAAACTCCATCATCTCTTTCGTTATCGGGTGCGCGACGCGCATCTTCCACGCGTGGAGCCCGAGCCGGTCAAGGAGCGGCCGCTCCTCGAACTCGTCGCCGTGCCAGGAGCGCTTGATCTTCGAAAGGAGAAGCGGATCCGCCTTTCCGTAGAGCGGGTCGCAGACGATCGTGAGCCCCGAGAGGGCGAGGTGCACGCGGATCTGGTGCGTTCGCCCGGTTACCGGCTTCGCCTCGATCCAGCTATAGGGACCGCAGGCGCCGATGTAGCGGAACGCCGTCCGCGCGGGCTTTCCTCCCCGCTTGTCCTTGATCGTTCGGTGCTTGAGGTCGCCGTCCGCGCGGAGTGGGACGTCGACGTCAAGCTCGTCCCAGTCGGGGCGGCCGTACACGAGGGCGTGGTAGGTTTTCTCGACCTCGCGGTTCTCGAACGCCATGCTCAGGGTCCGGTGCGCTTCCTCGGTTCGTCCGTAGATGACGAGGCCCGAGGTGTCCTTGTCGATGCGATGCACGGCGAAAAGGCGCTCGCCCTCGCCGCAGAGTTCCTTCGTCGCGAGGACGTCGAGCCGCTGCGCGTCCGGGTCCCAGCGGTCCGCCGCGACGAGGAGGCCCGAGGCCTTGTTGAGAACGACTATGTCATGGTCTTGGTAGACGACGGAAAATTGCGCGGCTGCTTTCATGCTTTTGACTATACCAGAAAACGCACGCGCTGTCTCACCCCGCGCGAGGTGGCGACCATTCCCTGCGCGCCGCGGCGGCTACCCTTCGCGGGCGCCCGCCCTTATACCGGCACGGTTATCCTGAAGGTGCTGCCGACGCCCTCGACGCTGTCGACCGATACGGTTCCCCCGTGCGCGAGGGCGATGTGGCGCACGATGGAGAGCCCGAGCCCGGTGCCGCCCTGCTCGCGGCTTCTCCCCTTGTCGACGCGGTAGAACCGCTCGAAGACGCGCCCGCGGTCCTTCTCCGAGAGCCCGATGCCGTTGTCCGCGACCTCGAGGATGAGCGCGCTGCTTGAGTCGTCCCGCTTGAGCCGGGCCGAGACCGCGACGCGCGCGCCTTCGGGGCTGTATTTGATCGCGTTGAGCGCGAGATTGACGAGCGCCTGCTCGATGAGCCCGGGGTTCACCGGGCAGCTGAGTCCCTCGGGCGCTTCGAACGAGAGCTCCGTTCCCTTCTTTCGCGCGAACTCGCCGCAGAGCCCCCGCACGCCTTCGAATAGATCGGCGATGCGGGTCTCCTCGCGGGGGATCGCGGATCCCTCGCTTTGCTCGAGCCGCGAGATCGTGAGAAGATCGTCGATGATCGCGCCGAGGCGCGAGGTTTGCCCGTCCATGATGTCGAGAAATCTACGCGCCGCCTGGGGGTCTTCGATCGCGCCGTCCTTGAGCGTCTCGATGAAGCCCTGTATCGAGGTGATCGGGGTCTTGAGCTCGTGCGACACGTTCGCGACGAAGTCCTTCCTGATGCGTTCGAGCTTTTTGAGCCGCGTGATGTCGCTGAAGACGAGGATTTCGCTCCCTCCCTCGTCGGCGCGGCTCAGGCGAACGAGGAGGCTCTTCGTCCCGCTCGGCGCCTTAAGCTCGACCGTCGTCTCGGAGCCGTCCTCCCGCGCGCGAGAGAGGAAGTCGACGACGTCGACGCTCCTGACGGCCTGGATGAGCGGCATGCCGGTCGCGGTCTCCCCGTCGAGGGAGAAAAGCTCGCAGGCGGCGCGGTTCGCACGCGCGACGCGGCCGTCGGGACTGAGCACTATGAGCGCGTCGTTCATCCCCGAGAGGATCGCGCCCGTCTCCCGGTTCTGCCGGTCGAGCGCGCGCATCTTCTCGTCGAGGCTCGCCGCCATCGCGGTGAGGGTGTCGGCAAGCTCGGCGAGCTCCCGGGGAAAGCGCGTCGCGTCGATCCTGAGGTCGACGCTCCCCTCCGCGAAGCGGTGCGCCGCCCTTTCGAGCGCGGCGACGGGGACGATGATGCTTCGCGAGGCGAGCATCGAGACGCCGAGCGCGACGATGAGGATCGCGAGGGCGGCGGCGACGAGCACCGCCGCGATCTGCCGCGAGGCCGTGTCGATGTAGTCGACGGTGACCGCGAGGCGAAGCGCGTTCCCCTTATAGGGGAGCGCGAAGTATACCATGGGCTTACCGATGCTGTGGCTCATGCGGATCGCCGCGCGCTCCGTGCCGGCGAGGGCTGAGGCTACTTCGGGCCGAGAGGCGTGGTTCTCGAGGATCGCGGGCTTCGCGCCCGAGTCCGCGAGCACGGTGCCGTCGGGAAGGATATAGGTGACGCGAAAGTCCTGTTCCCGCCCGATGTTCTCGCAGAACCGCTGAAGCTCCTGCGGGTCGAGGAGGCGCGGTTCCGTGTCGAGGATGCGCGTGACGGCGTGCGCGAACTGCCTGAGGTTTTCCTCGCTTTGCCTAAAGGCGGTGTCCTTAAGCGCTGCGAGGCTCACGGCCGCGAACGCCGCGATCGCGAGGAGCAGGACGCTTCCCGTCGCGGCGAAAAGGTATTCCCACGTCCGCCGCCTTCTGCCGCGCGCGATCACTCGGGGTCCCTCATGCGGTAGCCGATGCCGCGGACCGTCTCGATCACGTCGGCCTTTTCCGCGAGCTTCTTTCGGATGCTTAAGATCTGCACGTCGATCGAGCGCTCGGTGACCGGGTAGGAATCGCCCTTCACGGCGCTGATGATCTGCGTCCGCGAAAGGACCCTGCCGGGGTTCTTCAAAAGATGGCTCAGGATCTCGAACTCGGTGACGGAAAGGGAAAGCTCGCGCGAGTCGGAGAAGGCTTCGTGCCGTTCGGGGTCGATGACGATGCCGTGGAGCGCGATCCGGTCGCCCTCGGGCACCACTGCCTTGCGGTTCTTCCGGCGGAGCGCCGTCCTCACGCGCGCGAGGAGCACCTTCGTCGAGAAGGGCTTGGTCACGTAGTCCTCGGCGCCGAGCTCGAGCCCGAGCACGACGTCGGTGTCCTCGGTCTTCGCGGTGATCATGATGATCGGGATGTCGGCGGTCGCGGGGTTTGCCTTGAGCGTTCGGCACACGTCGAGGCCGCCCGTGCCCGGAAGCATGAGATCAAGGAGGATGAGCTCGGGCGGATCGTTCCTGACGAGCTTGATGGCTTCCTCTCCCGAGCCGCAGCACGCGACGCGGAATCCGTCCTTTTCGAGGTTATAGCGGAGCAGTTCCCTGATGGGCTCCTCGTCGTCGACGACGAGTATTCGTTCGTTACTCATGGTTAGACCTTATACCACCCGCGGTTTTCTTGTCCCGGCCGTTGAGAATATTAACGCAATTTTAACCGAAAAATGATAGTCCTCTCACGCTCGGCAAGTACGTTTGGGTCAATCAAACCTTGAGGAGGTTTCTTGCATGAAACGAATTATCGCCGTTAGCGTCGCATTGGTCCTCGGTTCCGTGTTCGCCTTCGCGGCCGGAAAGTATTCGGGAAAGTACACCTTCGGGGGCTCAACCACCGTGCAGCCGATCGCCAACGTCGCCATCGAGCAGTTCGTGAAGGCGAACCCCGACGTGAAGATTTCCTATGAGGGGCTCGGATCGGGAACCGGCCTCAAGCAGCTCGCCGAGGGTACGATCTCCCTCGCCGGCTCGTCGCGCGACCTTAAGCAGTCGGAGCTCGATTCCGGGCTCGTTCCGGTCGTCATCGCCCGCGACGCGCTCGCGGTCGTCGTCAACAAGGACATCCCCGTCGCGAACCTTTCCCGCGAGCAGCTCGCCGGAGTCTACGCGGGCACCATCGTCAACTGGAAGGAAGTCGGCGGCAAGGACGAGCCGATCGTCGTCGTGAACCGCGACGAGACCTCGGGAACCTACGGTGCCTTCAAGGAACTCGTTCTCGATCCCGCGAAGCTCTCCTTCCTGAAGAACGCGATAGTCGCGAAGGAAAATGGCGAGGTAGCGGCGAAGGTCGCTTCCACACCGGGCGCCGTCGGGTACGTCGGTCTCGGGTTCGTCGAGGAGGTCACGAAGGCGGGCGGCAAGGCCCTCTCAATCGCGGGCGTCCTGCCGGCGGTCAAGACCGCGCTCGATAATACCTATCCCCTGTCGCGCAACCTCTACGTCGCGACCAAGGGAGCGGCCAAGGCGGGTTCCGTCGAGAAGGCCTTCATCGATTACCTCCTTTCCCCCCGCGGAAAGGTAATCGTCAAGGAAGCGGGCTTCGTTCCCCTGAAGTAGGGAAGTCCGGCCGTCTCGGGATCGGGGTAAAAACCGTTCTGGGGTCTGACCCCGGTCCCGAGACTATCCCATGAGCGAGGTGCGTGCGTGAAAGGATTTAAGCGTTTTCTGGAGTCGGGCCTCGAGCGGGTGTTCCTCGTATCGGCGCTCATATCCATAGCGAGCGTCGTCTTGATGACGCTCTTCATCTTTCAGCGGGGGCTTCCCCTGTTTCGGGAGGTATCGGTCCTCCATTTCCTCTTTTCCCCGGACTGGAGCCCGTCGAATCCCGCGCATCCCTCGTACGGGATCCTCTCGTTCATCGTCGGCGCCCTCTTTGTCACCTTCCTCTCGCTCGCGATCGCGGTCCCCGTCGGCATCTCGACGGGCATCTTCCTCGCCGAGATGGCGGGTCACCGGATCGGGGCGTTCCTCCGCTCGGCGGTCGAGCTCCTCTCGGGGATACCGTCCGTCATCTACGGGCTTTTCGGCATCGCGTTCGTCGTCCCGCTCATCCGCCTCATATCGGGCGGCAGCGGCTACTCGGTGCTTTCCGCCTCGATCATTCTCGCGATCATGACGCTGCCGACCATCGTGAACATGACCGAGGTTTCCCTCCGCGCGGTGCCCGGCGACCTTCGCGAGGGCTCGTGGGCCCT
>DAOPYF010000145.1:0-5858 GCA_035352735.1 Treponemataceae bacterium | reverse complement strand
GTGGACTGGCTCTACAACGAGGGCTCGTACACGATCGACCGGGCGAAGGCCGCGCGATATTGGGACGAGTATCAGCGGATCCTCCTCGAGCAATGCCCGCTCATCTATCTCGTGCGGCCGCAAAGTTTCGTGGCGCTCAGGAACCGGTGGGATTTCGCGAACGTCTATTTTGACAACATCGGCGGATTCGAGATGAGCCATATCTCGCTTCGGCCGTAAAGAAGGGGTGCGCAAGGTGACTGATCTTCGCAATTTTTTCGCGGGCGCGCTTCGCCCGTTTTTCTACCTCAGGAAAAAGATGCCCCTCGCGACGTACATCGCCGGACGGGTCGTTACGATGGCGGTGATGCTTTTCGCGCTCGGCCTCGCGGTCTTCGCGCTGATGGACCTCGCCCCGGGCGACATCGTCGACCGTCTCATGACGCAGCAGCTCATGTCGACGGAGGGGAAGGCCGCGCAAGGCGAGAAGCTTCTGGGGACGGAGCAGCTCCAGGCGACGCGCGCCGCGCTCGGCCTCGATAAGCCGTTTTACGTGCAGTACTTCCGGTGGCTCGACCGCGTGATCGTCCATCATGACCTCGGCACGAGCCTCATCTCGCACGCGCCGGTGCTCTTTCTCATCGGCTCGCGGCTCGCGAACTCGGTGCTGCTCAATCTCATCTCCCTCGTGCTCATAACGGTGTTCTCCTTCGCGCTTGGGGTTTGGTTCTCGTCGAAGGCGGGAACCGCCACCGACCTCGCCGCGACCTTCTTCGCGCTCGTCCTCCACGCCTTTCCGGGGATACTCCTTCTAATTCTCCTCCAGCTCTTCGCGTCGGTGACGGGGCTTTTCCCGGTGACCGCGTACCCGCCCTTTCCGTTCGCGGAAAACCCCGCGCGGTTTACCTTCAGCTACATGCACCATATCGTCCTCCCGCTCCTCGCGGCCTTCCTCGGCGGCGTCGGCGGGACGATGCGGATGATCCGCGCGACGATGCTCGACCAGCTCGGGCAGCCGTACGTCACGAGCCTCAGGTCGCGCGGGATCAGCGAGCGGCGGGTGTACTTCAACCACGCGTTCAGGAACACGCTGAACCCGTACATCACGGGAAGCGCGAACCTCCTCGCGAGCCTTTTCTCGGGATCGCTCGTCCTCGAGATCATCTTCGCGTACCCCGGCATCGGCCGGCTCATGTACGAGGCCGTCCTTCAGGAAGACATCAATCTCGTGCTCGCGAACATCATGTTCGTCTCGTTTCTCGTTCTCCTCGGCATGGTTCTTGCCGACATCACCCTCGCGCTCGTCGACCCGCGCATAAGGTACGGTAAGGAATGAGGCAATTCGGAAAATACCTCGCCGGGCGGCCGCTCGGCATGGCGTCGCTCGCCGTTCTCGCGGCCCTCTATCTCGGGATGATCCTCGCGGAGTTCGTCGCCCCCTATTCGGCGACCACGCAGCGCGCGGATATGACCTACCACCCGGCGAACGTCCGGTTCCACGGGCTCTCGGTTAAGGCGCAGGAAGCCCGCGTCATCAACACCGTCACGTGGAAGTACGTTCGGGTGAAGGGCCTCTATCACGGCGTTTCGCTCTTCGCGAAGGGCGAGCCTTATCGGCTTATGGGTCTCATCCCCTGCGACCGGCACCTTTTTGGGACGACCGACGGCGCGTATCCCGCCTTCCTCATGGGCGCCGACAACCTTGGTCGGGACATCTTCTCGCGCATCGTGTACGGAAGCCGCGTCTCGCTCACGATCGGCTTCGTCGCGACGGCGATATCGCTTTTCCTCGCGACGCTCCTCGGCGGGCTTTCCGGCTACTACGGCGGCGCGACTGACTGGTCGGTCATGCGCCTTTCGGAGTTTTTCATGCTGATCCCGGGGCTCTACCTGATCCTCTTTCTCCGCTCGCTTCTTTCCGCGAAGATGGACTCGGGCCAGTCGTACATGGTGATTACCGTGATACTCTCGCTCGTCGGCTGGCCGGGCTCCGCTCGCACGGTGCGCGGCATGGTGCACGCGATCAAGCGCGAGGAGTTCGTGCTCAACGCGGAGCTCGAGGGGATTCCCTCGGTGAGCATCGTCTTCCGGCACATCATCCCGCAGATCTCGAGCCTCCTCATCGTGAGCGTCGCCCTCTCGGTCCCGGGCTTCATCATGAGCGAGACGACCCTCTCGTACCTCGGGCTCGGCATCGTCGACCCGGCGGTGAGCTGGGGCTCGCTCATCAAGCGAGACATCTCGACGATCGCGAACCTCAGAAACTATCCGTGGCTCCTTTCTCCGGTGTGGTTCCTCCTCGCGGTAACGCTCGCGTTCAACTTCCTCGGCGACGCGCTCCGCGATTACTACGACCCGTATCACACGGTCATCCCCCGGCCGTTTTGGCGCTTCTTGCGGCGAAGGGAGGCGAGGCGATGAATGATCGCAATGAACGGCCCGCGAACGGGCCCCTTCTCGAGGTTCGGGATCTTACGGTAACCTTCTCCGTGCGGCGAGGCGTCGCGGTTTCGTCGATACGCGCGGTGCGCGGCGTTTCCTTCTCGCTCGCGCGCGGTTCGGTCCTCGGCATCGTCGGGGAGTCCGGCTCGGGAAAGAGCGTGACGACCTCGGCGATACCGGGTCTCCTTCCGCCCTACGCGGAGATCGGGGGCTCGATCTCGTTCGACGGCGCGGAGCTTGCGGGCCTCGGCGCGCGGGCCCTTCGCGAGTACCGCGGCAAACGCATCGGCATGATATTCCAGGAGCCCGGCCGCTCGAACGACCCCCTGCAGAATATCGGAAGCGTTTTCTTCGAGACCTTCCGGAACGCTGAGCCGGGGATAACCCGCGCCGAGGCGCGCGCGCGTGCAATCGCGCTCCTCGAGGAGGTAGGGCTTCCCAACGCGGGAGCGCGCCTCGGAAACTTCCCGCACCAGTTCTCGGGCGGTCAGCTTCAGCGCGTCGGGATCGCGCTTGCGCTCGCGCAGGGCTGCGAGCTTCTCATCGCGGACGAACCGACGACCGCGCTCGACGTGACGATACAGGCGCAGATCATCGCGCTCCTCAAGGGCATTCGGGCATCGCGAGGACTCTCGATCATCTTCATTAGCCACAACATCGACTTGGTCGCCGAGATATCGGACGATATCCTCGTCATGTACGGCGGGCTCGTCATGGAATCGGGACCGGCTTTCGAGGTCGTGTCGTCACCCGAACATCCCTATTCGCGGGCGCTTCTCGCGGCGGCCCCGCGTTTCGGCGGGCATTACACGGAATCTCGGCTCCTTTCCATTCCCGGGAAGGTTCCCGACCCGGAGGATGTCGGCCCCGGCTGCCCGTTCGCGCCGCGCTGCGGCGAGGCGACCGACGAATGCCGGGCGGCAATACCCGAGCTTCGCGCGATTGTGACGAGTGAAGCGACCGGCGCGGGCGTCTCGCCGTGCGCAAAAGCGGGGTCGCGCGCGTGCCGCTGCTTTCGGCATCCGGAGGAAAAGTCATGAGCATACTCGAAGTCCGGGACTTACGGAAAAGATTCAATCTCGAGGCGGGATTTTTCGCGCGCTTCGGGCGGTTCGTGTACGCGGTGAACGACGTGTCCTTCTCGATCGGCGACAACGAGATATACGGGCTCGTCGGCGAGTCCGGCTGCGGGAAGACGACGACTGCCCGGCTCTTGGTCCGCATGTACGAGGCGGATTCGGGCGAGATCCGCTTTCGCGGGACGGAGGACGTTCGCGCGCTTAAGGCCCGCGCGCTGAAGGCGTATCGCGAGCGGGTTAAGTACGTCTTCCAGGATCCCGCGCGGTCGCTTAACCCGCGCATGTCGGTGTACGACGTGCTGACCTCGGGCTACCGGTATTCATCGCTGTGGCCCGGCCATCGCGCGGCGCGGGACGAGGCGGGCACGATCCTCGAGGAAGTGGGGCTTTCCCCCTCGGACCTCGACCGGCGGCCGACGGAGTTCTCGGGCGGTCAGCGGCAGCGAATATCGATCGCGCGCGGGCTCATCATGCGCCCGGAAGTCCTTATCTGCGACGAGGTCGTCTCGGCGCTCGACGTCTCGATTCAGGGGCAGATCCTCAATCTCCTGCTCGATATCCGCGAGAAGCGAGGCCTTTCCTTCTTGTTCATCGCGCATGACCTCAAGGTTGCCGGCTACTTCTGCGACAGGATCGGCGTCATGTATCGGGGCGAGCTCATGGAAGAGGCGCCCGCGCGGGACCTTTTCAAAGCCGCGCTTCACCCGTATACAAAACTCCTGTATTCATGCGTCGCGGGAAGCGGCGTTTCGGGGAACGCGCCAATCGTAGGGGAGGTGAGTACGCCGAGCGAGAAGATCGCGGGCTGCGCCTTCGCCGCGCGTTGCCCGCTCGCCGACGCGCGCTGTCTCGCGGAACGGCCCGCCATGCGGGACGCGGCCCCCGGGCATCGCGTTCGCTGCTTTAAGGCATGAAGTTCTTTGGCTAGGCGCCGGCGAGGAGATGGTCGAGCAGAATCTTCGCGCCGATGCCGATGAGCACGATGCCCCCGGCGATCTGGGCGTAGCGCCCCAAGGCGAGCCCAACGCGCTTTCCGAACGCGAAGGCGAGCGCGCACGTCGCGAAGGTCACGACGCCGATGACGATTGACGGAAGGACGGCGTTCGTCCCGATCGCGGCGAAGCCGAGGCCGACGGCGAGGGCGTCTATGCTCGTCGCGACGGCGAGCGCGAGGACGACTCGCTTGCTCGTGAGGTCGCGGCGCCCCGTGTCGTCCGTCGGGCAGGCGTTCGCGTCCGGTTCAGCCCTCCATTCCTCGTAGACCTCGACGAGCATCTTTCCCCCGACGATGGCCAGGAGCGCGAACGCGATCCAATGGTCAACGCCGCAGATTAGTGCGCTGAAGGACGCGCCGAGAAGCCAGCCGGCGAGCGGCATGAGGAACTGAAAAAGCCCGAAGGCGCCCGCGGCGCGGAGCATATGGAAGGGCTTGAGGTTTTTCGAGCAGGCCGCCGCCGAGAGCGAAACGGCGAACGCGTCCATCGAGAGGCTGAGCGCGATAAGCAGGGTTTGTATCATGAAATCTCCAACGGGAAACGTAGTATAGCGCAAGGGATTTTTTTTCGCCATCGCTCGCCGTTCCTTTTCGTTCCCCCTTGCGTTTGACTCGAATGGCGCGTATCCTAAAAAAACCGGGTCTTGCTCCCGAGAGGACGGATCGATATGCGAAAAGCGACAACGCAGGCGGCGAAGGACCGACGCCCGGCGGCGGCCATCATGTACGATTTTGACAAGACGCTCTGCACGCGCGACATGCAGGAGTATAGCTTTATCCCCGGGCTTAAGATCAGCCCCGCCGAGTTTTGGGGCGCGGCAGCCGAGCTTTCCTCGTGCGGAATGGACCGAATCCTCGCGTACATGTACCTCATGCTGAAAAAGGCGCGCGAGGCGAATAAACCGATCAGGCGCGAGAACTTCGTCGCGCTCGGCAAGGACATCGCGTTTTTCCCCGGCGTGACCGATTGGTTCGAGCGAATCACCGCGTACGGGAAGGAGCGCGGCGTCGCCGTCGAGCACTACATCATCTCCTCGGGCCTTAAGGAGATCATCGAGGGTTCCGCCGTGCGGGACCGATTCAGGAAGATATACGCGTGCGAGTTTCACTATGACGCGAATGGCGTCGCGGACTGGCCCCTCGTTTCGGTCAACTACACGACGAAGACGCAATTCCTCTTCAGGATCAACAAGGGCGTTCTCGACGTCTCGGACGACGAGGCCCTTAATCGATTCGTCCCCGAGGACGAGCGGCCGATTCCCTTCAGGAACATGGTGTACGTGGGCGACGGGCTCACCGACGTCCCGTGCATGAAGCTCGTCAAGGCGAACGGCGGGCATTCGGTCGCCGTATACCAGAAGGGC
>DAOPYF010000144.1:0-5893 GCA_035352735.1 Treponemataceae bacterium | reverse complement strand
GTCGCCCCACTAGCACCTCAAGCTAGCGTGTCTACCAATTCCACCATCGCCGCATTCAGTCTTCACGACTTAACGTCGCGTTGACTGTGATAAATTAGCAAACCGTCGATAAAATGTCAAGAGCGTTCGCGGGGGATGCCGGGGCAATTTCATGTCCTGCGGGTAGTCTTCGGCGCGGCAGAGGGACCAACCGCAAGGCGAGGAAGGGGTGCCGGAAAAGTGAGTTCGCGGTTCTCGTGAACTTGAGTTCACGGGAATCGCGAACTCGGTTTGAAGGCAGGGGAAGGCTTTCCCCTCATGGATTCTTGCGAGAATTCCAGAGACGAAAAAGCCCATGCTCGGGCGCATGGGCTTTACGCGAAGGTTTTCGCTTTCGCTTAGACCGAGGCCTTCCAGAGGCCGTGGAGGTTGCAGTAGGCGAAGGCGGCGACGGGCTTGTCGTCGGCGGTGAGGGCGAAGGTTACCTCGGGTTTGTCGCCGGGGTTGAAGGTTTTGCGCTGTCCGCCCTTGGTCGTCTCGAGGTACACCCACTGGATGTAGTGCTCGGCCGTCATGGGATGTTCGACGGCGCCGATCTTGACGGTTACGGTCGATCCGGATACGGAGATGACCGGCACGTGTTTTTCTTTGGATGCGTCGACGGTGTTCGCGGTGAGTTCGGTCATCTCTTCGCCGCAGCAGACCATTTTGGCTCCCGAGGCATGAATCATGCCGACCAGGTTTCCGCATTTCTTGCAGACGTAGAATTTCGGTTCAGTGTTCATAATGTCTCCTTTTTTCCGTCATGTTAATGATGGCATACATAAACTATACGCATAAAGGGCCCTTGACGCAAATAAAAAAAACAGCTATTTTATCCAAGCGTTCAGCGTGAACGCGGTTCGGGCAATTAGCTCAGCTGGTTAGAGTATTACCTTGACATGGTAGGGGTCACTGGTTCGATCCCAGTATTGCCCAGCGCAACCGGAAATCCTTTTGAAGGGTTTCCGGTTTTTTTTTACCCGAGGGATTTTCGCGATGGCGAGATGATGGGGCACGATGCGATGCGCTCGCGGGGTTCTGTCATTGTTCCCCGCGCTTTATCACGGCACGCCGCGTTGCATCATTGCTCCGCGCCGCGTTCTGTTTCCGTACCCCGGGTATATCTCCCGCGCACGATTTTGTTTGCCTCCTACAACATAAAATGAGTATATCTTTATCGAATGGAGGTGAGCCATGAACGATACCAACACGATGAGGATCGCGTTTTTCGATACGAAGCCGTACGATCGGGAATATTTCGAGCGGGCAAACGCCGCGGGGGGCTTTGGCCCACTCAAGTTTGAGTTCGACTTTTTCGAGGGGCACCTCGACGGCGCGACGGCGAGCCTCGCGGCGGGGCACCAGGTCGTGTGCATTTTCGTCAACGATCACGTGGACCGCGCGGTCGCGGATAAGCTCGTCGCGGGCGGGGTGAAGCTCATCGCGCTCAGGTGCGCGGGCTACAACAACGTGGACCTCGAGGCGGTTTGGGGCCGGCTCCACGTCGTGCGCGTCCCCGCGTATTCGCCCCACGCGGTCGCCGAGCACGCGGTGGCGCTCCTTCAGACGCTGAACCGCAGGATCCACACGGCGTATAACCGGACGCGGGACGGGAACTTCGCGCTGACCGGGCTCGTCGGGCGCGACCTTTTCGGGCAGACGGCGGGCGTGATCGGCACCGGGCGGATCGGGAAGATTCTCGCCGAGATCCTTCACGGCTACGGGATGAAGATCATCCTCAACGATCCGTACGTCGACGAGGCTTTTGCCGCGCGCATCGGGGCGCGGTATGTCGATCGCGACGAGCTCTATCGCGAGTCGGACGTCATCAGCCTCCATTGCCCGCTGACCCCGGAGAACCGACACATGATCAACGAGGGGACGCTCGCGCTCATGAAGCCGGGCGTGATTATCCTCAACACCGGGCGCGGCGCGCTCATCGACTCGAAGGCGCTCGTCGAGGCGCTCAAGGAGGGAAGGATCCGCGGCGCGGGGCTCGACGTGTACGAGGAGGAGGATAAGTACTTCTTCGAGGACTGGTCGCTCGCGCCGATCCAGGACGACGTGCTCGCCCGTCTCATTCAATTCCCGAACGTGCTTTTGACCGCGCACCAGGCGTTCCTCACCGAGGAGGCCCTGGCCGAGATCGCGCGGGTGACGCTCGAGAACGTGCGCCTCTGGGAGGTCGAGTCTCGCGCGCCGAACGAGATCTGCTACCAGTGCGCGGCCGGCAACGCGGGCGAGTGTGCGCGCGACAAGGTCGGCCTTTGCTGGCCGAAGAAGTAGTCGGTCCTCGCGAGGTGTGTTCCGCGCGGAAATGGTTGTTTCCCCGCGAAGGTTTTCCGCGGGGATAAGCGCTGCATCCCCGCGGGAAGTGCTTGTTTTCCCGCATGGCGCGCTTATTTTCCCGCGCGCGCGTTAGGCGAGCGGGATCGTGAGCGTGAAGGTGGTTCCGACGCCGGGGATCGAGGCGACGCCGACTTTCCATCCGTGGGAGTCGGCGACGCTCTTGACCACCGAGAGTCCGAGCCCCATGCCGACTTCGCGCCGGGAGGCCGTTCCCCGCCAGAAGAGGTCGAAGATGTGCGGGAGTTCGCTTTCCGCGATCCCGATCCCGTTGTCCGCGATCGCGATGACGACGTCGCTTCGCTCGGGGCTCGACGCGACGCGCGCGTCGAGCGATACGGCGCCGCCTTCGTTCGTGTAGCGGAGCGCGTTGTTGACGATGTTCTCGAGCGCGCGGACGAGGAGCCGGTCGTCGAGCTGCGCGGTTACCGAGTCGGGGATATCGATCGAGTATGAGAATTTTCGCTTGAAGAGCGTCGCGTCCTCGGTGAGGCGCCGCGCGTACGAGCGGAGGATCGGCGCGATCGCGCGGTTTTCCAGGTGCTGCCGCCATTCGCCCGTGTCGAGCTTCACGAACCCGATAAGGTCGTCGATCATCCCCTCTAGCTGGTTTACCTTCGTCCCCACGATCTCGAGCGATTTCCTGACCGCGTCCGGGTTGTCGGCGACGCCGTCGGATATCGCCTCGGCGTAGCCCTTGATGAGCGCGAGCGGTGTCTTGAGGTCGTGGCTCACGCCCATGATGAAGCGCGTCCTGCCGGCCTCGTCCTCCTTGAGCGCGAGGCGCATGCGGTTGAGCGACGCGGTGAGCGAGGTGATCTCGTTGCTGCCCTTCGCCTCGATCGCGAGGTCGAGCTCGCCTGCGGCGATTCGCCGGGTAGACTCCTCGAGTATCGTGACCGATTTCGTGATCGATCGGGCGATGAGTATGGTCATCGCGCACGCGAAGGCGAAGAGCGCCGCGAGGGTGATGAGAAGGGCGTGGATGAGGCGCACGAAGGGCTCGGGAAGGCGGCTCGTCTTGCGGACGATGCGTGACACGAGCATGAGCCCTGAGTTGCCGCTCATCGAGGGCGAGTCGAGCTGGTAGATGAAGCGGCCGTCCGAATTCCAGATGAGCGAGACGAGCGTCGAGGCGGAGAGCCTCGTCCGCGCGGGATAGCCGGGAACGGTCGAGTAGAGGACTACGAAGTTTCGGTCGAGGACGATGTTGTCGATGTGCTTTGGTTTTCGCGCGAGAAACGCGCTGAGTCGTTCCCAGGTTGCGCGGTCGACCCCGCCCGCGGAGAAGGTTTGTACTTCTTCGTAGCTTGGGACGATCGTCGTCTCGTCGTTAGAAAGATAATCCCTGAACCTGATGAGCCCGAGGACGAGAAAGGGTATGACGATGATCCCGGTGATCAGGAAGACGAACTGGGTGCGGATTCGCATGTGCTATTCCTCTTTGGGCGGCGGCATCGCGTCGCTGGGGCTTTCGGCCGCGCCTGAGGCGTCGAGGCAAAAGCGGTATCCCATGCCGAAGACCGTTTCGATGTAGCGCGGGCTCGCCGGATCGTCCTCGAGTTTTTTCCTGAGCCGCTGGATGTATACCGCGACCGCGGTCATGTCGCCGTAGGCGTTTTTCCAGACGGCGTTATAGATGGTCTCGGGAGAAAGGGGCCTTCCGGGATTCGCGGCGAGGAAGGAAAGTACCTCGTATTCCCGCGCGGATAACGGGATGCGCTCGCTTCCCTTTTTCAGGATGCATGAGTTTGTCAGGAGGGCGTACGGCCCGAAGCATACGCATTCCTCGCTCTCGGCTTGGCCCTGGCTTCCCTCTGCGCGCCTGATGAGGGCGCGGACGCGGGCGACGAGAACGCGGGGGGAGAAGGGCTTCGAGACGAACTCGTCGGCGCCGTAGCCGAGGCCGGCAATGATATCCTCGTCGGCCGTCCGCGCGGATACGATGAGCACGGGCGTCGCGTGTGCCTTTCGAAAGCGGTCGAGAAACTGAAAGCCGTCCATCCCGGGAAGGTTGATGTCGAGGATCACGAGGTCGGGGGTCCATGACTCGATGCGCTCGAGCGCGATCTCGGCGGTTTCGGCCCAGAATGTTTCCATCCCTTCCTTAGCGAGGTACAGCGCGACGAGATCCGCGAGTTCTTTGACGTCTTCGATGATGAGGATCCGGGCTTTCATGTCGGTTACTTGTTTTCCTCCCGCACCAGTATACATATAGCATGTGATGCCCCTCGCGCAACCGGGTTTGGGATGCCAAAGGGCAAATATAACAGTTTATTATAAACCCTTAATCGGCTATTTATGGGGTACCGGGCGCCATTCGGGGTATTGTGGGCTTCATATATATAATTAGGAGGAAACGCTCAATGAAACGTTTTCTGTCCGCGTTGGCGATGTGCTCCCTCGTCTCGGGCCTTCTCGGCGCGCAAACCGTCTTTACCATCGATAAGGCGGTCGAGTCGGCCCTTTCGCATAACGTCTCGGTCGAGCGAAGCGCGATCGCCTACGACGCGCTTGGGCGAAAGTCCTCAAACGCCTGGAACGTCCTCATCCCCTCGATCGACGCGGGCGCCGGCATTTCCCGCATGACCTCGTCTGATGTCAAATCATATTACGGCTCTATTTCGGCGACGCTCGGGATAACGCCCGCCATCGTCAAGTCGATCGAGAAGGCCAAGCTCGACTACGACGCGGGCCGAATAACCCGCGAGATCGCTCTCCGCGACGTGGAGCTTTCCGTCAGGAAGGCCTTCTACGGAATCCTCTATGAGCGGGATTACGTCGCGCTCGTCGAGTCGAACGTCGCGACCGCGCAAAAGCAATACGAGCAAACCCTCGCGCGGCAGCGGGCGGGACTCGTGCCCGAGGTCGACCTCCTTTCGGCCCAAGTCACCCTCGAAAACCTCAAGCCGAGCCTTGAGTCGGCGAAGACCTCGTTCGCGAACGACCTGGCGAACTTCAAGCGCCTCGTCGGCGTCGACCAAACGGAGGATGTCTCGCTCGACGGTTCCCTCGACGACGCGATCGGGCTTTCGGCAATCGACGTTTCGGGCGTGAGCGCGGCGTCGCCCTCGGTCGCGAAGCTCGAGAAATCCCTCGAGATCGCGAAGGCGCAAAAGGATATCGCGGCGATCGGGCTCCGAACCCCGACCTTCGCGCTCGCGTATATGTATAAGCCGTCGAAGACCGACGTGGCCGGGTCCGATTGGGAGGACGCGGGGTACGTTTCTGCGTCGGTCACCTTCGCGCTCGATCCCTTCCTTCCGTTCTCGCAGGACGCGGAGACGATCAGGAGCGCCTCGGACGCCGTGCGCGACACGGAGCTCCAGCTCTCCGACGCGCGGGTTGCCGAGCGGCTCTCGCGGGACTCCCTCCTCCGGAGCATCGAGCGCTCGCGCGCGGCGATTAAGGCCCGTTCGCTCGGCGTTCAGCTCGCTGAGCGAAACTACGCGCTCACCGAGGACGCCTACCGGAACGGCACCAAGGACCTGTTAAGTCTCCAAAACGCGTCGGACGCGCTTGAGTC
>DAOPYF010000143.1:0-5904 GCA_035352735.1 Treponemataceae bacterium | reverse complement strand
AATAGCGCAGGTGGTTAGCGTACGAGTCTGGGGGACTCGGGGTCCCCGGTTCGAGTCCGGGTTGCCCGACCAAGAAAATCGCCGAAAGGCTTAACAGGATGCGCGCATCCGAAAGACGGCGCATAAAAGCGAAAAGGACGTTCCTGACGGGACGTCCTTTTTTTTTCGCTCAAGCGCATCTTGTTCGCGCTTAATACTCGCTGATGAAATCGTTCATGGGGCTATCGCTCGCGAGGATTTCCTTGTTGATTTTATCGTTATCGATCGCGACCTGGCGGAAATCGACGCGATACTGGCGCCCGACCGACTGGATGATCACGTATTCCGCCCAAGGGTGCTTGATCGGCGGCATCGAATAGCTGATGAACGGCTGCCCGACGCTGCCCGAGGTGAGCACGCGGTCGCCGTTCCAGTTCTTAAGCATCTGCACGTGCGTATGCCCGCCGATGAAGATGGTCGTTTTCTTCTCGTCAGTGAGGTCCGCAAAGCTTTCCATCGACGAATCGGGCTTGACGTTTTCCATATTCGAGCGCGGCGAGCCGTGATAGCAAAAAATATCGACGTCGGTGACGAGCGGGACGCGCAATTCCTTCTTGAAGGTTTTAATGAACTCGATGTGGCGCGGCTCGTGCCGAACGCGAGACCACTCGACGGTATCGATGACCAGTTTATCCTTCGTATAGGCGTGGATCTTCGCGGGATCGACCATAAAATCGTCATGGTTGCCCATAATGCAATCGCATTTCAAGGATTGGAGCAGATCGAGGGTTTCTACCGGGCGCATGCCGATCGAAGAGGCGTCCCCCAGGAAGATGATGCGGTCTACGCGCTCTTTTTTTATGTCCTTGAGCACTGATTCAAAAGCATGGAGATTCGCGTGAATATCTGAAATAAACGCAATTTTCATAGCTACCAGTATACACCCTGGGTTTTCATCTTTCCAACTTTTCCCGCCTTTTTTCGGAAAAACGTAACACGGGAAATCCCCCCTATGCCCCATAGTGATATGACGGTAAGGTCGTAAGGTGGCGGAAAAAGCGCGAGATATGCTATAGTCGGCCCATGCAAACACCTTCACTCCTGAAAGACGACTCCCTCGACGCGGTCATGGCGCTCATCGAACGCGCGACCAAGCGCCTTGACGCGATCGGCATCCCCCAATGGGACGAGATCTACCCGAACCGAGACGTCCTCGCCGCCGATATCGCCGCGCGGACGCTCTACGGCCTTTCCGTCGACGGAACCCTCGCGGGCATCGTCGTGCTCAACGAATACCAGGACGCCGAATACGGCGAGGTACAATGGGAACTCGCCGACCCGCGGCCGCTCGTCATCCACCGCCTCTGCGTCGATCCGGATTTTCAGGGAAAGGGGTTCGCGAAGGCCCTCATGGCGTTCGCGGAGAATTTTGCGCGCGATAAGGGGCACCGCTCGATCAGGCTTGACGCCTTTACCCTCAATCCCCTTTCGCTCGGCCTCTACCGCGCGCTCCGATTCTCGGAGCGCGGTACCGTTCGGTTTCGGAAGGGCCGCTTTTATTGCTTTGAGAAGATACTCGCGCGTTAGCGAATCTTTTGATAGAACTGCTTGATGTACCGGATGCGCTCGTCGGCCGACTTCCAGCGGGGACTGTCGGGATACGCTTGCACTAAGGTCTGGTACGCGTCGAGCGCCTTGCGGATATCGCGGCTCGCGCCGTTCGATTCATAGGCCTGACCGCGGAGATACCAGCCCTCGTCAAGCGACGAAACGGCCGTCGTAAAGAACGCGTCCAAAAGAGATAGCGCGCTCGCCGCGTCGCCCGAGGCAAGCGAGCTTTGGGCTTTCTTGAGAATCGCGTCGGGATCCGTGGGAATGTCGGCGACGGCGTTTCCTTGCGGGGCAAGGCCGCTCGTCGCACTCGTCACGGCGGGCTCGTCGCTCATCGGGGGATTCGCGCCCCGCGACGGGTAGAGCTGTTGCCCGCTTCCCGCTATGGGCTGGGAGGAGTTTCCGCGTGCGGCGGGCGTCGCGGCGGCCACGTTGCCTGCGGCATTCCCGTTAACCACACTACCCGCTTGAACTGAAGATCCCTGAGCGGTCGTCGGAGCCACCCCGATGGGCGCCACCCCGGCTTGCGCCACGCCTGGCTGCACCGCGCCAGTCGCCTTCGCGGCCGCGCGATAATCGGGTGCCCTGATGCGTCCCGTTCGAATAGGGGCTTCGTCGGTTACGGTCACCGCGAGCGAGTCCTGCATGAAGCTATCGTCGAGCACGTCAAACCGGGAAAAATCGAGGATATAGTTGCCGGGCTTCAATGCCTTAAACGTAAAAAGTGTATCGGCCTTGTCGAGCTTTCGGTTTTCGTAGCCAAGGCCATTTTGTGCCGACGCGTCGCCGAGAAAAACCCATCCGCTGCCGGGATACCAAACCTCAAGCGTCTGTCCCGCGGGGATGGTCGTCTGGCGCGACGGTGGTTGGTGGGCCACGGCGGGCACTGCTGAAGCCTTCTCGGGCGCTTGCGTCGGCGCGGTCGGCTCGCTCTTCCAAATCCCGGGGAGGATCTCGGCCGTGGCTCCGCCACTTGCGCCCTCGGCCGCGGTCTTGTCCTGAGCCTTATCCGCCGCCTTGGCCTTCGGTTTTTCGGCGACCGCGGGCTTAGCCTTCTCGGGGGCTTTCGGCGCCGGTACGGGGGCGGTAACCGCGGGCTTCGTCACGACAGGCTTTGGGGCAGCGGGCTTTTCGGCAGGGGTAGGTTCCTTGGCCGGCGGCGCGCTCAGGGTCGCGTCGGGCTCGGGATAAAAATAGAGGAGCCGCTCCGACGGGGGAACCTCGGGCGCTTCGGCTTCCCCGACAGGGGCCAGGCCTTCATCCGTTGGGGCGACCGTCTCAGGAGCAAGCCCCTCGTCGCCCGTAACGGCGACATCGGAAGAAGGCGCCGCGCTTTCACCGGGAGCTGCCGCGCTTTCCGCAGGAGCAGTCGCCTCGGTCGCTTCGGGCGAATTGGCATCGCTTGCCGGAGCTTGCGCGCTTTCGGACGCGGCGGGAGCGGCCTTCGCATCAGGCTTTGCCGGAGGCGTCGAGAGACACGAGAGAAACGTTATGGCGGTTACGAGGGAAAGGCAGACAAAGCGCGCTTTTTTCATGGAACGGACTCCAGGATCGCATCGACCGATTTCTTACCCGCGGAACGGAGTTCCCCGAGCGCCTGCGTATCGGGAACAGTATACCACCTTTTTATCTCGGCCGGCGACCATTTAGCCTCGCCCTCTCGAAAGAGCTGCACGCCGGGAACCTGAAGCGGTTCCTCGGGAAGCCAAAAATCGCTCACGGAAACCGTCCCCGCGGTCGTTTTCGCATGACCGCGCTTCTTCGCCGAATAGCGCCCAGCGGATGATATTGAAAAGATTATGATAAGCGCGAGAAGCGCGAGGAACGCGGAGAGGGCAACGACCAGCTGTATTCGGTGAAGCTCGACGAATTCCTCGATCCTCTCCCGGTCGATCATGCCTCGCCTTTCTCCTGGGGCGCATCGGCGGTTTCCACCGAGGACTTCTCGCCGTCGGCTATTTTCTCGCCGTCTGCGATTTGCTCGCCGTCTGCAGGCTGATCGGTCTGTTCTCCGTCGGCCATCGCGATATCCGCGATCGCCGGGTCTTCAGGCTGTGCCTCAGGTTCTTCAGTCTGCGCCGAGGATTCCTCGGTTGCTGAAGCCTGATTGGGATCTTCCTGATCCTGAGGCCGCACGCGCTTTGCCGGATGCGGCGGGATGACGACGCCCTCCTCGGGAGCGACCTCTTCGTCCTCGAAGTTCTCGATGTCGGGAAGGTTCGCCTCATTGTGCTTATCGGCCTCGTTCTCGAGCTTGATCGCGATGACCTTCGTGATCCCCGATTCCTCCATCGTGACGCCGAGCATGGTGCTCGCGCCCATAACCGTCTTCTTGTTATGGGTGATGACGATGTACTGGCTCACGTTCGCGAACTCGCGGAGCGCGTTGACGAAGCGCGTGACGTTTTGCTCGTCGAGCGCGGCGTCGATCTCGTCGAGGAGGCAGAAGGGAGACGGCTTTACCATGTACGTCGCGAAAAGGAGCGCGACCGCGGTCATCGACTTCTCGCCGCCCGAGAGGAGGCTGATGTTCTCGAGCTTCTTTCCCGGCGGCTGCGCGTAGATGTCGATGCCCGACTCGAGCACGTTTGCCGGGTCGGAAAGCCTGATCTCGCCGCGTCCGCCCCCGAAGAGCCGGCGGAACATATTGTGGAAGTTTTTCTTGATCTTGTTGTACGTCGAGAGGAAGAGCTCGGTTGACTCCGCGCGGATCTCCTCGGTGATGCGCCTGAGGTCGTCGCGCGCCTTCTGGAGGTCGGCGATCTGCGTGGTGAGGAAGTTATAGCGCTCCTTCGTCTCGGCGAATTCCTCGACGGCCATGAGGTTGACGCTCCCGAGGTCCTTGAGTGCCGCGCGCGCGGAACTGAGCTTCTCGCGAAGCTCGCCCGCGGGGGTGTTGATGAGGAACATCCGCTCCTCGAACTCCATCAGGTCGCGCGAGTGGATCTCGCGGAAGTTTTCCTTTATGTTGCGGATCTCGGTCTCGGTCATCGCGAGGTCCATGTGGTACTTTTCGAGCTGACCCTGGATCTTGCCCATCTCGGCGGTGCGCGCCTTGAGCGCGTCCTGCTTGCCCGAGACGTCCGAGTTGCGGCTCGCGATGTCGCTCTCGAGCTTCTCGAGCTCCGCCGTGAGCGTCTTTCCCTTATGCTCGATCGCCGCGAGGTCGCTCTCGATCTCGCTCACCTGCTCGAGGATGTCCTCGAGCCGCTTCTGCTCGGCGTAGATCTCGTTCTCGAGTTCCTTGAGCGCCGCTTCCTGCGACGCGAGCTCGCGCCTGATGAGCCGCGCCTGTTCCTCGGCGGCCTCGCCCTGGGTCTTCATCTGGACGCGGTTGAGCCTGAGGCCCTCGAGCGTCTTTCGGTAATCCTCGATCTTGTGGACGAGGTCGGCGTTCTCGGCCTTGAGCTTCCCGATCGCCTCGCGCTTTTGCGCGATAGCGGCGCGGTTCCGCGCGATCTGGTCGTCGATCGCGCGCTTGCGCGTGATGATGCCCTCGGGCGAGAGGAACTCGTCGATAAAGCCCGGCGTCGCCTTCCGGTACGCCTCGAGCGACTCGTCGAGCTTAGCGAGGAGACCCTCGAGATCGGCGAAGGACGAGACCGCGTTCTCGGCGAATCGCCGCGTGTCCTGCTCGGACGGGTTATGGAGCTTCGCGAAGTCGGAGAAGATATTCTTGCGCCCGCCGACGAGGACCTTGAGCTGGCCGACCGCCGCGGTGATCGCGGCGTCAGCCTCGGCGCGGGATTTGGACGAATAGCCGGCGTCTCGGAGCTTGCCGTCGAGCTCGGTGACGATGTCCTCGGTGATGGACTGAAGCTCGGCTTCCATCTTCGCGCGATCCGAGTCGAGCGCGGCGATCTCGTCCTCGAGCTGCGCGGATTCGCGGTCGTTGTCCGATATGCGGTTTCCCGCGAGCGCGATGTTGTCCTCGAACGACTTGATGTTCTTCTCGATGTCGCCGAGGCGCCGGGTAAGGTCGCGGACGATCTCGTCCTGGCCGTCGGCGTCCTCGCGGAGGCTCTCGACGCGGTTCTCTACGGCGGTCTTCCTGCCTTCGAGCTGCGCGACCTTCGACTTGACCTCGTTCTGCCGCTCGACGAGGAGCTTCGACTGCTTGTCCTTCTCGTTCTTCTCGACCGCGAGGCCGTAGATTTCCTTCTGATAGTCGATGAGCTTCTCTTCCATCGAGTTGACGACGTCCATGTTCTCGGCGAGCGAGGCGTTGATCGCGTCGATCTCGTCCTTGGCGGCGTCGCGCTTCTTGCGCGCTTCCTCGATGTCCAGGTTGCGCCGGTCGCGGTCCTGGGTGAA
>DAOPYF010000142.1:0-5930 GCA_035352735.1 Treponemataceae bacterium | reverse complement strand
GAAAGCCCGATAACCGTCATGCCCTTCGCCGGGATTCGGTACTTCTCGCTCAAATGGACGGGCTCGGACGGCTACTATCAATATGGGACAAAATCGGGGAAGGTCTACGCCGAATGGTCCCCGGACATGCCGAAGGTAAGCCTTTCGGGGAAGATCGTCGAATACCGCCAGGAGTATTTCGCGCCGATCGCGGGCGTCGAGGTCTCTTGCCCGATTCGCTCAAGCTTTGCCCTCGCGGCTGAGTTCACGCTCTCGCCGGCGGTATGGTGCACCGATCTCGACGAGCATCTCCTAACCTATACCGACTATCATGACTATCTTTCGGGCGGCTTCCTCGTCGAGCCCCGCGCGCGCGTGTCCTGGATGCCGTCGAAAACAATCGCAGCCTTTGCCGAGGGATCTTGGACCCGCATGCTGCGCCTTCGGGGAAAGACCGAGGCCGTCGACACGAGAACCGGGGGAACGACCGTCTACGCGCGGGAAAACGGCGGGGGCGCGGAGTACGCGTCATGGACGCTCAAGCTCGGCGTGGAAAAGACCTTCCTCCGGAAGGAATGAGCGCCGCGCCGGAGCCGATCACCCGAGGGAGATCTTAACGAGCCCGTGCGCGCGGAGCCGCTTGAAGATCGCGCGGGGGAGGAGGGAAAGCGCGCGCGCGTCGGCTTCTATTGGAAACGCCGACGCGGAATCCCCGCTACGGCAACTATCAGCCTCATCGCCGAACCCGATTCCTTTGAAGAAATCCGCAAGCAAGGCCCGGTCGAGCTCAAGGCGAATCTCCTCGCCGAGATGCCACCAAACAAGCGTCGCAGAGTCGCCTGAGGAACCCACGGCAACGGGGAGACTCGCAACCCACCAATAGCGGGAGGAGGGATCGCAGGGGCGGTTCCGCTCATTGTCGCGCTTTCGCTCGTAGGCGGCGACGTACCCGTCGACGAGACCCTTTGCGACCGTCGGCGCGGGCATGGGGAACGGGAACCATGAGCGGACGGGAGAATCGAGCCCGTCGCCCGCCATCCATGCCTGAAGCGCCGCGTCGAGGGGCGCCCCGTAGCGGGCTGAGTCGGCCTCTCCCGAGAAGCGAAGGTCGTTGTCCGCGAAGTCGCCCCGTTCGTCGACGGGCTCAAGCGCGCGGCCCGAGCGGTGTTTCCCCGCGAGATACTCGCCGTACACGCGCGAATGCCGCGTCAGCACGAACTTATGCCAGAAGGCCGAGTCGACGAGCCCGGCCGAGAAAAGCTGGCGCATCGTTTCCATCGCGTCGACGATTCCCTGCGGCCCCTCGTCCCAATACCCGTAGATCAGATATGAGTGGACGAGAACGCCCGACTCCTTAAACGCCGCGCAGCAGGCGACGAGGTTCTCGAGATCGATGCCCTTGTCGACGGATTTGAAACCCTCCGCGGACGCGATCTCGATCCCGCCCGATACCCCGACGAGCCCTCCGGCCGAAAGGAACTCCGCGAGGTCGCGGGAAAAGCTCCGCTCGAATCGGATGTTCCCCCAAAACGAGAGGAGCCCCATGCCGTCGGGCTTCGTACCCGACTCGCCGCCGCCAGCTCGCCCCGTCGCGGCGGGGTCGTCACCCGGCGCTCCGCCTTCTCCCCCGCGCGCGGCGAGGAGGTTCTCTCGCGCGAAATCGCGGAGGGCCCGCGGAGGCGCGGCCTCGTCGACGAGATGGATGCCGCGCACGCCGCGCGCGCGCGCTTGCGCGCGGAGCCCCGCGTAGAGCCGCTTCACGGCGACCTGGCGGTATCCCGCGATGTAGTCGAGGGAGACGTCGCAGAACGAGCAGCGATGCCAGTAGCACCCATGAGCGAGAAAGGCCTTGAGCCACGCCCCGTCAGACCAGAGCCGATGCATCGGGTTCGGGGTATCGGCGAGGCGGGGATACGAGGCGAAGTCGATGTCGGAATAGTCGGGAACGAGTAACTCGGTTACGCGCGCCTCGTAGCGCGCGTAACCGGCTGGCGCAAAGAGCCGCACGGGAAGCGGTGCCTCGCCGCTCGCCGAGGCAGGCGCCACGCCACTCGGAGCCGGTGCGTCCGGCATGCCAGGGGCGCTTGGCGCGCCCGCAAAAAGCGCGGCGTAGGCGGCGAAACCGCGGTCAAAGCTCAGGATATCGACGTACTCGCCCAAGCGCGGGCTCACCGTCCCGCGAAGTTCCGTGTTGACGTAGCCGCCGCCCAAGGCGATAACGGCACGCTTCCCAAACCGCCTTCGGGCGGCGCGCGCAAGGATAAGGGCGCCGACGAGGCAACCCGGGAACGGAACAGAAAGGCACAGGAGAAACGGCTCTCCCGCGGAGGCGCTCCCCACGGCGGGGACCTGCGCGAGGATATCGGAGGCGAGATCCGCGAACAGGGCCTCGGCATAAGGCTCGATGAAGGACGACGCGAGGGGGCCCGAGAGCGCGGCCTCGACCCGCGCGAAGCTCCGCTCGCTTGAGGCGATGGACTCGGCGTAGCGCACGAGGGAAAACTCGGGATCGAAGGCCGCCGCGATATAGTCGGCGAGGTCCTCGAGCGCGAGGGTCGCGATGAGCCGCGCGTCGTCCGCGGTGGGCTCCGCTTCGAGGCCCGAGAGGAACGCGTCGATCCGCGCGCCGCGCGGGGCATAGGGGGACAGGACCAGGGCGTGGCAGCGCTCGCGGTCGCCTCCTTCAAGGATCGAGCGGATGCCGTCGATCCAAGAAACCCAGCGCGCGGCGGTCGAGACGAAGCGGCGAAGCTGGAAGGCGGTCTCGCCGTCCCCTTCGCCCTCGGCCCGGTCTGCGCGGACAAGGGCCGCATCGCGCGAAAGCGAAAAAAGGAGGGTCAGACCCTCGGGGGAAAAGAGGTATCGATAAAACCCGTTACTCGCGTCGATCCAGCGGACGCGGGCGGGATCGACCGCCTGTCCGGCGAAAAGCCCCGCGCGTCCCAGTCGATCGCCGGACGAGCAAGCCGCGGCGAATGAATTTGACGCGGAGGCGGCGCTGGATGCGGCGTGCGACGTTGCGACCACTCCCGCGGCGGGTTGAGAAAAATCCGCGGCGATCGGCGCGTACTCGCCCCCGAGCCCCCGAAAGAACGCGGCGAGATAGGCTCCCGAGGGATACGGGCCGTTAAGCTGGACGAGCGGCGGCTGGACGATGATTACCGGTATCGACATATCTCCAATCTATCACTTTCTTGTCTATATTGCCATTAATGGGGTATACTCAGGTCTATGTTAAAAAAGCTAGGCGCGACCGTAAACGATAAGATCTCCGCGAGCGTGTACACGATCGGCTTTTTCGGGAAAACCATCAGGGGTCTCGGCCGCTTTTTTTATCACAACCGCACCTCCACGAAGATCCTCATCATGCAGATACTGTTCACCTTCGTCGAGGCGCTCGGCATATCCTCGCTCCTCGCGATGGGCATCGGCGCGGCGGTCAACGTGCTCGGGCTCCCGATCCTCACGAGCTTCTCGCAGCAAAAGCTCATCTACCCGCTCCTCATCACGATCATCACCCGCGAGCTCGGGCCGCTCCTGACTGCCTTCATCATCATCGCCCGCTCGGCGACCGCGATCGCGACGGAGGTCGCGGGCATGGTCGTCTCCCACGAGATCGAGGCGTACATCTCGGTCGGCGTCGACCCGATCGAGCACATCGCCGTCCCCCGCTTCATCGGGGTCACGCTTTCCCTCTTCCTCCTCAACATCTATTTCTCGATCTTCGGCCTCGCCGGCTCGTTCCTCATCGTGCAGATCCTGAACCCGACGCCGGCCGCCGACTACTTCAACAACCTCCTCGCGACCCTCAGGATCTCGGACATCCTCGTGTCCCTCATCAAGAGCCTCGTGTTCGGCATGATCCTCGCGGTCGTCGCGACCGTCCAGGGCTTCTCGGTCGAGCGCGCGAGCACGGAGATCCCGCAGGCCGGGCTCCGCGCGGTCGGAAGCGCCTTCGCCTGGTGCATCACCGCCGACATCGTCATCTCGGCGCTCTACTACATGCTGAGCGCGGGAGGCGCGGCATGACCGGGCCGGGCGCTGTTGGGCAAGGCGAGGCCAAGGCAGGGCCGCTCGTATCCCTCGAGGACGCGACCTTCGCCGCGCAGGGAAAACTCATCGTTCAGGGCGTGACGATCCCGTTCGAGGAGGGAAAGACGACGGCGCTCGTCGGTCCCTCGGGCGGCGGAAAAAGCACGGTGCTCAAGCTCGCGGCGGGGCTCATCGTCCCGACCGACGGCGTGGTGCGCTTTCGCGGCTCAGACATCTCGCTGATGACCCGCGCGAAAACCCTCGCCTTCCGCAAGGAGTCCGCCTTCGTCTTCCAGGACTCGGCGCTTTGGGCAAACCAAAACCTCAGGCAGATCCTCGAGCTCCCGCTCAAGACGCACTTCCCCGAGATGGGGAAGAAGGATCTCGACGCGCGCGTCGCCGAGGTGCTCGCCCTAGTCGGCTACCGCAAGGACGTCGACATCAGGCCCTCGCAGCTTTCCATGGGCGAGCAAAAGCTCATCGCCTTCGCGCGCGCCCTCGTATGCAAGCCGCGGCTCCTCTTCCTCGACGAGTGGACCGAGTCCCTCGACGATACCGCGGCAAGAAGGCTCGTCTCGCTCGTCAAGCGCAAGCAGGCGGAGGGGACGACCGTCATCTACGTAAGCCACAACCTCGGCATCATCCGCGACACCGCGCACCACATCTGCATGATCGTGGACGGCAGGCTCTCGCTCTCGGTGACGGCGGAGGAGTTCGCCAATAACGGAAACCTATCCAAGACGATCGAGAAAGGAATCGCATTATGAAATTCAAGATTCGGTACGCGGATCAGATCGTGGGGCTGTTCACCATCGTCGCCATCGTGGCACTCGTCGCCGTCATCTTCATGCTCGGCAGCAAGCAGCGCTGGTTCGCGCGCGACAGCGAATACAAGACGACCTTCGACACGGCGACCGGCCTCGCGGTCGGGCTCCCGCTCCAGTACAAGGGCTTCGTCATCGGCAAGATCACCTCCTTCAAGCTGAACGACGAGGACAGGGTCGACGTCAAGTTCACCGTGTACGAGGAATACCGCGCGCGCGTCAAGGAAGGTTCCGCAGTCGAGCTCATCCTCAGCCCGATCCCGATCGTCCCGAACCAATTCCTGTTCCATCCCGGCAACGGCTCGGGCCACATCGCCAGCGGCTCGGTCATCCCGCGGCTCGACTCGGCCGAGGGTCGCGCGCTCGTCGCCTCCGGCAAGCTTACCCCGCAAAAGCGCGACGACTCGCTTTCCCTCATCCTCGCCCAGATCAACCCGACGCTCGAGAACATCAACTCCGCGCTCGCGCAGCTTACCGGGAACGGGAAGGGACCGCTCAACGACACGATCGAGAACGTCGCCGTCATCACCGACGGCCTCGCCGAATCCCTCGGCGACACCATCAAGCACGTCGATGGGCTCACCGAGCAGCTCGAGAAGATGTCGAAGTCCCCGGACGGGTTCGTGCCCGCCCTCATCGACCCGGACGGGACGATGTTCGACAACGTGGAGACCTCGCTCAACGCGGTCGCGGGAACGCTCAACAACGTCGAGGACGCCTCCTCGATCCTCAAGTCGCAGACCCCGCAGATCGCGCGGCTCATCGAGGACCTCCGCGTCGCGCTCGTCAAGGGACAGGACGTGCTCGAGGCGCTCAGGAATAACCCGATCCTGAAGAACGGCGTGCCCGAGCGCGTCGAAAGCGATTCGTCCGGGACGAATTCGCGCAATATCGAGTTTTAGGCGCCAAGGCCTTGAGGGAGAGCGAAGCGATGAAGACGCTAGAAAGCAAAAGAATTACCGGAGTTGCCGCCATCAGGCTCGCGGCGACCGTCGCAACCGTCGCGATCGCGGCGGCCCTTGCGATCGGGTGCTCCTCGGCGCCGAAGCGGCCTCCCGAGATATTCACCGACCGCAACGCGGCGATGGGCCAGCT
>DAOPYF010000141.1:0-5990 GCA_035352735.1 Treponemataceae bacterium | reverse complement strand
GGCGAATTAAGAACAAGGCCGTGAAAAGTTCCGTGCGCACCAGCGCGAAAAAATACGTATCCAGCGTCCAGGCGAAAGATTCTGCCCAGGCTGGGAACCTTTTACATGATCTGGTTTCGGAACTCGATACGGCGGCTCGCAAGGGCATTATTTCCCGCAACGCGGCGGCTCGCAAGAAGTCCCGCATGCAGAAGTTGTATAACGCCTCTTTTGCCGCCAAATAACCGTTCTTGATCCCGTAAACGGTGTGAGGACCGCAATGGCTGACAAGTCAGTCTATTGCGGTTTTTTTTTCTTAACATCGCCTAGTTTGTATGGTAGGATAAGAAAACCGGGGAGAATTTCAATGCCAGTAAATAAAAGAACAAAAAGTGACATTGTTGACGCAATATACGAAAAAACCGGCAGCGACCTCAAAGAGGTTCGAGCCATCGTTGATATATTCCTGGACATGACGAAGGATGCGCTTGAGGCGGGACAGTCCGTCGAGCTCCGCGGTTTCGGAACCTTCGAGATCCGCGCGCGGAAGGGCAGGGCGAAGGCGAGAAACCCGAAAACGGGCGAGATCGTCAGCGTCGAGGATCACGCGGTCGTGGCGTTCCGCGCCGGGAAGGATCTCAAGAGTTCGGTGTGGGATATCCCGTCGCGTAACGCGGACGCGAAGTGAGGCCTATTGGCGCGTCAAGTGCCGGGAATCGCATACCGCACGGGCGCGGCTCTTCGTTTTTAATCAATGCGCTACTCCTCGCGCTAGCGGTTCTTTTTTTTGCGCTCGCGCACCCAAATCCTTTATTTCTGCGCGGTCTTCCCTTTATTGCGTATTTCGCGTTTATCCCACTCTTCCTTCTCGTTCGCCGCGCGAGCTTTGGCTCGCTCTTTCTCTGGGGCGGCTTCTATGGGCTCTTTTCCTATTCGCTCTTCGGTTTTTGGCTTGCGTCCTTTCATCCCTTGGCGCTCTATTTCCTCGCCGGGCTCTATTTTTTCGTTTTTCTCGCCGTTTTCCCGCTTCTGAAGCTTGCCGATGTGCTCTTTCCGAAATATGGCTATGTCGTGCAATGGCTTCTCTGGCTCGGGTTTGAGTACCTCAAGACCCTCGGGTTCTCGGGCTATTCGTATGGAATAATCGGGTATTCGCAATGGAGTTATCCCGTCATCATCCGGATCGCCGCGATCTTTGGGGTTTGGGGCGTCTCCGCGCTCGTCGTATTCCCCTCGGCCTGGGTTGCGGGAGCCCTTAAGGATCGGTGCGGGGGACCTCTTCGGACTTGGCTGGACGGCGTTCGCCCCTTTACCCGCGCGCACGCGCTCTCGCTTGGCCTATGGGTTCTGGCGTTTCTGGCGACGATTGGGTATGGGCTCCTTTCCCCGCAATCCTATAAAACCAATCGATCGCTCACCGTCGCGCTCATTCAGCCCAATAGCGATCCCTGGGTCGGCGGCATGAATACCTATCGAGGCAATTTTACGACGCTAACGCGCCTATCCGACGCAGCCCTCGCCGCGCATCCTGAGGTTGACCTCATCGTGTGGCCCGAGACGGCGTTCATCCCGCGGATCGATTGGCATTACCGCTATCGGGAAGACCCCGATGCCTTCGAGCTCGTGTCCGACCTGCTTACCTGGATTAATCGGTCGCCGGTTCCGGTATTGACCGGGAATGACGACGCGGAAATGGGCGTGGACGAGGAGGGGAGCCCCGATCGCGTGGATTATAACGCGGCGCTCCTCTTCGATCCCGGGAAGAACGTCATCCCGCCCAAGCCGGACCGTTACCGAAAGATGCATCTCGTGCCGTTCACGGAGTACTTTCCCTTCCGCGATCAGGCGCCTGTCATCTATAACCTTTTACTCGAGAATGACACGCATTTTTGGGCACAAGGCGACAAACCCGTGGTATTCTCGTGTAAGGGGCTCTCCTTTTCGACGCCGATTTGTTTCGAGGATACCTTCGGGTATCTGTCGCGGCGTTTCGTGAACCAGGGCGCGCGGGCGATCGTGAACCTTTCCAATGATGCGTGGTCGCGGAGCCTCACGTGCCAGTACCAGCATCTTTCCATGTCGGTCTTTCGCGCCGTGGAAAACCGCGTCCCGCTCGCCCGGTCGACGGCATCGGGTCAGACGGCCATCGTCGACCCCTATGGAAGGATCGTCGCCATGGCGGCGCCCTTTACCGAGACCGCGCTTGTCGGCCGGATACCGGTAATCGAGACCGCGAGGCGAACGCCGTATCGCGCGTGGGGCGACCTCTGGGGCGTCCTTTTTGCCGCCTCGGGATCGCTTGCCCTTGGCGTTGGATTGTTGACAAAGCTCAAGAATATGTACGACAATTAGGCAGGTATGGGAATGGAAACACGAAAAAAAATATTGATCGTTGATGACGAGCAAATCAATGTCGAGTTTTTCGATCTGATGCTTTCCAAGCTCGGGTTTGTCGTCGAAAAGGCGGCCAACGGCCGGGATGCTTTGGAAAGGGTCAAGGAATTCACCCCCGACCTCATCATGCTGGACAACATCATGCCGAAGATGTCCGGCTGGGAAGTGACGAGGATACTCAAGAACGACCCCGAGTATGCCGAATGGCGCGACGTTCCGATAATCATGTTTTCCGCGATGGACGACGTCAAGGATAAGATCGAGGGCTTCGAACTTGGGGTCGACGATTACATCACCAAGCCATTCAATTTTTCCGAGGTGCTCGCGCGCCTGCGCTCGGTGCTCCGCAACCATGAGCTCATCGACCAACTCAAGAAACGGGAATCGCGCATCGCGCTCCAGGAGCAGTTAAACGACAAGCTCCTCGCGTACGTCGATCTCGTCTCGAAAAAATTCCTTACCCTGTGTACGTCCCCGTCGCTGCCGGCCGATAGCGAATTCCGCGCGGGCCTCGATTCCTGCCAGCTTGAGTATACCCGGCTTGAGCAGAAGATTGCCGAGCTCCAGGAAGAGGCGAGAAAGCTCAAGAGCAGGGAGATCGCGGTAACCTCGCTCGAAAACGAACTTCGCAAAGCGTATAGTGAGTAAACCATGATAACGGAACAGAAGAAAAAAGCCTTGGAGCTGTTTGCCCAGGGACGCAAATTCTACAAGTTAATGCAGTTTTCCGAGGCGCGCGAGTGCTTCGTGAAGGCTCTCGAGGCGGAACCGACGGACAGCCCCTCAAAGGTGTACGTCGAACGCTGCGCATATTATCTTGAAAACCCGCCTCCCGAGGATTGGGACGGCGTGTTTACGATGACGACAAAGTAGGGCATCATGGCACGGTTTAACGAGAAGGAAAAGGAACGGAACGTCACCGTTTTCGGCGAAAAGACGAAGTTCAACGGGGTTCTCCGGTTTTCCGAGGAATTGCATATCGAGGGATCGTTCACGGGAACGATCGACGCGCAAGGCGCGCTCGTCCTCAAGAAAGGTTCGACGTGCTCGGCCGATTACGTGCGCGCGGCCTCGATCGTCGTTGAGGGCACCGTGCAGGGCGACTTGACGGCGGGCGACCGCATCGAGATGCGCACGGGCAGCACCGTGCGGGGAAACATCACCGCGTCGCGGCTTCGCATCGCAGACGGCGTTTCGTTCGAGGGCTCTGTGGAGATGATCAGGTCGGGCGGCGACGTCGATCTTTTCGCGACGAGGGCAGATACCCTAAAAAACCAGATCAGGATCGATCAAAACGCTTAAGAAAACCATGAGCGCGCCGTTCACGCTGGCTGCGCGGCATCTTCCCGCAAAGGTTTTATCCGCGCTCAAGGCTCGGGGGCTTACGCTTGCTACCGCGGAATCCCTGACCGGCGGCCTTATCGGCGCTTCCTTAACCGCGGTTCCGGGTTCATCCGAAGCCTATTGGGGAGGCGTCGTATCCTATTCGGTCGAGGCAAAGGTACGGCTTCTCGGCGTGCCGCGAGAAACGATCGAGCGCTATGGCGTCGTAAGCCTTGAGACCGCTTCCGCAATGGCCTCGGGCGCGCTCGAGGTAAGCGGCGCGGACGCGGCGATTGCCGTAACGGGCGTCGCGGGCCCTTCGGGCGGAAGCCCTGAAACGCCCGTGGGAACGGTGTGCATCGCGTGTCGCCTACGCGCGGGCGGCATGAAAAGCGCGCGCGTTTTGATACGCGGCTCGCGGGACTACGTGCGGAGAAAGACCCGAAGCATCGCCTTGACGATGGTTCTGGATTGTCTTGACAGGAAGTGACGACGTCATTATACTTACTGTAATTCTTATCCATTTTTTACGGAAAAATCCGAACACTGCAATGTCTTTCAATCAAAAGTCCTGTGTTTATCTTATGGAGAATTCCCATGGCATCAATCAGAAGACGCCACGCCACCGACAATTCGGATGGTGAGGCGCAACAATCCCCGGATCAGGGTCAATTCGATCTCGGGGCCCAGGATGGCGCGGCTGGCGACTCTTTCGCCGCTTCCGAAATGACCGCTCCGTCCGGCGAAGAAACGCAAACCATTGACGCCGGTTCGTCCGGCATGGGCGGCTTACCCAATTCGGGCGGAGAGCAAGGTCCGGGCGGAGAACCCGGAGAAAAGCGCATTATCGTTCGGTCGCGGGCGCGACGTTCGGGCGGGCAGGGCGGCGGCAACCGCGACGGCTCGCCACGCGAGTTCCGCGAGGGCCGCGATAATCGGGACCGAAACGGGGGCGGGGATCGGGACAATAACCGACGGTTCCGCGAAAACCGCGAGGGCAGGGAATCGCGCGAGAACCGCGAAGACCAGAACTACCTGCGAGAGGCCGCCCAGGCGCAAGCGGAAAGCGAGCAGGCCGGAGACTCCGGAAACAAACCCCGCCTGACGATCAACGAACTGACGAGAATGGGAATGCACGCGCTCCGCGAGCTCGCAACCCAGTACGGCGTACCGCACGAAGACATGGTCGCCATGAAAAAGCAGGAAGTCATCTTCCAGGTCCTGAAAGCGCACACCGAGCACGGCGGTATCATCTTCGCCTCCGGTTCCCTCGAAATCCTTCCCGACGGCTACGGATTCCTCCGCTCGCCGCAGAATAGCTACCTTCCCGGCCCCGACGATATCTACATCTCCCCGAGCCAGATCCGCCTTTTCAACCTCAAGACCGGAGACACCGTCTACGGTCAGATCCGCTCACCGAAGGAAGGCGAGCGATTCTTCGCGCTCCTCCGCGTCGAGACCGTCAACTTCGACGAGGTTTCCGCAGCGCAGAGCCGCATCCCCTTCGATAACCTCACGCCGCTTTACCCGGACGAGAAGTTCAACCTCGAGACGACGACGAACGAGTTCTCGACGCGCATCATGAACCTCTTCTGCCCGATCGGTAAGGGCCAGCGCGCCCTCATCGTCGCGCCGCCCCGAACCGGAAAGACCATCCTCATGCAGAAGATCGCGAACGCGATCACCGCGAACCATCCCGAGGTATACCTCATCGTCCTCCTCATCGACGAGCGACCCGAGGAGGTCACCGACATGGAGCGCACCGTCAAGGCCGAGGTTATCTCCTCGACCTTCGACGAACAGGCCACGCGCCACGTCCAGGTAGCCGAGATGGTCCTCGAGAAGGCGCGGCGCCTCGTCGAGCATAAGCGCGACGTCGTCATCCTCCTTGACTCGATCACCCGCCTCGCGCGCGCGTATAACCAGACCGTCCCGACCTCGGGCAAGGTCCTTTCGGGAGGCGTCGACTCGAACGCCCTGCATAAACCGAAAAGATTCTTCGGCGCCGCGCGCAACGTCGAGGAGGGCGGAAGCCTCACGATCATCGCGACCGCGCTCATCGAGACCGGAAGCCGCATGGACGAGGTCATCTTCGAGGAATTCAAGGGCACCGGCAACATGGAAATCAACCTCGACCGGAAGCTATCCGACCGACGCCTGTTCCCTGCCGTCAGCATCAAGAAATCCGGCACGCGAAAGGAAGAGCTGCTCCTTACCGAGGAGGAAATGCAAAAGATTTGGGTGCTCCGCAAGGTTATCAACCCGATGGACGACACCGAGATCATGGAGCTCCT
>DAOPYF010000140.1:0-6058 GCA_035352735.1 Treponemataceae bacterium | reverse complement strand
CGACGGACGCGCTTAACGACATGCGCCGAATCGCGGGCGATCGGGAGTTCAAATCGGCGGAGGACTTGCAAGCGTTTCTCGAGTCCTACATGGCGATTACGAATAGCCAGCCGATCGAGGATTTCGCGGGGCTTTCCCCCGAGGACGTCCATATCATGTTCTCCGACCGGCAGAGGGCCATCGACCGGCTCGTTTCGATTTCGGGTCCGATCCCGACGGAGGAGACGCGCGGCGTCCCGGTGCTTCGCGCCGCGATCGCGCTCCTTCGCGAGCTTGAGCGCGGCCCGATCCGCATGACGGCGAGCGGGTATCTCGCGCCGGACGCCGCGGGTAGGTGGTTCGACGAGGCCTTCGAGCTCGAGGAATCGCCGCGCGTGCGCGAGATCATGAAGCCAAAGTCGGAGTCGGGCTTTATCCCGCTCGTCCGCTTCCGCTCATGCCTTTGCCTCGCGGGTTTCGCCGAGGCGAGATCGTCGAGGCTTTGCATTACCGATGAAGGGCGCGCGATCCTTGGGCGCGAGGACTGGCAATCGCTTTACCGCGACCTTTTCGCGGCCATGATCGAGATCTATGCCGATACCGAGAATCCCGTGAACGACCGAATGATGGACGGCGCCGGTGAATGGACGCTCTTCGCGCTTCGCCTGATCGCCCTCTACGATCGCGACGCGTTCGTCATCGACGATCTTTGCGCGGCGTACCGGCGCGCGTTCCCGCAATACTTCGACGGCCTTAGCGACGACGATCTTTCGTACTTCGTTTTCGCGGACGCGATCCTTCCCGCGCGCGAGCTCGGGATCCTGCGGGAGGAAACTCTTCCCGTGTGCATGGAGGGTTATTCCGACACCGCCCATGAGACGGTTACGAGGACGGCGTTCGGGAAGAAATACGTCGGGTGGAGGAAGTAAGAGTGGGGAGGATGACATGCGCTTTTCAGATTTATTGTCTCCGTTTCGCGTAGCCCTATTTATCCTTCATCATGGTTTCTCCCGTAACTGGTATTGCAGCTTTTATTCCACCGCCGCAACTAAAATGTACAAACCTTTCCGCTACTACAAGAACCATTTGCACGGATACCCCTGCCAATGGAGTTTCAGGGATTCATCGTTTCCCGAAATCAACGAGTTTTTCAAGGACTGCACCGAGGAAGACTGGAACGACCCGAGAAACGACAAAACGTCCGATGCCGCCCAAAAGGCCTGGGATTGGGTTTTGGGCGAGATCGAGTACGCGTTGAGGTTCGAGTATGACAATGAGAAACCGGATTATGTTGAAATCAATAATCCCGATTATGATAAAGCCCATACGATTGCAGTCGACAGGAAACTCAAGCGGGATTTCACGTTCGAGTCATGGCTCTCGGCGATGGACGACCCGCGATACGGAAAAACGAAATACGACAGAGCGACCTCAGAGGCGAATATGCGGAGAGCTCAGCGCGGATTTGAGCTCATGGGCAAGTACTGGATGAACTTGTGGGATTAAGAGCACTGCTTTTTGCATCATAACTTTTTTTTGTTACGATGCGCTTTTTCTGTTAGGTAAAAACGAGCGTACGCACCCCCTGCATACGCTTGCGACTTTTTAGCCGCGAAGCGCGTTGACTTCCTTCGCTAGCGCCTCAATACCGCCCATAATCTCGGTGAAGGTCGGAATCTCCCCGAAAAGCATCGATTGCATGTCCTTATAGTCCTTTTCCAAATCCCGTACATGGCATTCAGGCGGCATGAGCTGAATTGAACCCGGAAGGGCCTCCTCATATTTCGCCCAGGGACACCGATAGAACCGACGCTTGAACGCGATGACTTCTTTGAGCAAATCAAAATCCTTGAAAGCTTCATTTTTAACCGTGGTTTTTGCCATCCGGTAGAGATCGTAGTAATGCCGCGAGGAGCGGAGCGGCAGGGGACGTTTTTCATCGCGATGCGCTTCCTGATGGAGTATGGTGGCCTTTTCCCAGAACGTCCGTTTTGCCATGACCGTCCGCACTGACGTCTCGGGGGTCCCGAAAACCGCCGGATACCGTTCTGCGGCATACGGCTTGATGACTCTGTTTTCCGACGGAACCCACGCCGCAAGAGGCCCAATCTCAAGCCGGATCGCCTGCAAAATCGCGTTGTTCGAAAAACTCTTCGGATAATGGAACAATACGTTTTGCTCTGAATCGACGGATATTTCGACATCAATCCCGAGGAGACCGGCGAAACCAATCCGTAACTCGGGAGCAAAGGTATCATGCAAGAAGACTAAAGCGCGCTCATTCGCTTCCTCGTTAAATTTCTCCTGTCCGGACGTACTGCGCATTTCCCATGGCTCGTCCTTGCGGTACCCCAGAAGCGTCCAGTCGATGATAAGATCGATATCCTCGGAAAAACGTTGGATGAGGTTATAGGACTTCGAAAGGCTGGTTCCGCCCTTGAATGAAAAGTTATCTTTCCATGGGCTTATTTGGAAAAGATACGCAAGCGTCCAACATACCCAGAAATCCTTCTCGACAATAGCCTCATTGATTCCCATTTTCCGGGCTGTCCCGAGAAATAGATCCTGCCGATCCTTGCTTGAAAGACGCGCGACCTTATTCACTTTCCGCAGTCCCTTCCTCGCAGATTATCTTGATCTCGTCATATATCCAGTCTGACGCAATCCTTGCCTCTTTCAGCAACGTCTTTTTCTCTTTCTCCGTGAGATTTCGCGCAATCTTTGAGCGGACCTTTGTATCAACGGCGCTTTTTCCGAGGCTTTTCAGGGCTTGCACGACAAGGGCGCTCTTGAATGAGAGAACCGTCAACTCACGGTTCGCCCGGTGCTTGAATTCCATCTTCATGCCAAGCCATTCATACGTGCGGTATGGTCCATCGCTCAAGTATTCCCAACGGGCGGGAATCTGCGTCGACAATCCTAACGCATTCAACGCGGTATTGCCCGATGGCCTGATAGTCCAACCTAAAGAACGGGCCAAGGCCTGCGCGATAGCCTCCGGATCGGGAGAGGCGAATTCACCGAGCAGCGAACTATACGAAGGATAATCATAAACCCCACGCATAAGCCGACGAATAGTTCCGTTACCGACCATTCGTGCAAGGATCTTGCGAACAGTAATCGCTCCCGCAATATCTGCAAAGTCGGCAGGAGAAAAAACGCTCCCTTTCCCTAACTTCAGTATTCGTTTACGAACCTTCTCAGAATAGATTTCTTCCGACATTTTCTTGCGCTCCATCTGTCTCGAAAAGTATATACTTTTCGAGACAGTTTACGCAAGGAAAAATGACCGGAGTATCCGATTTATCATGCTTCCTGAATAGTTTTCCGGAATATGCTTACTTCACCAAAAACCCATATAGGTCTCGCAGGAAATTAACTGTCTCGAATGGCGCTTTCCGCATCGCCGTCTGCGATTTCTTTGTCTTTGTAATAAATGCCGACTTGAAGGCCGCAATACGGTTGAAACCTATTCATAAAGCATCTTTCTTAGTATTGGTCCAATCTCTAGGGTAGCATATTGCACGGTCCTGTCTGTTCAATAACCAGAATACGCCCTAACGACATCGAAGAACGCGTAGATACCGTTGGCGCGGTCGCTTCGCGCCGGGCAAACGCCGCCATCGCGCCGCGCAGGAGATATCATGGAATACGGATTGGGAAAAAACGCGCAAATTCTGTACTTCTCGGGAACGGGAGGAACGCGCAGGGTCGCGGAAGACTTACGTGGCCAATTGAAGGCTCAAGGTTTGGAAACCGAGATAAGCCAAATACGAGAGCCCTACCCGCGCGTTAATCCGCATGCGAGCGTTCTTTTTTTGCTTTTTCCCGTTTATGAGTTTAACGCGCCGTTTCCCGTCATCGATTGGTTACGGACCGTCCCGAACGGCATTGCCATCCCTACCGTGGTTTTATCGGTATCCGGCGGCGGCGATGTGTTCCCGAATAAAGGATGCAGGCATGACGCCATCACGATACTTGAGCGCAAGGGATACAAAATTGCGTATGAAGACATGTTCGTATTACCCCCGAATGTCTTCGTCGCGTTACCGCCCGGCGTATCATCGGCATTGCTATCATTAATCCCCGCGAAGAATAAGCGGATCTTGGAAAGCCTGCGTAACGGCGAGGTCCGCAGGACCAAGACCACTCCGATCGATAGGCTGATTTCGAGGAAAGGGCTTAAGAGCGCCATGCGATACGCTTCCCTTTTTCGGAAATCGCTGACGGTAACTCGCGAGTGCGTGAGATGCGGAAGATGCGTCGCGGAGTGCCCGGTCAATAATCTCAAGATTGACGGCGACGCCGTGCAAGTCATGGACCATTGCGCGTTCTGCCTGAACTGCGTCTATACCTGTCCCAAGCGCGCGATGGTAACGAAGAAGTATTCTTTCATCCTTCTGAAAGACGGATACTCCCTGAAGGCATACGAGAAGGCATTGCCCGATTATGAGTCCATCCCAAAGGGCGTATTCATGAGCGGCATCAGGAAATACATCCGAGAGCTACGGCAGAATCGGTGAACCCAACCGCCGATAACCGCGCCATCGCACTTCGCGAGGCCGTGTTCTTCGCGCCCTGCATGGGCTTTCATACGCGGCAGCTCCGCGCGACGACAATCCGGACAATGTCGGCCGCGATGACGGGCGTAACAAGCATTTCCAGAAGTTTTGGATGTGCGCGAAGATACGGGCGGAAAGCCCGGCCTCGGGCTCATGCCCGAGGGGCGCCCCATTCTCGCGCTCGGGAGACGCGATTACCTCGCCGTGAGCCACGCGGGGAGTTGCGCGAGGAGGAAGCCGAAGAGAAGGCCCCAAAACGCCGATGTGACCTTTTGCTGAATGGCGACCCGTTCCTTGGTCAGCTTGAGGAGAACGATCGGGAACGCGACGACTAGAGCATATTCCGCGAGGGCCAAAAGGACGTTAATGTTCTTAAAGCCGGTATCGATAATGGGCTTGGCGGCGAAGAAGACTTGCATCGACTTCGTCGTGAGAAACAGCGAGCAGGATAGGATGCCGCTGACGATGCTCGTCTCGCCCTTCATGACCCCATGCAGGAGTTGATAGGCGATAATCGCCGCGTTGAGGCAGAAGCCGAAAAAGAAAACCTTTCGGTGGACGGATAACTTGCCGACGCCCATCGTATCCTGAATCAGGTTTGCCGTCGATGCGCTTCCTTCATGGATGGTCAGGTTGATTGAGCCTCCGGTTACGGTGCCATGCGCGGTCGTGCTCGAGGCGTTTTTTGCCATCATGCCCGAGATCACGAGCCAGCCCACGTATATCAAAAGCGGCAAGCCGAAAATGACCCATGCGAGCTCAATGCTCAGTAGTCTCAGGCCATACCCTTCAGACGCCTTTTTAATCGCGTCCGCGGATAGGAACGTCGGAACGGCGGTAATCAGGATGGCGACGGCGATCGCGATCGTTTCGACGAAGGCATGCCGCTTGAGGAACGCGACTGCGTGGTTGCGCGTCGGGCGGACTTTCGAGCCGACGACCGGGTCGGAATAAGGGCCGGTTACCAGGAATTCGCTCGCTTCGCCCGCGACGGTGATTCGCACGAATTGCCGATATTTCCATTTGGCGTTCGGCTCGTATCTCAGAATAGCGGTCTCGCCCGGCCGAAGCCTTTCTATATTCTGATACGCCTCATTCCGAATTTCGCCCGCTATGCCGTCAAGCAACCCGATGGCGACGTTCTGCGGGCGCAACTCGCCATTCGTCGTATTCGCTATGACGCATTGGTAGAACCACTCGCCCGAATCGTCGTCCCGCTCGTGCGTTATGGTTATCGCGTAATCAGACATTTTTTTACCCCCCGTTCTTTCCGTCGCGCGGTTTGTTCGCGCGCCGCGCGCTCAGCGATCCGTAGGGACCGGTTTTGAGCGATCTTTTGCGCTTACGATAATACCATGATCGGGAAATCCGACACGGGTGATTTTCGGGTGATTTTCGGGTGAGGCGCGGGTGATTTTTCATTCCGCCCCTGCAGGGGCATTCATACGCGGCAGCTCCGCGCGAGGTAGTTCGCCCATGTTGCCGCTTGCTGCTTCAATCTTTTGCCCTACGGCGCG
>DAOPYF010000139.1:0-6246 GCA_035352735.1 Treponemataceae bacterium | reverse complement strand
ATCACCTTCTTGTCCCAGTTGCGGCAGAAATTCCCCGACATGACCTGCATGTAGCGCGCGAGCACGACGAGGTCGATCTTGTATTGCCCGAGGATTTCCTCGAGGTCGCTTTCGTAGGCGTCTTTCCCCTTCCCCGTGTCGACCTGGTAGAAGGGGAGATGGAACGAGGTCGCGATGTGCGCGAGGTCCGGGTGGTTCGAGATGATGACCGGGATCTCGCAGTCGAGCTCGCCGTCGGCGTGCTTGAGGAGGATCTCGTAGAGGCAGTGGCTGGTTTTCGAGACGAGGATCGCGACGCGTTTTTTTCGGGCGTTGTTGTAAAAATGCCAGTCCATGGCGAAGGGGCTCGCGACCTTCGCGAAGGCCTCGTTAAAGCGATCCTCGGTGAAGGTTTCCTTGCCCGCGAAGGAGACGCGGCAAAAGAACATGCCGATGTCGACGGCGGTGTGCTGGGCCAGGTTGAGGATGTTTCCCCCGGTTTCCGCGATGCAGCCGGTGACGGCCGCGATGAGGCCGGGTTGGTCGGCGCAGGAAACGGTCAGGGTGTAAGTCGGGTGTGTCATGGCGAAAAGAATAGCCGATCTCCGGGCGTTGGGCAATATAAAATAAGGGCCAGCCGAAAAAGGAGGAGGAGGAAACGGCCGGCCCTCTACAATACGCTTTTGTTATGCTCGTGCGATGGTTGAACCTTACTTGAATGGGGCTGTTGTTTCAAGCGAATCGAGGAAAACTTTGCGGTTTTTTACGGTATTCTAACGCAAATTTACAAATGGCGTGGTTTTTATGGTGTTTTACGCATGCGTGCCCATGATGGGCTCGGGGGTTCGGATCGCTTCCTCGAGGAAGTCAATGCACAGGATGAGCCCGCCGGGGTTTTCCGGCTCGAGTTTGACGGAAAGGGTTCGGCAAAGGTTTCCCGAGGCCAGGGAAAGGTAAACGTCCGTCAGGTAGCGCTGGATGCCGAGCGCCTCGAAGCAGGCGAAGAATGGCTTGAACGCATGGCTCGTTCCCGGCCGCGCGGGCTTGAAGATGCCGGGCCGGGACTGGTGCAGGAGTGCTTGCGAGATGATCGTGTCCGAGACTTGGTTTCCCTCGCCGTTCAGGAGGTAGATGCACTCGATCTCGCCGTTCATCGCGATGAAATCCTGAAAGACCGGGGTCATCGCGTCGAGGTTCCGCGTCGAGATCTGCCTGATGAGCCAGTCCGCGAGCACGTTGATGTCGCCGGTGAGCCGCCGTTTGCTCCTGAACACGTCGAGCGTGGCCTTCCGGATGTCATGTTGGATTTGGGCGAGCGACGCGAGCGCCTCGGCGCCGACCTTCTCGAGGTCGGGCGAGGGGCAGGCGATCGCGAATCCCTGGAAAAGATCGACGCCGAGGAGGTGGCAGGTCAATATCTCCTCGATCGTTTCGACTCCCTCGGCCAGGCACAGGGATCCGGTCATCTCCGCGAGCGAATGAATGGACTTGAGGATGGACTGGCGGTACGGGTCGCGCTCGATCTCCGAGACGATGCTCCGGTCGATCTTAATGATGTCGGGGTGGATCTGGATCAGGCGGTCGATGTTCGAGTGCTCGCAGCCGAAGTCGTCGATTACGATGAGGAACCCCGAGTCCCGGTATCGGTTCACGAAGTCGATGAGTTCCTCGGGCGAGTTTGATGGGGATTCGATGAGCTCAAGCCCGATGCTTTTAGGGTCAAAGCCCATCTGCCGGGTGATCGTGCTGATGTGCGGCGTTTCCGCGTCGCCAGAGCCGATGACCGAGGTATTGATGTTCATGAACATCATGGGGTGGCCCTTGCGCGCGTCGTCTACGGTTTCCCCGACCGCAGGGTGAAAGTGGCTGAAATTCTCGAGGGCTTTTCTTCGGCACAGGCGATCGAACTCGAGCGATATCGTCTCCCGCTCGGCCTGGGCGAAGAGGTCTCTCGGCGCGATGAAACCGTCGGTGTTCGCCTTGAGGCCGCGGACGAGGGCCTCGTACGCGAAGATCTCCCCGGTCTTCAGGCTGACGATGGGCTGGAAAAAAGTGCAGATATCTTCCTTTTCAAGGATATCCTGCAGGACAAAATCGCGGCTCGAGCTCTTCATGATTCGGTAAGGATACCAGATAATCCCCAAGATGTGTATAGAAATTGATAATCGCTATATAAAAGTGTATACTCCACCCATGGAAAAAGATGGTCCGCCGGGGGAAGCCGGCACGCCGATATATTCCGAGGTTCTTCTTGAACTCTCGCCGAGCATAGTCCTTTTCCTTGATTCCGATAACATGGTACTCGGGATGAGTTCCGCCGCCGCCGAGTATTTCAACCTTCCTTCCCCCCGCGCCGCCCAAGGCAAGGGGCTTTTCGATCTCGTCAAGAATCCCGTCCTCAAGCTCCTTTTCAAGAAATGGTTCGAGAAACTCAATAAGGGCATGAAGGTCGACGAGGTGTTTCCCCTCGACCGAAAACGGAACGACCAGTACGAGTGGTTCAACGTCCGCGCGGCGAACGCCGACCGCGACGGGCGGCTCATCGGCAAGGTTTTTTACATCACCGACGTTACCGAGCTTTACTCCCAGAAGAAGATTCTCGACACCTTGATGAGCTCGATCCCCGGCCAGGTCATGGTCTTCGACCGGTCGCTCCAGCTCATCCTCGCGAGCGACGCGATCGCGCGCGGAACCGGGTGCAACTCTTGGCGAGACCTCGTCGGCCGCAACCTGCGCGATATCCCGAAGGTGGACGTCACGCTCGTCGAGTCGATGCTTGACCGGATCATCCTCTTCGACGAGCCCATCCACGAGATCGTCAAAATCCGCGTCGAGGGCGAGCTCCATTGGTATTACGCTGACCTCAGGATGATCAAGTCCTCCGCGGGGACCTTCGGGTACATCCTGACGCAGTTCGACATCACCGGGGAGATTAAGCCGAAGGCCATCCTCGAGGCGCTCATGGATTCGGCGACCGACGATATCGCGATCATCAACCCCGCCGGGACCATCGAGTACGCCTCGCGCACGCTCGTCGAGTCCCTCGGCTTTACCCATTGGCACTCGGTCGTCGGGCATCCCTGGGGCTACCTCTTTCGGCACGCCGATCCCGTGCGCACGCGGTACGCCGACGTTTTCGGCGGCGAGTGGACGAAGTCGAGGCGCGGCACTTTCGCGCTCGATCTCGCGGACGGGCGGCAATTCTTCAACTTCCGGATCGACCCGCTCATGTACCAGAAGGAAAGCTTCGGCGTCATCTCGATCGCGACGAACACGACCGAGCTCGTCGCCGCCCGGGAGCGCGCGGAGTCCGCGACGGTCGCGAAATCCGCGTTCCTCGCGAACATGACGCACGAGCTCCGCACGCCGATGAACGGCGTGCTCGGGATGAACGAGCTCCTCTCGCGTACCCATATGACCCCGCTCCAGCAAAACTACGTCTCGCATATCCAGTCCTCGGCGACGATGCTCCTCTCGATCATCAACGACATCCTCGATTTCTCGCGCATCGAGGCGATGAAGATGGAGCTCCAAACCGCGCCGTTCGGGATTGGCTCGCTCGTGCATGATGTCGTTAACCTCGTCGCGGTAAAGCTCTTCGAGAAGGAACTGTCCTTCACCGTCGACATCGACCCGGCGACGCCGTCCGAGCTCATCGGCGACGAGCTCCGCGTGAAGCAAATACTCGTGAATCTCCTCAACAACGCGGTGAAGTTCACCAATCAAGGCGAGATCAATCTCATGATCGCGCCCATCGTCGCGGGAGGGGGCAAGGCCCTCAAGTTCGCCGTCCGCGATACCGGCGTCGGGATCCCCAAGAACCGGCAAGGAGAGCTCTTTAGCCGGTTTAGCCGCGTCGAGGGGGCCGAGACCGTTCCCGTCGAGGGCTCGGGGCTCGGGCTCGCCATCTGTAAGGGGCTCGTGAACCTGATGGCGGGCGAGCTGAAGTTTGAAAGCGAGGAGGGCGTCGGGTCGACCTTCACCGTCGTGATCCCGCTCGGCGACGCGCAAAAGTGCGAGCCCGTCGCGCGGCTCCCGCGGGGGAAGTTCTCGCTCCTCGTCTACGACCCCGATCCCTATACCGTCGCCTCGATCGAGCGCATGGCCCGATTCGGAAAATACTCATGCAGGTCCTGCAAGACCCTCGAGGACTTTCGCGCGTGCCTTGCCTTGGAAGACTTCCCCTGGACGCACGTCATCTTCGATTACCAGCGCGCGTTCGAGAGCGCGGCTCCCGTTGCCGAAAGTCATCGGGGCGTTCGGTGGCTCGCGCTCCTTTCGATGATCGACTTCGTCGGCAAGGGAAAGGTTCCCTCGATCAATCTCCTCTTTAAGCCGCTCGTCATCCCGTCGTTCGCGCGTTTCATCAAGGGCGAGAATGTGGACTTCTCGACGAGCGTCCCCATGGTCAACTCCTTCGGTTTCACGCCGATCTCCTTCAGGGACGGCGAGATCGCGGTTCTCATCGTCGACGATAGCCAGGTGAACCGAAAGGTCGCCGAGGGTTTTCTCCAGACGCTCGGGATCGTGTCCGACGAGGCGGAAGGCGGCGCCGAGGCGCTCAAGAAGGCCGGCGCGCGGCGGTATGACCTCGTGCTCATGGACCACATGATGCCGGGCATGGACGGGCTCGAGACGACTCAGCGGCTCCGGGAGATTCCCGGCTACGCGGAGGTGCCCATCATCGCGCTTACCGCGAATACCGGCGCGACCTACCTCGAAACTTATCGCAAGGCCGGGATGGACGACAGCCTCTGTAAGCCGATAGAGTTCAACGCCTTCGTCGCGTGCCTGAAGAAATGGCTTTCGGGAAGTCAGGGCGGGCGCGACGCGGAGCCCAGAGCCCGAGCCGAGTCGGTGAATGAGGCTTCCGGCACGGAAGCGCTTGCGGGCGAGACCGGGACAACGACGGGGTCTGGGGATGAGCCCGAAGCGGTTGATTCCCTCCCCTGGATCGCTGGCCTCGATCGCGAAGTGGGCATCCAGTACACCGGTTCAGAGCGCAACCTCGAGATGATCCTCAAGGTCTTTTATCGGACGGGGCCGAAGATGCTCGAGCAGCTTGAAAGCGGCCGGCGAAGCGGCGCCTTCGCGCAATTCCGCGCGGCCGCGCATTCGCTCATATCGAGCATCGCGAATATCGGCGGGACTTCGCTTTCGGCCCAGGCGCGCGAGCTTGAGGAAGCGATCATCGGCGGGAAGGCGGACGAAATCGACCGGCTCTATCCTGCGGTCCACGAGGCGCTTGAGCGCTTGATCGCGGACGTGGGGGCGCACCTTGCCTTGGCGGCGGCTATGGGCGACTCCGCGACGGAAGCCGAAAAAAAGCCCAATGGGGGGAACGCATGAAGGTAGGAATCATCGGCGCGGAAAAGCAAGAGGTAACCCTGCTTTTCTCCGCGCTTTCGAAATCGGGCGATCAGGTACGCGTCGCGAGGCGCGGCTCGCTCGAGTTTCACGAGGGAACGCTTTCAGGCTGTCCCGCCGTCGTCGTGTGCTGCGGGGTCGGCAAGGTCAACGCCGCGCTCTGCGCGCAGATGCTGATATCGGAGTTCGGCGTCGAGTGCGTCGTCAACACGGGATCTGCGGGCGGCACGGCCGAGGGCCTCAGGGTTCTCGACATGGTCGTGTGCACGGACGCCGTGCAGCATGACTTCGACACGACGCCGTTCGGCTACAAGCCCGGCCAGATCCCGGGAACCGAGACGCCCTTCTTTCAGGCGGACGCGCGCCTCAGGGCGATCGCGCTCGAGGCCTACGGCCGGGTGAGCGCGCGGGACGCGGGGGCGAAGGCCGCGGCGGGCATCCCCGAGCGCCACCGGATGGTCGAGGGTCGCGTCGCCTCGGGCGACGCGTTCATCACCGACGAGATTCGCCGCGCGAGGATCGTGTCCCTCTTCTCGCCCGCGTGCGTCGAGATGGAAGGAGCCGCGATCGCGCAGGTTTGCGCGGTCAACGGGATCCCGTTCGCCGTGCTGCGGAGCGTCTCCGACCTCGCCGGCTCTGAGGCGGGGATGAGCTACGAGGAGTTTTCGCGGATCGCCTCCGAGATCAGCGCGCACGTCGTCATGGAGATGGCTCAGGCGATCGGCGCGGAGAAGGCGTGATAGAAGCGGTAGGCGCGAGTATGCGTACAGAGGCGGGGCTCCCCGCGAGGGCATCATTCCCCGCGCGGAGGCTTTAGTGAAATGAACAAACGAGAGGAGCGATCAATATGAAGGAATCAAGAAACGTCGAGAGCTTTAGCCTTGACCACACGAAGGTCCG
>DAOPYF010000138.1:0-6490 GCA_035352735.1 Treponemataceae bacterium | reverse complement strand
GTCATCGAGCGGCTCGCGGAAAGCACGAACGTGCTCGCGATCAACGCGTCGATTCAGGCCGCGCGCGCGGGAAGCGCCGGCAAGGCGTTCGCGGTGGTCGCCGGCGAGGTCCGAAACCTCGCCGAGAGCTCGGGGCACACCGCCGAGAGCATCCGCGACATCGTGAACGACATAACCGAGAACATGAACCAGGTGATGGACGTCAGCGTCAAGGGAACCGAGCGGGTGAGCAAAAACCTCGACGAGGCGCTCCTCGCGCAAAAGGCCTTCGACTCGATCGCGCGGGTGCTCGCGGAGTCGAATAGGGCGGTAGCCGAGATCAAGGAGTCGGTGAGGGGAATCGCCGCGCTCGGCTCGAGCGTTAAGGCTAACATGGACACGATCGAGCGGAAGTCGGTCACCACAGGCAGCCGGCTCGACGAGATATCGGTTTCGATCGCCGAGCTCTCCCGTCAGGGCGGGCACCTTTCCGAGACGGCGAACGACCTTCGCGCGATGGCGGCGGATCAGGGCGTCGTGTTCTCGCAGCTTTCGGTCGTCGACGCAAATCAGAAGAAGTAGCCTCGGCCGTTAGTCTTCGTAAGCGCGCTCGCGTGTTTCGCGCGGGCGCGCTTTTTTTAGCCTTCCGATCCTTTCTCGAGCAATTGCCCAAGGAACTCGTTGCTTGTCTTGACGACGCCGAGGATGGCGTGCGTCTCGTGCATCGAGTCGTTCACGCTCTCGAGCGACGAGAGCCCGTCGTTGAGCGCCGCCGCCTCTTCCCTGATCGCGCCGGTGATCTCGGAAAGCGAGCTGCCCGCGCGGTCGATCGTCCGCGCGTTTTCGCTGAAGCTCGTGAGTACGCCCGAGAACGAGGTCTTGAAGCGGGAGAAAAGATCGTTGAACTCGTCCATCTTCCCCGAGATCGCGTCGACGGTCTTTTGAAATTCGGCGACGCTCGCGTCGATCTGCTTCGCGAAGTCGCCGGTTTGGTTCGCGAGGGAGCGGACCTCGTTCGCGATGATGCGGAATCCCCTGCCGACCGTCCCGGCGCGCGCCGCCTCGATTGAGGCGTTAATCGCGAGGATTCCCGTGCGGTCGGATACGTCCTGTATCGAGCCGGTGATCCCGGCGACGCTTTCGGTTCGTTTCTTCAGCTCGTCGAAAAGCGCGCCGATCGCCTTGGCGTCCGCCGCCGCGCGCTCGATATCCGCGATGCGCCCCTCGATATCCCTATCCATCGAACCGTTTTTCGCGAGAATCTCGCCCATCATCGCGTCGATGCGCCCCGCGTTTTCCGAGGTGCTGTTGCTGCCCGCGCGCATCTCCTCGAACGCGCTCACGATCGTGTTGAGGCCGCGCTCGACCTGGCCCATCGCCTCGTCGAGGATCTCGAGCGAGTGCGCGGTGACCGGGGAGAGGATCACGCTTTTGTTGTAGCCGATCGCGAGTCGGGCGAGGGCGTCTTCGTAGTTTCGTTCGAGTTCTTTCGTTTCCATGCGGCCCGCCTACTGACCGAAGAACTGGTCGGCGAGGTCAACGCCGCAGCGGAGCGCGGAAAGCCACGAAAGGAATTTGCCGACGGCCTCGCCGCGGTACACGGCGCCGTGCTGGGGCGCGATCATCTCGGGCGAGAGGCGGGAGACGATCGAGCACCATTTGCGCGCGACCGCGTTCGACGCGATGTAGCGCGTGTGGAAGCCCTCGATGAGCGGGAGGTGGCGCTCGAAGTCGTCGACGAAGAGGGTCTCGTCGCCCTCGCCGAAGACGGCGGCGCCGATGTCCCCGGTGAAAAGGATCCTCGAGCGCTCGTCGAAGAGGCAAAAGTTTCCCGGCGAGTGCATGAAGTGCGCGGGGACGAACTTGAGCGCGGCGCCCGAGGGAAGGGAAAGCGAGCCGCCTCGGTCCTCGATCGGGATGACGCGCGCGGTGTCGACGACGCCGAAGTGCGGGAGAAAGCGCGTCCAGAGCGCGGAGACGTAGACGCGGGCGTTCGTGACGCCGAGCCAGAGCGCGATGCCCGACGATACGTCGGGATCCTGATGCGAGAAGAAGATCGTGTCGATCTTGTCGACGGAGATATAGCGGCTCGCGGAGGCGACAACGCGGGAGAAGAGGTGTACCCCGCCCGGGTCGAGGAGCGTGCCCCGTCCGTGGTCGATGATGAGATACTGCATCGTCTGGATGACGCCTTTTCGGTAGCGGCTTTCGGTCCCAAGCCAAATGAACTTGTGGTCCGCGTCCTCGTAGAGGACCTTGCCGCCCGCTTCTTCCTGCTCAATCATGCGCGTTTCTCCCGTGGGGAACTATCGTTCCCTTCAATTAGTGTATGGGTGCCGATGTCGGAAGTCAAATCGTGCCGCCGCCGACAACCGTGTCGCCTGAGTAAAAGACGACGGCCTGTCCCTCGGCGACCGCCCGCTGCGGCTCGTCGAAGTCGACGCGGACCGAGCCGTCGCCTTCGGGGGTTATCGTCGCGCCTTGCTCGGTCTGATTGTAGCGAATCTTCGCCGTGACGCGCAGGGGGCCCTCGAGGCGTTCGAAGGCTATGAGGTTGACGTCGCGCGCGACGAGGCTTGAGGAAAGGAGGTCGGCGTTCTCGCCGAGGGTGACCGTGTTCGCCCGGGCGTCCTTCGCGACGACGTACATCGGCTTTCCGAAAGCCTGCGCGATCCCGCGCCGCTGCCCTATCGTGTACCGCGTCACCCCGCGATGGGCGCCGATCTCGCGGCCCGCGACGTCGAGGAACTTACCCGGGCGCGCCGAGCCGGGCGCGGCCTTCTCGATGAACGCGGCGTAGTCCCCGCCGGGGACGAAGCAGATGTCCTGACTGTCGGGCTTCCGCGCGTTGATGAGCCCCGCTTCCTCCGCGATCGCGCGGACGGTTTTCTTGTCCATCCCGCCGAGGGGAAAAAGGGTGTGCGCGAGCTGTCCTTGCGTGAGGGAGTACAGGACGTAGCTTTGGTCCTTCGATCGGTCTATTCCCCTGCCGAGGAGCCAGCGGCCGGTCGCCGGGTCTTGGCCCACGGTGGCGTAGTGCCCCGTCGCGACGTAGTCGTAGCCGAGGAGGAGCGCCCGCTCGATGAGCTTGTCGAATTTGATGAAGCGGTTGCAGTCGATGCACGGGTTCGGGGTCTTGCCCGCGAGGTACGAGTCGACGAAGCGCTTGATCACGGTTTCGGCGAAGTACTCGCGGAAGTTGAAGACGAAGTGCTCGATGCCGAGCCTGTACGCGACGGCGCGCGCGTCCTCGACGTCGGAGAGCGCGCAGCAGGTACGCGTCGCGTTTTCCGCGCACACGATGTCCTCGTCGGAGAAGAGCTTGAGGGTGACGCCCGCGACCTCGTGTCCCTGGTCGAGGAGGAGCTTCGCGGCGACGGAGCTGTCGACGCCGCCTGACATGCCGACGAGAACGCGTGCCATCAGCGTTCCTCCTTGTTGCGTTTGAGAGCCGCCTCGAGCGCGGGGGCCGCGCCGAGGAACTCGCGGAGCGCGCGGTACTCTGCCGTGCCGTTTTCGCCCGTTCCCGCCGGCGCGCCGCCTGAAGCCGCGGCCCGCTCTTTCGGCAGGATCGCGCGGATGAGGAGGTTTTTTGGCGTGTGGCTCATGTCGATGAACTCAAGGATCTGGACGCGGTAGCCCGCGCCCGAAAGGAGCTCGGCGCGCATCGCGTCGGTAAAGAGCGCGGCAAGGCGCTCGCGGACGATGCCGTAGCGGAAGGCCCCTTTTAGGGTTTCCTTCCCCGGGCTCGCGCGCGCGCCGTCGCCGAGGATTCCGTTGAGTTCGTGCTGGCAGCAGGGGACCGAGAGGATCACCCGCGCGCCCCAGCGGACCGCCTGCGCGAGGGCCGCGTCGGTCGCGGTGTCGCACGCGTGGAGGGTAACGACCATGTCCGCGCGGTCGCAGCCGCGGTATCCCGAGATGTCTCCGACGGCGAACTCGAGGCGATCGTATCCGTAGGTTCGGGCGAGGCGGGCGCACGACTCGATGACGTCCTCTTTGAGGTCAAGCCCGACGATGTGGACCGGGATCTCCTTGAGGACCGAAAGGTAATAGTAGGTCGCGAAGGTGAGGTAGGATTTCCCGCAGCCGAAGTCGACGACGGTGAGTTCCCTTCCGCCCGAGCCGTCGGGGTTAGCGCCCGCGGCCTCGCGGAGCGCGGGAAGCGCGTCATCGATGAACTCGAGGAATCGGTTTATCTGGCGGAACTTATCGTAGCGCGATTTGACGACCGAGCCGTCTGCCGTCATGACGCCAAGGTCGATGAGGAAGGGAACCGGCGTTCCCTCGGGGAGGATGTACCGCTTGACTCGGTCGTGACCCTCGCTTGCCGTTTCGTTTTGCGTGGCTGCCGTTTCGCTCGGGGCGCCTGTCGGGGCGCGGCGCCTGATCGCGCTGAGCTCTCCTCGGCGGTTCGCGAGAATCGAGATCGAGCCCTCGTCCGTAGAGAACTCCGCGCGCGAGAAGCGGGCGCCGAGCGATTCCGCGAGCGCGCGCTCGAGCCCCGCGGCGTCGAGGTTTTCGTGAAAGGCCTTCGGGCCGCAAAGCCGCTCGAGCTGGAATACCTCGCGTCCCGCGATGGCGGTCTTCCGTATGCGTATGCGATCGATGCCTGTTTCCTTCCCCGCCGCCGTCGGCGCGGAAAGGGTTCCGGAGACGGGCGACGATGCGGCGATTTCGCGGGCGAGGGCTTCTGTCGTTTCGGTGTGTTTACTCATTGGGCTCTGTTACTCGTCTTGTTGCTGAAGGAAGCCGAGGGTGACGCACGACTCGAACATGGGCATGGGGGTCGCGAGGAGGGTGATCCCGCAGGATTCCGCGAGAGCCTTCATCTCGCGCGTCGGGAGTTTGTCGTTGACGAGAAGGATTGCTGTAGCGCCGACGAGGTCCGCGCTTCGAACCGTCTGCTCGGTGGCGAGGCTCGTCACGAGGAGCGCGGCGTCGTCGACCGAGACGAGCACGTCGCTCATGAGATCGGTCGCGATCACCGTGTGAAGGTCGAGCTCGTGCCAGCCCGGCGCGCCGTACACCAAATGGGCCGGGAGGTTCTCGACGATGCCCGTGACCGTCATGGCTTCTCCGCGTCGCGGTAGGCGCCCTTGGCGTCCGCGGCGAGCCGCGCGTAATGGGCGGCGTTCTCGCGGTTCGCCGCGATCTCGCCGTCGGTGAGTTCCCGGATTCGCTTCGCTGGGTTCCCATAGACGAGCGATCGGGGAAGGAAGGTCTTACCGCCCGTGACGAGCGAGGCCGCGCCGACGATGCTGTCGGCCCCGATCTCCGCGCCGCCGAGGACGATGGCTCCCATGCCGATGACCGTGTTGTCGCCGACCCTCGCCGAGTGGACGATGGCTCCGTGCCCGACGGTCACTCCTTCCCCGAGCGTGGTCGGCACGCCGGGATCGCAGTGGAGGACCGCGCCGTCCTGCACGTTCGTGTTCTTGCCAATGGAAATCGGCCCGACGTCGCCGCGGACCGTCGCGGAAAACCAGACGGATGAGCCCTCGGCGAGGGATACCTTCCCCGCGACCTCGGCGTTGTGCGCGATGAAGGCCGAGGGATGAATGTCGGGCGTGTCGTGGTCTATCCGATGAACCATGTCTTTAAGGATACCAGATTTACCAGCTTTGGAGAAGGTCGCGCATGGCGCGCGCGACGTCCATGCGGTAGGCGCGGTTGATCGCGTCCCCCGAGAGGACCGCGCGGGGATCGCCTGAGTCCGTGATCCTTCCGCCGTCGAGAAGGACGAGCGAGTCGGCGAAGCGAAGCGCGAGGGAAAGGTCGTGGAAGACGCCGATGGCCGCGTGGGCGCGGGACGTTTCATCGTCGACCTCGGCCGCGGTCGCGGGGTTTGACGATTTGACGTCGGCGGTGGGTTCACTGTCGCCGCGCACCGTGCCGCCGCGCACCCAGGACTCGACGGAGCGGAGAAGCCCGAGCTGGTAATAAAGGTCGAGATGGTTCGACGGCTCGTCGAGGAGAAGAATCGAAGGATCCTGGGCGAAGGCGCGCGCGAGGAACACGCGCTGGAGTTGCCCGCCTGAAAGGCACGAGAGGCGCTCGTCCTGAATGTCCGCGATGCCGCAGGCCTCGAGCGCGCGAGCGAGCGTCTCGCGGTCAAGATCCGAAGGAAGCGCGAAAAGGGCCCTCCTCTGGCGGGCGTAACGGCCGAGCATGACGGTTTCCCCGACGGTGAACGGGAAGTACGCGGAGGAAAGCTGGGCGAGGAAGCCCGTCTCCCGCGCGGCCGCGCGCCGCGAAAGGCGCGAGCGCTCGGTCATCTCGCCTTCGCTTTCCGCATGCGCGTGCGCGCGCAACTTGGGATCCTGCGCCCTGATCGAGAGGCTGCCGCGGTAGGGCAGGTTTCCCGAAAGGACGCGAAGGAGGGTCGTCTTCCCCGATCCGTTCGGGCCGACGACGCAGAGCCGTTCGCCCGCGCGGAGGGTAAACGAGATATCGGTGAGGATCTCGCGGTCGCCGTATCCCGCCGAGAGGCCCTCGGCGCGGAGGAGGA
>DAOPYF010000137.1:0-6507 GCA_035352735.1 Treponemataceae bacterium | reverse complement strand
CCCGCGTCGGCGTACAAGAGCCAAAACCGCGGCGGCAAAGGGTCCAATAGCGCAAAGTTAGCCGAGGATGACTTCCTCAATCAGCTCTTTACGGCATCGACCCACGATTACGTCGTGTTCATCACGAGCGCGGGTAAAGCGTACTGGGTCAAGGTTCACGAGATACCCGAGGCGAACCGAACGAGCAGGGGAACGCACATCAAGTCGCTCCTCACCGTTTCATCCGACGAGGAGATAACCACGGTCGTCGCGTTGAAGGACTTCAGCGAGACCGAGTATCTCCTGATGGCGACCGCGGAAGGCGTCGTCAAGAAGGTCACGACGAGCAACTTCCAAAACGCCAAAACGCGCGGGATCATCGCGATCAAGCTCGACGACGGGGATAAGCTCATCAGCGCGACCCTCACGTCGGGCAAGGACGAGATCATGCTGATCACCCGCCAGGGGCAGGCGCTCCGCATGACCGAAGAGGATATCCGCCCGCTCGGGCGCGCCTCGCGCGGCGTTACCGGCATCAAGCTCTCGAGCAACGATGAGCTCGCCGGCGCCCTCCGCGTTCGGGACAACGAATGCATGCTCATCATGACCGAGTGCGGGTACGGTAAGCGCGTCGACTTCTCCGAGTTTAACGCGCACGGACGCGCGACCGGTGGTCAGAAGATCTATACGATTTCCGAGAAAACCGGGGAGATCGTCGGGCTTATCACGGTTCAGGATACCGACGAGGTCGTGTGCATCACGAGCCAGGGCAAGACCCTCCGCGTCAAGGCCAACACGATTTCGCTTATGGGCCGCGCGGCGCAGGGCGTCAGAATCCTGAACATCGAGCGACCGGATACGCTCATTGGAATCGACACCGTGGCGCAGGAAGACGAAGAGGCAAAGCGCCTTGAGGAGCACGCGACCAATACGGTGTCCATCGCCGGAGAGCTTGATCTCGACGGGAGCGACGAGCCAATCGATACGGGTCTCGTTGATGAGGACGATACCGAAGGAGATTCAACCGAAAACCCCGAAGCGGAAGGGGATGAATCGCCATCGGACGAAGAATAGCACTTAGTTTTTGATGAAGGGAGATAAGCGGGAAAGAAAGGCCCGTTTACCATAAATAGGCCGCCGAACGGCTCTGGATAAAACCGGAACCCGTTCGGCGGCCTTTTTTATGCCTTTATTTGTGCTGAGTTTCAAAGATTCAAGAACGCATTGACGAATCGACAAATGTAACTATATTATGCACGGAAGAGACACAAAATGGTTAGCCTAACGATTCGCAATATCCCAGAAGAAATCCTCAGACGAATACGCATCTTTGCGGCTCGCGAACGGCGCAGTATGAATAGCGAAATGCTCATGGTTATTGAGGAAGGGCTTTCGTCGCGAATCGCCACAGAGACCGCAACCGGTTCTTTTAGCGCCGGCGCGTTCAGCGCGGGAACGGCTCTTTCCTCGGCAGGACGTGAAAAAGTTTGGACTGAGCTCTGTGGGGAATGGAAGGATACAAAGACGGAACGAGAGGCTCTTTCTGAGGTTCTCCTATTGAGGGCCGTTACGGAGAATCAGGAGCCCACGAGATGATCCTTCTTGATACCGACATCTGCATGATGCTGCTCAAAGGGAATAAAAAAATCCTCCAGAGCTATTGCACGCTTCCTGAGGATATTGTCGTAAGCGAGATCACCGTTCACGAGTTGTTCTTACTCGCCAACGGATCTGCCGATCCGGTCTCAAATAAGATAACGGTTGAAAAGTTCCTTTTAACGGTTCGGATTATCCACCCTGATCTTGAGGCACTAAAACTGATGGCAGATCTTCAGTATACCCAGAAACGGAAAGGTCAGTCCGTTGTATTCCAGGATGTTCTTATGTATTGCCTTTCGAAACGATATGGCGCGCGACTTATTACAACGGATGCGAGTCGCTATCGTTTCACGTGAAACAAATTTGGTTTTTTACCGTATGGGGAATACGGTTTTTCAGGCGGCTGTCGGGTTGTATAACTCGGCAGCTTTTTTTGTTTCACGTGAAACAATGGTTAATCGAAAGTCGGTCTTGAACGGGCTTCTTTAAGTGATGCGTGAATTTTTTTCTTTTTAAGACGGTCAAGTTTTGAGGATTTGCTGGGTTTTGTCGGGATACGCTTTTTTTCCGGTTTCGCCATACGGCAGATGAGGGTTTCGATCTGGGCAAGGGCGATTTCTCGGTTTCGATATTGGGAACGCTCTTGTTCAACACTGATGACAAGTCGCTGTTCGGCGTCGAGCCGCGGTTGCAGCCGCTCGAGAATGCGACTTTTTTCTGTTGAGGTAATGCCTTCAAGGTCTGTGAGCGCGCATGCGGCAAAAACCTTGGTATTTACTTTATTGACATTTTGCCCTCCGGGTCCGCCGGAACGGGCAAAGGTAAAGCGGGTATTCGCCGCTATAGATTGTCGGAGTAATTCAATATCCATTCAAAGACTGTGCACGTAACCCAGAAAGGAGTCAAGAAGGGTGTCGTGACCGGCTTCGTTCGGGTGTATCCCGTCGGCACAGAGACGATCGGTAAAGCGATCAGAGGTTAAGAAATTCTTTCGGGCGTTGATGAGGCGAAGTCCGTTTTCTTGGGCGGTGTCGACGACGATCTCGTTGTAGGCTTCTTGCCATCGGTATATCTGGTTTACGTCGCCGAGCCATTTGAGGATGTTTTCTTTGCTCAATCCCTTCGATATCCAGTTGAAGTATCTATTCGGTTCAAGTGGCGGTAGGGTCATAAGAATGGGATCAAGGTTGAAGGATTTAAAGGCGTCGATGATCGATTGGAGTACCCCTTTGAACTTGTCGATTGGGGTATTTGGGAGATGTTCGCGATCGGGATTCGCGGAAATCTGGTCCCAATGATAGTCGCAATCGTTTCCTCCAAATTCGACGAGAACGATGTCGTTTGCTTCAGGAGGTCGGCGTTCAAAGGAGCGTTTGATCCGTTCAAGGGCTTTTCCGGTCGTCATGCCAAAGCTTGCGTGGTTGGTTACCGTTGTATTCGTTTCCTTGGCGAAACGATCAACACAATTGTTTCCTAAGACAACATATCGAGATGTTTCCTCGTCAAGGATGATCCCTTTGAGAATTGAATCTCCCCAGACGGTGATGTGTCGATTATCAAGTTTCATACCAGTGCCTCTTGTTGAAATGATGTCAATGTATTTGACACGGGTGACTTCGCTAAGTTGCAAATTTGCTTTTTTGTTAGCGTAGTATTACATTTATTCATAGATAATCGATTGACTGATAAGGAGACCGCCATGACACGAACATTTACAGAAGCTTTGGCAAATCGAAGAAGCATTTATGCATTGGGAAATAGAAATACCGTCGGTAATGAAAAGATTCGGGAGTTGGTTGAATTCGCGGTTAAGCACGTACCGTCTGCGTTCAATTCCCAAAGCGCGCGCGTCGTGCTCCTTTTTGGCGCGGAGAGCAATCGGTTCTGGACGCTCGTCCGCGAGACTTTAAAAAAAATCGTTCCAGCCGACGCGTTTCCCAAGACGGCGGAAAAGCTTGCTACCTTCGATGCCGGACTGGGAACTGTTCTCTTTTTTGAGGATCAGGCCGTCGTCGAAAACTTGATGGGCACTTTTCCGCTCTACAAAGATAATTTCCCGGTCTGGTCCCTTCAGTCGAACGGGATGCTCGAGTTCGCGGTATGGACGAGCCTTGAGGATGCTGGTCTTGGGGCGTCCCTCCAGCACTACAATCCGCTCGTGGACGACGCGGTTAAAAAGGCGTGGAATATCCCGAGCTCGTGGAAGCTCTTGGCCGAAATGCCCTTCGGTTCCGTCGAGAGTCCCGCGGGGGATAAAGAATACAGCCCCATCGAGGGTCGGGTGAAGGTTTTCGGTTGATGTTGCGCTTCGCGCGCGCCGGCGTTTCTCGCTCTGAAACGCTTTGAGGCGCGGGGCGATTTGGGGTCTGACCCTGGAGGTCGAGGGTCAGACCCTGCGCGCGTTGACTCCGTTTGTGCGCTTGAGAAAGGCCCTCGTTTTTTGGTAGGATAGGGACTAGGAGCAAAATCATGCATGTTGTGTGCCTTGACCTTGAAGGCGTCCTTGTCCCCGAAATTTGGATCGAGTTTTCGAAGGCAACCGGAATTCCCGAGTTGAAGATTACGACGCGAGACGAACCCGATTACGATAAGCTGATGAAGTTCAGAATCGGCATCCTCGAGCGCAATGGTCTCAAGCTGAAGGACATCCAGCGCGTGATCGGCGGCATGGACCCGCTTCCCGGGGCGAAGGCCTTTATGGACGCGGCCCGCGCGAAAACCCAGGTCATTATCCTCTCCGATACCTTTACCCAATTCGCGCAGCCCTTGATGGCAAAGCTCGGGTATCCGACGCTTTTCTGCAACGAGTTGGTCATAGGCCCGGACGGCGCGGTTACGGGCTACAAGCTTCGGCAGTCCGAGGGAAAGCGGAAAGCCGTCGCGGCGCTCAAAAGCATCAATATGAAGGTTATGGCCGCGGGCGATTCCTATAACGATCTTGGGATGATCACGACCGCGGATACGGGTGCCCTGTTTTGCGCGCCTGACGGGATCAAGAAGCAGAACCCCGGCGTTCCGGCGTATGATTCCTATGACGAGCTTTTAGGGCACATAGACCGATTCCTTACACTCTAGCGAATCGCGCGGCGCCGTTCATCGGCGCCGCGTTTATTTTAAAGGGATCTCTAGTTCGCCGGGGCAGCTTTGAAATGCCGTTCGTCGATTCGAAAGAAAACCGCTATGAAAACCGTGATGGCCCCCATCGCGAGAAAGGTCCAATCGAGCGAGATATCGGTAAGCAGGCCCGCCAAGGGATAGAAAAGCATGGTCATCGCGCGCTCGATCATGGAGATGCCGGAGAGCACGGTCGCGCGGTTTTCGTCCTCGATGTAGCCGTTCATGAGCGCGGTTAAAAGCGGCGCGCGGAAAAGCTTCAATATGGTTACCCCGAAGATCGCCGCGAGCGCCATGGGGAGGCCGGGGACGAGGAACACGCCGAGGTAGAGAAGGCCCGGGACGAGCGACGATACGAAGAGGGCGTGCCTGAGTCCGAGCGTTCGCTCGATCGGCCCGGTGGCAAGCAAAAGCAGCATCGCGCCGAGATTGAAGCCCGCCGGGATGAGTCCGTAGAGGCCGAGCGGGAAGTCGTTTTTAATGAGCAGCGACTGGTAAAACCAAAACATGAAAAAGGTCAGCGACGAGATGAGCGCGTAGTTAAGGCCGAGCCTCGCGAGGGCGGGCACCTTGAAGATGTACTTGAATCCCTCGATACCGGCGCGAAGCGAGTTTCCGTGAAAGGCGACGCGCGACGGCTCCTTAAGGGGGATGAGGGTTATGGCCGCGAGGAAGCAGGCGGCCCCCGTCGCGGTAAAGACAAGGCCCAGCGCGGAAAGGTATGGGACGAGGCGCGAGCTCGCGAAGAGGGACCCGAGCGGAAACGCGATGAGCATACCCGCGGTGCCGAAGGCGTCGTACCGGGCGTTAATCTTCGTGGCGTCGCGTTCCTCGCCCGACGCCTTGGCAAGCTCGTAGAGGATGGCGCGGTCGGCCCCGCTGAGGAGGCTCAAGCCCAAGGCGCAGACGACCTCGGCGAGAACGAGGACGGGAAAAGAGCGGAACGCGCCGAAAAGGATGAATCCCGACCCAAAAGCGAGTGACCCGAGGGCAAGCGAGGCCTTTCGTCCGAAGCGGTCGGCGACGACCCCGGTGGGAACCTCAAAGGCCATCACGCAAAAGGAGAAAATCGCCTCGAGCGAGAACATCTCGGTATAGGTGTACCGGAGGCGGTCAAGGTAAAACGGTACCGCAAGGGCGCCGAAGAACTGAAGGCTCTTGAGGAAGTTGAAGGCATAGAGAAAGTGGACGCTTGCGTTCCGTCTCATGCGGGACCTCGCGCGTCGGATTCGAGTATCCGATACATCGGCGACTCGCCGGGCCTCAGCTCGAGGACGTGCCGTTCGCAGGGAAGGACCTCTTCGGGATCGTGGGTCACGTGGAGGAGCGTCGATTCTCCGCGCTCGGCGATCGCCTGGAGGAGCGCGAGGATGAGCCTGCGATGGCCTTCATCAAGCCCATGGCAAGGCTCGTCGAGGATTAGTATCGGCGGTTGCTTGATCGCCGCGCGCGCGATGAGGATGGCGCGCTGCTCGCCGTAGGAAAGGTCGCGAAAGGGTACCCCTCCGCGGCCGGCAAAACCGGAAAGCTCGAGCCATTGGTTCGCGAGGCGGCGCTCTTCCTCGCCGCATTGGCAATAGAGCCCGATCGAATCATGAAGGCCAGAAAGCAGGACAGTCTCGAGGGGGTATTCGCCGAGCGCGCGGTATTCCGTGTGCAGGCGATAGGAAACGATGCCCATCCTCTCCTTGATTTCCCAAATGGTCTCGCCCGAGCCGCGCTTGACGCCGAACAGGCGAACGTCATTGCGGAACACCTGCGGATTGTCTCCGGTGATGAGCTCGAGGAAAGTCGTCTTCCCCGAGCCGTTCGGCC
>DAOPYF010000136.1:0-6524 GCA_035352735.1 Treponemataceae bacterium | reverse complement strand
CTTCACCATCGAAGTCGAGCGCTCGCTCCGCGTTCTCGACGGCGCGATCCTCGTTTTGTGCTCGGTCGGCGGCGTTCAGTCCCAGTCGATCACCGTAGATCGCCAGCTTAAGCGCTATCACGTGCCCCGCATCGCGTTCATCAACAAGTGCGACCGCACCGGCGCGAACCCGCTCAAGGTTCGCATGCAGCTCCGCGAGAAGCTCGGCCTCAACGCGTACATGATGCAGCTCCCGATCGGCCTCGAGGATAAGCTCGAGGGCGTCGTCGACCTCATCACCCAGAAGGCCGTGTACTTCGAGGGCGACAACGGCACCGAGATTCGCATCGCCGAAATCCCCGCGCACCTCCAGGCTGACGCGAAAAAGTACCGCGACGAGCTTCTCGACGCCGCTTCCATGTTCTCCGACGAGCTCGCCGAGGCCTACCTCGAGGGAGCAGAAACCGAGGAGATGATCCATGCCGCCATCCGCAAGGGAACCCTCGCGGAGCAGTTCGTGCCCGTATTCCTCGGTTCCGCCTACAAGAACAAGGGAATCCAGAGCATGCTCGACGGCGTTACCCGCTACCTCCCCGACCCGACCGAGGTCAAGAACATCGCCCTCGACCTCGACAAGAACGAGGAACAGGTCGAGCTTACCTGCGACGAGAAGTCGCCGACCGTCGCGCTCGGATTCAAGCTCGAGGACGGCAAGTACGGCCAGCTCACCTACGTCCGCATCTATCAGGGAATGATCAAAAAGGGCGACGAGCTCTATAACACCCGCGCCCGCAAGAAATTCAAAGTCGGCCGCCTCGTCCGCATGAACTCCCAGGAGATGCAGGACATCAACGAAGGCGTCCCCGGAGACATCGTGGCGCTCTTCGGTATCGAGTGCGCGTCGGGAGATACCTTCTGCGGCGGTGGGCTTAACTACGCGATGAGCTCGATGTTCGTCCCGAACCCGGTTATCGACCTTTCCATCACCCCGAAGGACAAGAAGTCCTCCGACCAGATGGCGAAGGCGCTCAACCGCTTCACCAAGGAAGACCCGACGTTCCATTGCTTCGTCGATCCCGAATCGAACCAGACGATCATCCAGGGAATGGGCGAGCTCCACCTCGAGGTTTACGTCGAGCGCATGAAGCGCGAGTACAACTGCGAAGTCGAGACCGGCAAGCCCCAGGTCGCGTACCGCGAGGCGATCACGCAGCGCGCGGAGTTCAACTATACCCATAAGAAGCAGACCGGCGGTTCCGGTCAGTACGCGCGCGTCGCGGGATTCATCGAGCCGCTCACCGAGAAGGACTACGAGTTCGTCGACTCCATCAAGGGAGGATCGATCCCGAACGAGTTCATCCCCTCTTGCGATAAGGGATTCAAGCAGGCCATCACGAAGGGCGCCCTCATCGGCTTCCCGATCGTCGGAACCCGCTGCACCATCAACGACGGTCAGTTCCACCCGGTCGACTCCTCCGATATCGCGTTCCAGATCGCGGCCATCGGCGGTTTCCGCGAGGCTTATCTCAAGGCAAAACCCGCGATCCTCGAGCCGATCATGAAGGTCTCGATCGAAGGTCCGCAGGAATTCCAGGGAAATATCTTTGGACTGATCAACCAGCGCCGTGGTATAATCCTGTCGTCCACCGAGGACGATAACTTTACCCGCGTTGACGCGGAAGTTCCGCTCAGCGAGATGTTCGGCTTCTCTACCATCCTCAGGTCCTCGACCCAGGGTAAAGCCGAGTACTCGATGGAATTTGCCAAGTATGGCAAAGTACCGAATGGCGTAGCAGAAACCCTGATCAAAGAGTACGAAGCCAAACGCAAAGCAGAGCAGAAATAAGGAGACGTCGATGGTAAAGCAGGATCTTATTGAAAGAAGCCCTGTCCGGAACTTTGAAAAGTCCCTGGGCGGCGGCGTAAAGGCCGGTGAAATCGGCGTTATCGTCTCCAAAAAAGGTCTCGGTAAAACGTCGATTCTCGTTCAGCTTGGCATCGATAAGCTGCTCCAGGGGACTCCCGTGGTGCACGTTTCCTTTAACCAGCAGGCCGACCACGTCATGACCTGGTACGAGGATATCTTCAACGAGCTCGCGAAGAAAAAGAACCTCGACAAGGCCGCCGACGTCAAGGCCGAGCTTATCAGCAAGCGGATCGTGTTGAACTTCAGCCAGGAAACCGTCAAGACGGTCCAGGTCATCAAGACGATCAAGGCGCTCGCCGAGGGCGGCAAGAAACCCGAAGCGATCATCGTTGACGGTTTTGACTTCAGCAAGGCAATCCCCGAGAGCATGGATCAGATGAAGGCATTCGCCAAAGAAGCGGGAATCAGCATTTGGTACAGCGCAAACGCAGAGACTGCCGATAAGGGTCTCCCCGCGTCGCTTAAGCCCTTCGAGAAGGATCTCGACGTTGTGCTCTACCTTGAGCCCAAGAATGATTGCATCCTGATCAAGGCGCTCAAGGAGCATAACAAGGCGGATTACGTTACCGACCTTAAGCTCGACGTTAAGACACTGCTCATTGCGGAAAAATAACCTTTCCATTACTCGGTACCGCAAGTACCTAAAAGGCCGCCCTCTCGAGGGCGGTTTTTTTTATACTCGCCACTTGCGATTTTGAATGGAATCATTTATAGTATAGTAAACCGGTTTACCGACATACAAACATGAGTAACCCGCATCACGTAAGGAGACTTCCAAAATGAAGCTGAAACGATCGAGCGGCATTCTGCTGCATCCCACCTCACTCCCCGGAACGCCGGGCATCGGCACGATCGGAAAAGAGGCTTATCGTTTTGTCGATTGGCTTGCCGACGCCGGTCAAAGCCTTTGGCAAGTTCTCCCGCTCGGGCCAACCGGATATGGCGATTCGCCCTATGCCTCGTTTTCTACCTTCGCGGGAAATCCGCTTCTCATCGATCTTGATGGGCTCGTCGATTCGGGTATTTTGCAAAAGAAGGACATTATTCCCCCTGAGTATATCAAAGCAAGCGGTCCCATCGATTACGGTTCCGTCGTATGGTGGAAGATGCCCCTTCTTCGCGAGGCCGCGAAGCGCTTCCTTGCCGAGGGCGGCTCCCCCGATTTCCAGGATTTTATCAAAACGCACGCCGCGTGGCTCGATAACTATGCACTTTTCATGGACATCAAGGAACACTACGACGCCAAGGCCCGGGACGAGCGCTTAAGCGGTAAACTCTGGAATAACTATTGGCCAACCGAGCTCGCGACCTTTCAACGGAAAGCGGTGCAGGAATGGGCCTCCGGTCACCAAGACGGCATCGCTTGCCAGAAGGCGATTCAGTATTTCTTCTTCACGCAATGGAAGGCGCTCAAGGCCTATGCCAACGGTAAGGGGATTTCGATCATCGGGGACATCCCGATATTCGTCGCGGCCGATTCCGCGGACGTGTGGGCGAATCAAAAGTTCTTCCAGCTCAAGGCCGACGGCACGCCCAAAGTCGTCGCGGGCGTCCCGCCCGACTATTTCAGCGCGACGGGACAGCTCTGGGGAAACCCGCTCTATGATTGGCATGAGATGAAAAAGGACGGATATGCCTGGTGGACCTCGCGCATCAAGTCCATGCTCGATCTCGTCGATTTCATCCGGGTCGACCATTTCCGCGGCTTCGAGGCCTATTGGGCGATACCGGCGGGGGAGCCGACCGCGATCCACGGCGAGTGGGTCAAGGGACCCGATCACGATTTCTTTACCGCGATCCGCAAAAACCTGGGCGAACTGCCCATCCTCGCGGAGGATCTCGGGCTCATCACGGACGGGGTCAAGCGCCTTCGCGACGACTTTGACCTCCCGGGTATGAAGGTGCTGCAGTTTGCCTTCGACGCGAACGAGGCGGGTAAGGACGGATTCACCAATCCCTTCCTGCCCCACATGTACGGCGAGCACAGCATCGTCTATACGGGAACGCACGACAACGACACCATGCAGGGCTGGCTCGATAACGCCACGCCCGCCGAGCTCGCCATCATCCGCGACTATCTCGGCGGCGCCGTCCCCGACGCTTCGCTCGTCGACGAACTGCTCCGCACGGCGCTCATGTCAGTCGCCGTCTTCGCCATCTTCCCGCTTCAGGATATCTACCGGCTTGGAAGCGAAGCGAGGATGAACAAGCCATCAACGCTCGGCGCCAATTGGTCCTGGCGAATGGGCGAAGGCCTTCTCGAGCAAAGCCGCGCGGCCTGGCTCAAGAAATACTCCCGACTCTACGCCCGAAACATGCCGTAACTCGAACACGCCGCCGTCGGGGCAAGCATATCGCTCCGACGCACCCATCGCACGGATGGAGACATCGCACTAACGCGGGCACATTACACCGACGGTTGGCGGGCTCCATCGATCAACGGGGGAAAAAAGAGCGGAAGAGGTTTTTCTTCGTTTTCTTAGCGACGAGGCCCTCTTTCCCCGAGAATCGTCTGATATTATCTTCGCTTCCCGCGACGAGCAACACATCGTCTTCTTTAAAGACATACGATGGATCGTTAATAAAAGAAAAATCTCCCTTATCGACCTTTCTCATCGCCACGACATTCAGCCCAAAAACCCTTCGGAGATTCGCGTCAAGGAGCGTTTTCCCAAGGCAGTCCTCGTTAGCCCGAACCTCCGCGAGCGCGAGATTCTCCGCAATGGGAAGGAAATTGAACAGAAGCGAAGACGCAAGCATCGGCGTTATCCGCTTCGCGGCCTCGCGATCGGGATAAACTACCTGAGAGGCGCCGACCATCTCCAGGACCTCGCCGTGCTCGTCCGTCTGCGCCTTCACGATTATCTTCCGAATACCCAGCTTCTTGAGATAATTGGTCGCCATGATCGAGGACTCGATCTTCCCGCCGAGGTCGACGATGACCGCGTCGATTTCAGGAGGAATGATTTGGACAAGCGCCTTTTCGTTGATTGCGTCGGTAACATACGCCGCCTTCGCGAGGTCCTTGTACTTGTCGATAATCTCCTTATCCCTGTCGATAATGATGATTTCGTTCGTTATGTCCAGAAGCTCCTCGAGCATCCGCTGCCCGAATGCGCCCAATCCGATAATCGCGAACTGCTTCATGCCAATCCTCCTAAACTTAACCGACCAAGACATGCGCCGAGGGATATTCAAAGAAACGCTCTTTCTCGTTATGCGCGAACCCGAGGGCCATCGCGAAAATTCCGGTTCGACCGATAAACATCGTCGCGATAAGCACGGCTTTTCCCGCGACGGTAAGCGAAGGCGTAACCCCTAGGGAAAGGCCGACGGTCCCAAAGGCGGATATTGCCTCAAACATCAAATCAAAGACCGAACAGCGGCCCGACACCAGTAATGTCCGCTCGGTGACCAAGAGCAGCGCTATTGAGATCAAGAGAATCATGATGCTCTTCGCAACGATGCTAAAGGATTTTTCAATAACCGCCGTATCAAGATTTCTCCCACTAATGTTCAGTCCCGTTCGCTCAGTGTTTCCGCGAATCGCGTAAATCAAAACGATCGTGAAGGTTGTCGTCTTAATCCCGCCCGCGATGGACCCCGGAGATCCGCCGATAAACATAAACACCGACGTCATCAGATTAATCACCGGAGAGAAGGTATTCTGAGGTACGACGGAAAAGCCCGCGGTACGGGGCGTAATCGATGAAAAGAAAGCGGCGAATATTTTTTGCGGTTCCGTCAAGCTCGCGAACGCGCCATTCCGTTCCACGAGATAGAACAGCGCCGCGCCGCACACGATTAAGATTGAGGTAACCGTCAGCACCAACCGGGAATGAAAACTAATCCGGCGATTGTGTCTCAGAACCACGCGCTTAAAAACGTCCGTAAGCACGATAAACCCAAGCCCGCCCGATACGATCAGAACCATGATAACGGTTTCGATCACGTAGTTTCCCACGAAAGAACAAAGGCTTTCCTGATACGTCGAGAAGCCCGCATTGCAAAACGCCGATATCGCGTGAAAGACGGCATCAAGTAAAGGTCTTGACGATCCTTCTTCCTTAAACTGAAAAAAAAGCAACAAGGCGCATATCGATTGAATCACGAACGTGAAGATAAGAATCGATTTCAGTATCTTTCGCGGCTCAATTTCGACGTCCTCGATGAAATAGTCCTTTACTATCGCGCGGTTCACCAGCGACATTCTTCGCTGAGGCGCCGCGATATAAAAGGACACAAAGGTTATCAAGCCAAGCCCACCGAGTTCGATGAGCGACATGATCACGATGAATCCGGCTGTGCTGAATAGGTTCATGTTTACCGTCGATAGGCCGGTAACGCATGTGGCAGACACCGCTATGAAGAGCGCGTCGATATAAGGAATCGGTTCTCGCGAAACATACGCGAAGGGAAAGGAAAGCATTATCGAGCCAATGGCACAGATAAAAATGAAGTACGAAAAAAGCTGAATCTTATCTGATGACATTCTAACGCGCATAGTAAAAAGTATACTCCCCTTTCAGGGAAAAGCAGCTCCTTTTTACGTACACAGCGTCGTTTAAAATAAAAAAGCCTGGCAGCTACCTACTTTCCCACTTTGCAGCAGTATCAT
>DAOPYF010000135.1:0-6695 GCA_035352735.1 Treponemataceae bacterium | reverse complement strand
CCGAGGTTTCCCTCCGCGCGGTGCCCGGCGACCTTCGCGAGGGCTCGTGGGCCCTCGGCGCGACGAAGTGGCAGACCGTCGTCGGCGTGCTCCTTCCCGCTGCCCGTTCCGGCATCATTACCGGCGTCGTGCTCGGCATGGGCCGCGCGCTCGGCGAGACGATGGCCGTGCTCTTAGTCGGCGGCAACGCGCCGATCATGCCGACCGGACCCTTCTCGATGGTCCGGACCCTTACCATGAACATCATCACCGACATGTCGTACGCCGAGGGCACGCACCTTACTGCGCTTTTCACGACGGCAATCGTGCTCTTCGCCTTCATCCTCGGCCTCAATATCTTCATCCAGATCGCGCTCAAGCAGGCGGTTAAGGAGCAAACCCGATGAAACGCAAGACCCGCGTCTCGGAGCTCGTTCAGGTCGGCTTCGTCCGCCTCTCCGCGGCGTTCACGATCGCCGCGCTCTTCATGATCCTCGGCTACATTATGTGGAACGGCTTTTTCTACAGCGTCCGGCGCGAGTACCCCGTCACCTCGGAGCTTTCGCCCGCGATCGACGGCGCTGCCCTTATCGTTAATCCAGGCATCAAGCTCTCGGTCCTTCCGTTCAATGAGCTCAAGAACCTCTTCACCGACGAATATACGACCTGGAAAAAGGCCGACGGTCAGGACATAGATCTCTATCCCTACATGGACGATCTCGTCACGCCCCGGGGAGCCGCTATCCTCGGCGCCGACGCGGTCGGCTCGCTCGTCGAGTATCCGGGCGACACGAAGGCGACGGTCCTTTCCGTCGCGGGGATGGAAGGCTCGTGCGCGCTCGTCGACGAGGCCTCGTTCGACAGGCTCGACGCCGCGGTTCGCTCCCGCGTGAAGGCGGTCTCCCTCCGCGCGATCTCGTTCGCGGTCAACCCGTCGGTCACCGAGCTTGAGGGAAACCGAAGGATCGGGACGATCGACGAAACCCTAATCCATAAGATCTATGCGGGGCACCTCCGGAACTGGAACGAGGCCGAGGGTCGGGACCTTCCCGTCGTCGTCGTCGTGCCGCCCAAGGGCGATCCCCTCCGCGCCCTCGCCGAGCGCTCGGGGCTCCGCGCCTCGTTCGGCGATCCCTCAAGCTCCCCGCGGTACGTCGAGGCGAAAACCATCGACGAGTACTACGCGCTCCTTGCCTCGACCCCCGGCGCGGCAGGCCTCGCGCGCGCGAACCTGACGGGACACTATGGTCTCGATCCGCTTTCCCTCGCGCGGCAGGAATCCGGGCGGAACCTCTCGCTCGGCTTTATCCTCACCCCCCCGAAGGACTCAGGGAAAATCGGCGGTATCTCGACGATCATCCTCAATACCTTCGCGATGATACTCCTGACGCTCCTTTTCGCCGTTCCGCCGGGAATCTTCGCCGCCGTGTACCTCGTCGAGTACGCCCACGAGGGCCGTCTCGTGCGCCTCATCAGGCTCGGCACCGAAACCCTCGCCGGCATTCCCTCGATCATCTTCGGCCTCTTCGGGATGCTCGTGTTCGTCCAGGGTTTCGGCTGGGGCATCTCGCTCCTTTCGGGCTCGTGCACGCTCACATTGATGATCCTCCCGACCATCGTGCGCACGGCGGAGGAGGCGCTCAAGTCGGTGCCCCACTCGTTCCGCGAGGGAAGCCTCGCCCTCGGCGCGACGCGCGTCGAGACGATCTTCAGGGTCGTCCTTCCCGCCGCGTTCCCGGCGATCGCCGCCGGGGTGATCCTCGCCTCGGGCCGCGCGCTCGGGGAGACCGCCGCGCTCCTCTACACGATGGGATCGAACTACAACCTGACGACCGGGCTTTTCGACTCGACGCGAACCCTCGCGGTGCATATCTATTTGATAATCGCCGAGGGCATCGCCTCGGAGCGCGCTTTCGCCTCGGGAGCGGTGCTCGTCTTCTTCATCCTCGTCATCAACACGGCCGCGAAGCTCGCGGTCAAGCATGTCGGGAGGATGTCCAAGGCGTAGCCGCCGCGACTCGCGCGGCCATAAGAAATTGACAGCGACGATTCCCGAAGCCAATACTTAAGATTCGTGAGTATATTCTAGGTATTGGTACTTCGGAGGATAGTTGCGTGAGCCTTTCGTTCGTCTTTCTCGTGTTTATCATTTACAGCGTAGTGGGGTGGGTCAGCGAGGTTGCGTACTGCCTGGCCGTAGTCAATCACAAGCTGGTTAACCGCGGCTTCCTGCACGGTCCCCTTTGCCCGATCTACGGCTTCGGCGGGCTTCTCGTCATCTACCTGCTCGCGCCGTATAAGGACAGCCTCCCGATGCTGTTCGCGATGGCCGTCGTCTGGACGACCGTGCTCGAATACCTGACGAGTTGGGCGCTCGAGACCGTATTCTCCACCAAGTGGTGGGACTACTCGGACATGCGGTTTAACCTCCATGGGCGCATTTGCCTCCGAAACTCGCTCCTTTTCGGCGCGATGGCCGTCCTGGTCGTGTACTTCGTGCATCCGGCCGTCGTCGCTTTCCTCGCGCTCTTTGCCCAGCGTACCCTCGACATCGCGGCGTCCGCGCTCGGCATCGTCCTCGTCGTCGACCTGGTGCTGACGCTCAAAACCCTCATCCACATCGACGAGAAGCTCGTCGCCCTCAAGGAACTCATGGAGAATCTCCGCGAGAACGCCGGTTTCCGCGCGTGGTTCAACGAATACGACCTCAGGGGAAGCCTTGCCCGGCTCAAGCTCCTGTCGCCGGGCGACGCCTCGGGCTCCCTCGAGCGGCTCGCCGCGCGCTTCGAGGACATGCTCGCCCATACCGGCGGCATGCTTCGCATCTTCAAGGCATTCCCCTCGATGCGGAGTAACCGCCACGACGCGCAGCTTGACATCCTGAGGCGATTGAAGGACCTCGGCGAGCGGATTGGCGACATCGCGGCTGCGCCCTTCGCGGAAGAGGCAGCGCGCGCGAAAACGCGCCGCGTCCGCGGGGCCGCGTCAAGCGACCTTGGGTTCGCGGCCCATTTTGGTTTTTACCGGGTTTTTTGGATCTTCCTGACCGCGGGCTTCGCGGGCGTCGTCCTCGAGTCCCTCTGGTGCGTCGTCACGCGGGGATACCTCGAGAGCCGAACGGGCTTGATCTACGGCCTCTTTAACCCCGTATACGGGATCGGCGGCGCGCTCATGTCCGCGTTCTTCACGCGGCGCGAGAAGAGCCGCGACCTGCGCGTGTTCGTCGATAACGTGCTCATCGGCGGGGCTTTTGAGTACGTCGCGAGCCTCGCGCAGGAAATGGTTTTCGGGTCGGTGTCGTGGGGTTACGGCGGGATGCGCTTCAGCATCAACGTGCGCACGAACCTGCTCTACGCGCTCATGTGGGGGTTCCTCGGGCTGCTGTGGGTGCGCGAGGTGTATCCCGCGCTCTCGCGGCTCATCGCCCGCATCCCGATCAAAATAGGGAAGGCCCTCTCGATCGCGCTTTTCGCGTGCGTGCTCGCGGACGCTACCGTGTCCGCGGTCGCGGTTTATCGATGGTCGGAGCGGGAGCGGGGCGTCTCGGCATCAAGCGCCGTCGGGCGCTTCGCGGACGAGCGGTATCCCGACGCGTATCTCCGCAAGATCTACCCGAATATGGTATTCGTGAAGCGAAACTCCGTGGTCGAGCCGGTCCTGTTCCTCTCGCCCGCGCCTGCGCAGCCAGCGCCTCAGGCGGGACGGACGCAGGGCTCGGCGAACTGACCGGGCCGCGGCGAACTGATCGTGCCTGTGCGCCTTCGCGGTCAGTGGATCGCCTCGATGTCGTACGGCGTTTCCTGGTACACGAAGTAGTTGAGCCAGTTCACGAAAAGGAGGTTCGCGTGCGCGCGCCACATGACGGGCGGGTAGTGCGCGGGGTTGTCGTCGGGGAAGTAGTTTTTCGGGACCTCGATCTTGAGGCCCTTCGCGACGTCGCGCTTGTATTCGCGCGCGAGGGTGTCCGCGTCGTATTCGGCGTGGCCCGAGACGAATATCTGCCGGCCGTCCCTGCTCGCGACGAGGAAGACCCCCGCCTCGTCCGATTCCGCGAGGATCTCGAGCTCGGGTATCCGCTCGACGTCCTTCCGATGGATCGTCGTGTGCCGCGAATGCGGGGCGAGGAAGGTTTCGTCGAAGCCGCGCACGAGCTTGTGCGTTGGGTTGAGCACCCGATGCGAGAAGATGCCGAAGGCCTTTTCCTCAAGTTTGTGCTTCCCGACCCCGAAGTGATGGTAGAGCCCCGCCTGCGCGCCCCAGCAGATGTGAAAGGTGCTGTACACGTGGGTTCGGCTCCAGTCCATGATCTTGACGAGCTCGGGCCAATAGTCGACTTCCTCGAAGGGGAGGTTTTCCACCGGCGCCCCGGTGATGATGAGACCGTCGAATTTCGTGTCCTTGACGCTGTCGAAGGTGCGGTAAAAGGCGTCGAGGTATTCCTTGCTCGTGTTCGCCGACTCGTGGGTCGCCATCATGAGGAGGGTGATTTCTACCTGAAGCGGGGTGTTTCCGAGGAGCCTGAGGAGCTGAGTTTCCGTCACCTCCTTCGTGGGCATGAGGTTGAGTATGGCTATCTTAAGCGGTCTGATGTCCTGCATCATCGCGCGGCTGTCGTCCATCACGAAGATGTTCTCTTCGGTTAGAATCTTCGCCGCGGGGAGCGTTGCGGGTATTTTTACGGGCATCATGAACCTCCTAGGATGCAGGGCTATTGCGGCATTCTAGCCCGAAATGCCGATCATGTCGATTCTCGCGCGCGTTTCACCCGCCTGTGGCCCTTTTTTTCCGTTTTAGCCGCCTTTTCCCGGGAGAAGGCCGGTAAGGAACTTTTTTTTTTCTTGTATTGTGGTTATAATTGTAGTTAACTGAAAATTGGCGCTCGTTTGGAGGCCCATACATGTTTCAAAAAGTAGTACGCATCGCTGGTTCCGCCGGGTTGCTTTTTCTCATGCTTTCATCCTGCTCCGTCGGGCTCGATCCGGTATTGGCATCCGATAAAAACTCATCCTCAGTTTCCGTATCGCTTACGGCTCCCTCATCCTCGAGCGGGAGCGTTTCCACCGCTTCGGGAAATCGTAAGATCGTCGGCGGAAGCTATATCTATCTCCAGACCGGTTCCTCCTCTTCTGACGCGAAGCTCTATGGTCCCTTCTCCGCGGATTCCTCCGCCCTTTTCACGACCTCGAATATTCCCTCGGGGACGTATCCCGAACTCTTCGTCATTCAGGCCGATAGCGCGAAGCCGGATTCTTCCCCGATCGTCGTTTCCGATTCCCATCCGACCTTCGCGTCGGCGCTTGCGGAGTACGCGAACGCCTCATGGACGGGTATTTCGGCGCTCGCCTTCGCCACGATAAAGAACGTCACCGTCGGGGGGACGAAGACCGTCTCCCTTGACGCCGTCCTTATCCCGCTGACCGGCGAAACCGCCGATCTCTCGGTCGCGGGCGCCCGGTATGCCCTCGCTCCGTCGACGGCCGGCTTTTCCCGCCGTTTTATCAGGCTTTCGAATATCGGCGTTGGGCTTGATCCCTCGCTGATCGTCTCGAAGCTGAGCTGCATTATCACGAACCTTTCGGCAGGAATCCCCGAGTCGGTCGGCACGATAGCGCTTTATGCCGCCGACGGCTCCGTGGTCGGCACGACGACGCTTTCGGGCGCCCCGCTCGCCTCGGGCCAGGCGGGAACGCTCCTCGCGGACTTCCCCGCGGATAATCCCCGAGAGCTCTTCCTCTACGTTGAGTATCAAGGTTCCGATCTCGCCCTTTCCTTCGACGCGGCGACGGTCGACGGTAGGACAGCGCGATTCGATTATTACGTCTCCGACGACTCGGCGACCGGCTCGGGCGGGACCCCGCAGGATCCGGTGAGCTTCGCGACGGCGATGGCCTCGATCGCGGCGAATGACGCGATCACGGCGGCCCGGCCCGCGAGAATCCTCCTGACCAAGGACATCGCGCTCGGCGCCGCGTCGGGGTATACGATCACGAAACCGGTGAAGATCGTCTCCGTGGCGGAAAGCCCCTGTACCCTTTCCTTCGCGCACACTATCTCAGGTTCTTATTTTACGGTCGGGGACGCAAGCACGGGCGCGTCGGGGAGCCTCTTCCTCGAAAACGCGCGGATTAGCGGGGCGGCTCAATCCGCGTCGGACGCGCTCGTTCGCGTTGACGTAGGTTCCTTCACGATGGCTTCGGGCGCGGAACTCTCGGACAACGCTACCGCTTCCCTTTCGGGCGGCGCGGTCAGGCTCACCGGGAAGGACGCGATTTTCACGATGAACGCGGGCGCCATCCATGGATGCTCCGCCCCAAGCGGCGGCGCCGTGTCCGTCGCGGCGGGACAGTTCGTCATGGCCGGCGGCTCGATATACGACTGCGCGGCCTCGGCGGGCTCAGGTGGCGCGATCGCGCTTTCCGGCGGCTCCCTTACGATGTCCGGCGGCGCGATTTACGGGTGCTCTGCCTACTCGGGCGGCGCGATCTTCGCGTCTGCGGGAAGCGCCGTTGCCCTTAACGGTTCCGCCGCGATCGGGCGGTCTGGGTCGCCGAACAAGGCCTCCGCGCTTACCGGCTCGGGCGGCGGCGCCATCGCGCTCGCGCGGGGCGCATCGCTCAATATGATTTCGGGTTCCATCGCCTATAACGAATCGGTCGCCCTTGGCGGCGGCGTCTATGTCGAAAGCGGTGCCTCGTTTACGATGAACGGCGGCGCTA
>DAOPYF010000134.1:2315-6696 GCA_035352735.1 Treponemataceae bacterium | reverse complement strand
CTGACGTCGAAGTCTTCTCCTATTTCCTCCCGACCTGGGGTCTCCACTACGTTCTCAAGACCAACGCTCCTGATACCTCCGGAGACTGGGCTATGTGCCCCGGACCGGCTGGTTACAGCTGGGGTGGTACCTGGGTTGCCGCTTATAAGGGAACCAAGAACCCCGTCGCCGCCAAGGACTTCATCAAGTACGTAACGACCGACGACACCTTCCTCGAGGCCTGGGCCAAGGACACTGGTGACTACGTTTCCAACAACACCGTTGTTGCGAAGATCAAAGACACCTACTCCGAGCCCTTCCTTGGTGGACAGAACCACTATGCCGCTTTCGCGACCATGGCCGCGAGCGTCAATGGTAAGCTCATGCAGGGATCTGACCAGGCGATTGAGGGCCTCTTTAACGAAGCCGTCACCGCTTACATGAACGGTGAGAAGACCAAAGACAAGGCGATTGAAGATTTCAAGAGCCAGGTTAACGCCCAGCTCGGTTTCTAATCGAATTTGAGTAACGGCTTGTAAGAAAAGGTGCGGAAATGGTTCAAACCTGATCCGCACCTTTTTTTATCAAAATATTCGTAAAGGGGAAAACCGATGAAACAAAAGACGATAGGCAACGAAACCCGGATAAATCGGTGGGGTTACTTTTTTGTTCTTCCTTTTGTTCTTGTATTTTTACTATTTAACTTGTATCCAACGTTTTACACCTTCATGCTCGCGTTCACCGATCTGAGGGGATTACGGGTTGATTTCAAGTTTTCCGGATTAGATAACTTTGTCAAATTGGTTTCTGATCAGTATTTTTGGGGCGCAGTCGGTAATACCTTTATTATCTGGGGTTGGAACTTTTTCCCTCAGCTCGGTATCGCACTCTTGCTTTCCATATGGCTTTCTGATATCCGCCTAAAACTGAAATGCAAAGGCTTCTTTAGGGCCGTTGTCTATATGCCTAACTTGTTAACCGCCGCTTCCGTCGCGCTGCTCTTCCGCAGCCTTTTTGGCTATCCAGGTGGACCGGTTAATCAATTTTTGAACGAGACACTCGGGATTTACCATACGGGCGTAATCGACGGTCAACAGGTGCAGCAGGCGTTTAACTTCTTCCGCGACGTTACCATGACGCGCGGAATCGTCGCGTTCATCCAGTGGTGGATGTGGTACGGTAATACCATCATCATGTTGATGGCGGGAATCACCAGTATCTCCGCATCGCTTTATGAGTCCGCGGTCGTCGACGGCGCGAATAGCCGCCAGACCACCTGGTACATTACCCTCCCGATGCTTCGGCCGATGATGCTTTACATCCTCGTGACCTCGATGATCGGTGGTATGCAGATGTTCGATATCCCGTTCCTCCTCACCGATATGCGCGGCGCGCCGGACTTCAAGATTCGAACTTCCATCGTGTATATGTATAACATGGCATTCCAGGGACGAAACGACTATGCGTACGCGGCGGCGATTTCTATCGGCGTCTTCTTGATAACGATTATTCTGTCCCTTATCATCTTCTTCTTCCTGCAGGATCGAAGTGACCTCAAGAAAAAACACGTGGGAGGTACGAAATGAAATCAGCAAACAGCGCCCTGAACGTAAAGCGTTTCTTTATCTACATATTCATGGTTTTGCTTGTGCTCATCGCGATCGTTCCGATTTATCTGCTGCTCATTAACGCGACCCGCACGAACGCGCAGATCAATGCCGGAATCTCGCTGATCCCCGGCACGAACGCCGCGTATAACTGGCACGCGCTTACGAGTCGGTCGTTCCAGATTACCCAGGGATTTTTCAACAGCGCGTATCTCGCGGTGATGATGACGCTCTTCGGCGTCTATTTCTCCGCGATGACCGCGTACGGCCTCCATGTATATACCTTTAAGGGAAAGCGCGCCCTGTGGGGAGCGATCTTGATCATCATGATGCTTCCTTCGTCGCTGTCCTTTATCGGTTTTTACCAGTTCGTCGCGAAGCTGCACCTGCTCAATAACTACATACCGCTAATCGTTCCGACGATCGCCTCGGCCGGTACCGTCCTGTTCCTCAGGCAGTATCTCCAGTCGGTGCTGTCGATGGAGCTTGTCGACGCGGCGCGTATCGACGGCGCGGGCGAGTTCCGCACCTTCAACACGATCATCCTGCCGATCATTACCCCGGCGGTTGCCGCTCAGTCGATCTTCTCGTTCGTCGGTTCGTGGAACAACTTCTTTACCCCGTTCGTACTTATATCGAACACGAAGAAGTATACCCTCCCGATGCTCGTACAGATGCTCCGCGGAGATATCTACCGCACCGAGTACGGTGGAATCTACCTTGGTATCGCGGTATCGCTCGTTCCGATCATCATATTCTACGCGTTCATGTCGCGGTTCATCATCTCTGGTATTACCATGGGTGGCGTTAAGGAATAAGGTATAAAGGCTCGGGTTACCCGCCTGAGTCGGTTTGGCGCCGCGAGGAAAGTCTCCGCGCGGAAGCCAGGCGCACCGGTTTTTATTTACGATATTGGTATTGGGGCCAAGGTTTTTCGCAAGCGAGACCTTGGCTTTTTTATTGTTCCGCGGTTTGCCGGCGGCTTGCTGTATGACAAGCCCGCGCGAGGCGCATCGCGACGAAGAAGCGGTCGATGGTAACGATTTACGATATCGCGGAAAAAACGGGGTTTTCGCCGCCCACGGTCTCAAAGGCGCTGAACGGAACGGGAGGCTTACGCGACGCGACGCGGGCGCTGATCCTGAAGGCCGCCAAGGAGATGGGGTATACCCCGAACATGACCGCGCGATCCTTGAGCACGAGTCGGTCGCACCTCGTGGGCGTAATCTACGAGGATTACTATATGCTCAAGGGCTTTAAGCATCCCCTCTTCAGCGATATCCTCAATAGCTTTCGGAAGGTGATCGAGAACGCGGGGTATGATCTCCTGTTCCTTTCGCGGACGCTCGGAGCCAGGCAGATGACCTATCTCGAGCACTGCGCGTATCGGAACGTCGACGGCATCCTCATCATGAACCCTGTGCCGGGTGACGAGGAGGTTGCGCGGTTGATCGACTGCGGGCGGCCGTGCGTGTCGGCGAACGAGCCGATACCGGGAATCAGCACGGTCGTGACCGAGAACGCGAAGGGCGCTTTCGAGGCGACGCAGTACCTCGTGGATTTGGGGCACCGGAAGATCGCGTACGTTTCGGGACCGCAACGGCCGAGCGCGCCGGCGGCGTACGAGCGGCTGAAAGGGTATCAGGCGTGCCTGGCGAAAAACGGGATTGAGTTCGACCCGGTGCTCGTGGAGGAATGCCTTTTTTGGCACTCGGAAGCGGGGTACGAGGCGACGAAGCGGCTCCTCTCGCGGCGACGGGACTTTACCGCCATATTCGCGTCGAACGACACGCTAGCGTGCGGCGCCATGAAGGCGCTCATCGGCGCGGGACTCACGATTCCCGGAGACGTATCGATCGTCGGGTTTGACGGCGACGAGCTCGACGAGTACCTCAATCCGCGGCTTACGACGATATGGCAGAACTGCGAGGCGATCGGCGCGACGAGCGCCGACCTGCTCCTCAAAAAACTCGCGGGCGAGCCGACGCCCGATACGGTCTACATTCCCGCGCGGCTCATCGAGCGGGATTCCTGCAGAAAAATATAAACGATACTCGGGCGATCGGTAGGGGAAAGCACGCGACCGTCAGAGGATAGCGCGCGAACGTCAGTAGCCGGTCTTTTGGCCTGAGGACGCGCTGCCCGTGACGAGGGCCTCGCTCGCGGTGTAGTTGGTGCCGAGGCGCTCGGCGCCCATGCGGATGTATTCCTCGGCGGTTTTCGCGTCGCGGATGCCGCCGGAGGGCTTTACCTTTACGCGACCCTTCGCGGCGTCGAGCATGATGCGGACCGCCTCGACGGTGGCGCCGCCTGAGGCGAAGCCCGTGGAGGTTTTCACGAAGGCGACGCCGATCTTGGCGCAGATCTCGGTCGTGCGCGCGATCTCGGCGGTGGTGAGGTAGCAGGTCTCGAAGATGACCTTGAGCGCGATGCCCTTGGCGGCGCATACCTCGGCAACCGCGCGGATGTCGCGCTCGACGTAGTCCCAGTCGCCCGAGCGGATGCGGCCGAAGTTCGCGACCATGTCGATCTCGTCGGCGCCGAGGGCGGCGTATTCGGCGGCCTCGAATGCCTTGACCGCGGTCGTCGTCGAGCCGTGGGGGAAGGCGAGCACGCAGCTCACCCCCGTGTCGGTGCCGCGCGTCATGCCTTTCGCGAGCGCGATGTCACAGGGCCTGACGCAGACGGTTTTCGTCTTCCACTTGATGCTTTCCGTTATCGCGGCCTTCGCCTCCGCCTCGGTGAGTTCGGGCTTGAGGATCGCCGCGTCGAGATATCGATTGATTGGTTCCATG
>DAOPYF010000134.1:0-2215 GCA_035352735.1 Treponemataceae bacterium | reverse complement strand
GGACCGGGGGGTAGCGGAAAACGGCCGGGCTTCGAGCGATGCCGTCGCGACGAGAGAAACTCCCGGCCGGTTGGAGCGAGGGGACCCCGCGTAAAGAGCGCAGTATGATGAGTCCTTTGGAGAGAGCCGGATCGCGGTCTTCCGGGACGATTCGACTGGAAAGAAACTATTGGTCCTGTGCGATTGAAGCACCCGTCGACTCTCGTCCCGGAAACCCGATCCGGCCTCCTTTGCGCTGGGCCCCCTTCTGTGCTATAGTGTTTCCCATGAAATATCGCGATACGCGGGATGCGTCCCGACAGGTTTCGTTTAAGACGGCCGTGCTGCAGGGGATGGACCCCGTTACGGGCGGTTTGTATATTCCCCTCGAGATTCCGGAGTTGCCGCGCTCGTTCCTTTTTCGCAACCCGGTGCCGTCGTTTCGCGATATTGCGTTCGAGGCGGCGAAGCCCTTCGTTTCGGGCGAGGTGCCCGACGCCGACTTGATGGGGATCATCGCCGACGCGTATCCGTTCACCGCGCCGGTCGCGCCCATCGACCCGAGTACCTACGTGCTCGAGCTTTTCCACGGGCCGACGTGCGCGTTCAAGGATTTCGGCGCGCGCTTTATGGCTCGGATGATGTCGTATTTCAACCGCGGCGAGGATAAGCCGCTTCACATTCTCGTCGCGACCTCGGGCGATACGGGGAGCGCGGTCGGAAGCGCCTTCTACGGCGTGCCGGGCATCGACGTGACGATCCTATATCCCGAGGGGAAGATCTCGAAGCTCCAGGAAAAGCAGCTTTCGACCTTCGACGGGAACGTGCGGGCGCTGTCGGTTTCGGGCACCTTCGACGATTGCCAGAAGCTCGTGAAGACGGCCTTTACCGACGAGAAGCTCCGCGGGAAGCTCAGGCTTTCCTCGGCGAACTCGATCAATATCTCCAGGCTCTTGCCGCAGTCGTTCTACTATATCTACGGCTCGCTCATCATCCGCGAGCGCGGGCCCTACGATTCGAAGATCGAGAACCCGTCGCTCATCGTGACGGTGCCGTCGGGCAATTTCGGAAACCTGACCTCCGGGCTCATGGCGCGGAAGATGGGCGCGCCGATCCGCGGGTTCATCGCGGCGACGAACTCGAACCGGACGATCCCCGATTGGCTCGAGACGGGCGAGTACAAGGCGCGCGCGTCGGTCGCGACCCTTTCGAACGCGATGGACGTCGGGGCACCGAGCAATTACGAGCGCATGCAGGCGATGTACTCGGTCGATGAGGCCCGCCGCCTGATCGCGGGTTACTGGCTCGACGACGCGGGGACGATGGAAGCGATCAAGTCCTGCCACGCGCGGACCGGCTACATCATCGACCCGCACGGGGCCGTCGCCTGGAAGGCGTGGGATGATACGCGCTCGGGCGGGATGGCGAACCTCCTTTCCGGGAAGGCTCTTCCGGCGGACAAGCCCGGACTTCGCGGCAAGGCGAAGAACGCGCCTGAGTGGGCGCGCGACTGCGCGGATAAGAAATGCATCGGAATGATCCTCGAGACCGCTCACCCGGCGAAGTTCGGCGAGACCGTCAAGGCCGCCACCGGGCGCGACCCGTCGATCCCGGAGCGGCTCGAGAAGGTGCTCGCGCTCCCTGACCGCTCGGAGCGGATGACGGCCGACTACGATAAATTCCGGGAATGGATCGTCGCGAACCTCCGCTAAGGCGGGGCATTTCGGAAAATCACGGGTGAGTTAACGCGCGCGTTTCGCCGATGCGAACGCGCGTTTTTTTATGGTGCAAACGGGCGTTATTGGCGGTCGTACCGCTCGACCTCGTCGATGACGTGCTCGAGGGTGACGCCGGCCTGGCGGAACATCGCGACGGTGTCCGCCGCGTCATGGTAGCGCCGCTCGGCGACGACGCGGGTTATCCCGCAGTTGATGATGAGCATGGCGCAGGTTCGGCACGGGGTCATGCGGCAATAGAGCGTCGCGCCCTCGATCGGGATGCCGCGCCGGGCTGCCTGGCAGATGGCGTTTTGCTCGGCGTGGACGGTTCGCGTGCAGTGCTCGGTGACGGAGCCGTCCTCGTGGCGGACTTGCTTGAATAGATGGCCGACCTCGTCGCAGTGGGGGAGTCCCGTCGGCGAGCCGACGTAGCCGGTCACGAGGATCTGGTGGTCGCGGGCGATGACGCATCCCGAGCGCCCCCGGTCGCAGGTCGCGCGTTTCGCGATCGCGCGGCA
>DAOPYF010000133.1:2235-6749 GCA_035352735.1 Treponemataceae bacterium | reverse complement strand
ATTCCAATCCAGGAGCGCTACATGAAACTCATTTTCTTAGGACCGCCCGGAGCCGGCAAGGGAACGCTTGCGGTACTTGTGGCAGAGACATACAAGATCCCCCACATCTCGACGGGAGAGATTTTCCGCGCCGCGATTCGCGAGAAAACTCCGCTTGGGCTTAAAGTCCAGGCGATTATCGACGCGGGGCAGCTCGTTTCGGACGATATCACCATTGCCCTCGTGCGCGAGCGGCTCGCGAAGGATGACGCAAAGAAGGGATTCATCCTCGACGGCTTTCCCCGCACCATCCCGCAGGCCGAGGCGCTCTCCGGCATCGTGGACGTCACCGCGGCGGTCAACTTCGACATCGCCGACAAGGACGTCGTCGCGCGCCTTTCCGGTCGCCGCGTCTGCAAAAAATGCAGCCAGAACTATCATATTGAGTACATGCGCCCGAAGGTAGAGGGGATCTGCGATAAGTGCGGCGGCGAGCTCTTTATCCGCGAGGATGACAAGATCGACGCGATCTCCAAGCGCCTTGAGGTATACCGAAGCCAGACAGCCCCGCTCATCGACTACTATCGCGCATGCGGAAAGCTGACCGATATCGACGCGCGGCCCGCCGCTGCCGTCGTGCTCGAGAGTTTCAAGAAGGCTTTTCCCCAGAAATAACCCAATTCGCTTGGATTAAAAAACAAGCGCAAATAACCGAAAAGGCTGTCCGATTTCGCGGACAGCCTTTTTTTATCACGAAATCATGCAGATTTTACAATTAAAGTGCTTATCACGAAAGGAAAACCGTATTTCGCATCTATTGACTTTTCTTACAAGAAGGGGCATGCTATTGCAGATTCCTACAGGGAATCAGGAGATATATCGTGAAAAACACAAAGATGCTCATCGTTCTTTCCGCTGTCTGCGCAATCGCAGTCCTTGCAACCGCTTGCAAAGCGAAAGAAACCGCCGCTGCCGCTGCTCCCGTTGCCGCCGCTCCGGCGATCAACCTCGCGGCCGTCGTTGATCCTGCAACCTTCACCACTGCCTATGACACCGTGATCGCTCAGTACTCCGATGCCGCTACGACCGCCGACAAGAAGGCCGAGCTCGTCACCGTCGCCACTGGCCTCGATGCCGCCGCTGAGACCATCAAGGGAACCCTCAAGGACCAGGCTCTTACCGATTTCACCGCTAGCGCTGATTCGTACAAGGCCAAGTTCGCCGCTCTCGTAACCCCGGCTCCGGCCACCACCGACACGACCGCCGCTAAGTAAGCGACTGTTTATCAGTGAAATTCCGTCCGACCGCTCCGCGGTTGGGCGGTTTTTTTTTGCCTTGAAACCTAGCGGGAGACGGGAAGCGCGGGAAGCGCGAGGTATCGATCCTGGGGAACCTGGGCGAAGTACTCGCCGAGCAATGCCGGGATATCCGCCGTCGACTTGGCGTTCTGGATCTTCATCTTGATATGGTGGGCGAAGCTGAAGTTGTCGCAATAGTAAAAGAAAAACCGATGCGCGCGCGAGAGTTGGAATTCCCCCGGCTGCGAACGGGCGAGCGTCGAAAGAAAGAACTCGGCTACCTCGAGGTGATCGATGGTCTCGGGGGAATCGCAGGGCGCCGAGGCCGACGAATCGGACACCCCGCCGATGGATTCCGTGGCAAAAGCATCCCTAATGTCGCGGAATATCCAGGGCTTTTGCACCGCAGCGCGACCGAGCATGATGCCTGAGCAGGGAATGTCGCGCGCGTAGTCGAGCGCGTCGGAGACGGACGCGATGTCCCCATTCCCGTACACGGGAACCGAAAGGTCGCCCGCGAGTCGGGCAACGTACGCGCGGCGCGCGGGGCGGCTCTTATCGCGCCTAACGCGCGGATGAAGGGTCACGAGATCGACGCCCGAGTCGACGAGCATCCGGCAAAAAGCGAGCAGTTTTTCGTAGTCCTCGGTCTCGCCGAGCCTGAGCTTCACGCCGAGTCGCGCCGCCGCGCCGCCCGTGGGCGTACACGCCTCGTCGATGACGCCGCGCACGCCGGTGACGAGGCGTGAGACCTCGGCATAGGGCTTCGACATCCAGGCAATACCCGCGCCGAACCGCGCGATATCGGGCGCCGAGCAGCCCATGTTGAGGTCGAGCCCGATGCCCCCGAGCGGCAAGAGGAGACGCGCGGCCTTGACGATGCTTTCGCCCTCGCCACCCGTCAGCTGCCACACCATGCGCTCAGGCGACGGCGCGGTCCTGACGTACCAGGGCTCGAAGTGGCCGCCGGCTACGAACGAAGGCGCGTGGATCATCTCTGAATAGTATTCGTCCGGGTCGCCCCATCGGTTGATGAGGATGCGGAGGGCTTCGTGGCTCAGCGTGGCCATCGGTGCAAGTGCGAGTTTCATGTACCCGAGCAGTGTAGCAGGTTTCCGCGCGAGGGGCCAGCGCAGGTCGGGTAAAAAAGGAAGTTCACCCCGGTTGCCAGAAAGCCCGCCCGGGCGGTATATTGGACCTACACAGGAAAAACACCGGAGGACATCCATGCACGCACACGCGATTACCGATACCGTCAGCGCCATACACGCCAACGTCGAGACAACGGCCCGCTTCGAGGGCATTTGGCCGATCCCGCACGGGGTAACCCTCAACTCCTACGTCGTGAAAGGGGACAAGACCGCGCTCATCGACCTTGCGAAGGATTGGGCGGGTTCCATCGACCAGTTCAGCGAGCAGCTCGCCTCCGCGGGCACCTCATTCGAGAAAATCGATTACCTTATCCTTAACCATCTCGAGCCCGACCACACGGCCTTCCTCGTCGAGCTCCGGAAGCGCAACCCGCGCGTCGAGATCATATCGACCCCGAAGGGAGTCGCGATGGTCAGGAACTTTTTCAAGATCGCCGAGGGGCTCCGCGAGGTGAAAACCGGCGACGCGCTCGACCTCGGTAAGGGAAAGACGCTCGAGTTCTTCGAGACGCCGAACATCCACTGGCCCGAGACGATGATGACCTTCGACCGCGAGGACGGAATCCTTTTCAGCTGCGACGGGTTCGGCTCCTACGGCTCGCTCGGCGAGCGCGTCTTCGACGACGAGTTCACGAGCGAGGAGCACGCGTTCTACGAGCGAGAGTCGCTCCGGTATTACGCGAACATCGTCGCGAGCTTCTCCGCCTTCGTGACGAAGGCGCTCGACAAGCTCGGGAGCCTCCCGATCAAGGTAATCGCGCCGAGCCACGGCATCGTCTGGCGGAAGAACCCGGGGGAGATCGTCGCGCGCTACGCGAAGTACGCCGCGTACAATTCGGGCGGCGCGCGCGAGAAAGAGATCTGCGTGATCTGGGGATCGATGTACGGCTACACGAAGCAGGGCCTCGACGCGGTGATCGCGGGGATCGAGGCCGAGAAGGTACCCTACGCCATCCATCAAGTTCCCGATACCGACGCGAGCTTCGTGCTCGCGGACGCCTTCAAGGCATCGGCCCTCGTGATCGCGATGCCGACGTACGAGTACAAGATGTTCCCGCCGATGGCGCACGTCCTTGACCTCTTCGAGCGCAAGCACTTCGTCTGCAAGAAGGCACTCCGCATCGGAAGCTGGGGCTGGGTCGGCGGCGCGAAGAAGGAATACGAGGAGCGGATCGCGGGCCTCAAGTGGGACTCCGTCGAGTCCGTCGAGTGGCAGGGCATCCCAACCGCGGAAGACCTCGCGACGCTTACGGAACGCGGCCGCGAGCTCGCGCGGCTCGTGAAGCAAGAATAAAGGCGAAGGCCTTTCGCGTTAGCGGGCGAAGCGGTATCGTGCCCGCGCGCGGGCACATACGAGCGGAGCGCGCGGCGGCGGGATCGACCAACGGGAGATCCCGCCGCAACGCCCAACGATAAGGATTTTTTCCCCATGAAAAGAAAAGAAGCGCTCAGGCGCTACTCGGTCTGCGGTCTCGGCATCCTCGCGAGCTCCGCGGGCATCGCGCTCCTCACGAAATCGGGGCTCGGGACCTCGCAGATATCGAGCCTCCCGTACGTCGCGAGCTTCGTCTTTCCCGTGAGCTTCGGCGCGGCGACCTTCGCGATGAACGCCTTCTTCGTGCTCCTCCAGCTCGCGCTCCTCAGGCGCGCGTTCGGGAAGTGCGAGCTCCTCCAGATACCGCTCACCTTCGTCTTCAGCGTTTCCATCGACCTCATGATGTTTCTCTGCGCCCCGCTCGCGCCGACGCTCTACGCGCTCAAGGTCGCCCTATGCCTGGCGGGCTCCGCCTTCGTGGCGCTCGGCATCAGCCTCCAGATCGTCTCGGCCGTCGCGATCCTACCCGGCGACGGGATCGTCCGCGTCATCTCGCGAAAAGCGAACCGCAACTTCGGCACCATTAAAACGATCTTCGACCTCACCCTCGTCGCCCTCGCGATCGCCCTCTCGCTCGTCGCGCTCCGCAGAATCGTCGGGATCCGCGAGGGCACGATCATCGCGGCCTTAATCGTCGGCACCATCGTGCGGTTCATCCTCGCGCGCCTCGAGCGCCTGCACCGCTGGCTTTCGGAATGATGCTGCCGCGCG
>DAOPYF010000133.1:0-2135 GCA_035352735.1 Treponemataceae bacterium | reverse complement strand
GTCGGTGGTCGCGTCGACGGGGAGGTAATGGATGTACGCCCCGGCGAGCATGACGTCGAGGGTGCGCACGAGGTTGTACTTTCCGCCGAGGCCGAAGGTCAGGGAATCGAGCGGGGGATTCGCGCTCGCGGCGAGCATGTTCGCCTCATCCTCGTAGTACGAGTCCTTCGTGCCCTGGTTAGAATACATGAAGGTGCCGCCGACGAGGAACTTCTCGGTCAGGAAGTATTGGCCCGCGAGGTTGAGCTCGTAGCCGACGCCGAAGTCGTCCTCGAGCCCGTCGAGATCGGCAGCGCCGAGGAAGTAGAGGTTCGTTCCCGCGCTCATCGTCAGCTTCGGGTTGAACGCGTATTCGGCCGCGAAGCTGAATACCTGGGGAAGGTTCTGCTGGGATTTTTGGCCGTCCTGGTTAAGGGAGTCAACTGCGGACTGGGCAGCGAAGGCAAGCTTGGGGCTCGCGACCGAGGAGGTTCCCGTCGCGGTGTCGGTGTCGTACTCAAACTCGAGCGCGGTTTCCATCTCGTAGCGGAAGCCGAGGGTCAGGGCCTTGGTGGGACGGACGTCGAGCCCGAAGATCGGGGTGATGCCGCGCGCGCTATAGGTGTAGTCGTAGTCGACGCCGAGGGTCCAGGGTACATTCACGCCCGGGGCGACGGTCGTGACCATGTTGAGCTGTCCTTTCACCGTGCCGCTCCGCTCGGCCATGACATAGCGGACGCCGGCGCTCGCGCTGACGCGATCGTCGAAGAAGGAATACCCGAGTCCGGCGCCGAGGCCATAATAAACGCTCGAGGCCTCAAGGGAGGTCGTGCTTCCCGCAGCGGCCGTAGTCGGCGCGCTCGCGGAGAGCCCGGAAGCGACCTTGGCGACCAGGGCGTTCGTCCCGACCGTTCCGTCCTTCCAGTCAAGCCCACCGCCACCGGCGCAGATGCCGCCGTTCGCATAAAGGGCGAGATTACCCGGCCCGACGCGGCCGAAGTTGTAGGCGAGCGAGAGGGAGGGAAGCGAGGGGGTCGGCATGTTCTGGCTATAATCGTCGCTCAGGAATGCGCTATCGACGCTTTCGTTGTAGAATTTCAGGATTGTCTGGTTGGATGCCTCGAGATAGAAGCCCTTCCCGAGGAGTGCGGTTCCGGCGGGATTATAGGGAATGATTCCCGCTCCCGAGGTCGCGGCGGTTTGCGCGGTGCTGAAAAAGTAGGATGCGGTCTGGTTTGAAAGGGTATCCAGGCTGCCCGCCGAGAGTTGTGCCGCCGCCATGAGCGTGAGCGCGCACAGGCTACCGGTTAATCGTTTGATCATCTGAGTTTTCCTCCGTTTCTGGACTTTTGGTCCGATAACAGGCTTTGACACCGGGTTTCGGATTCTGGTTGCAAAAAAAACAAACAATTCGACGTTTTCCGGCGAAGTGTCTGCGTTTACTGTGAAAAAGCCCCGTGACTCCCTAGGGAGTCCGGGGCAGAAATGAATCGGGAGAAAAAGCGCGGGGCTAGCAGCATAGAGAAGCGCCGCGCCCAAAACGCCGTAAACGTTCCGCTGGACCGTACGCGCGCTTAGAGCTTGAAGCTCGCGCCGACCGAAACGTCCACGACCTGCTTCTCGTAGGTGAGGTCAAGGCCCGCGTCGCTCGTCGCGGATTCGGGGATGTAATAGATGTACCCACCCGCGAGGAGGAGATCGAGGTTCTGGAGCACCGCGTACTTCGCGCCAAGACCGGCGAGTACAGAGTTAAGCAAGGGGTTCGCGCTCGTGGTCAGGATGTAGGTGTCGTTCTCGAAGAAAGAGGACTTCGCGCCCTGGTTTGAGTACATGACCGTCCCGCCAAGGGCGAGTTTCTCGGTCGGCCGATACCGCGCGCCCGCCGAAAGCTCGTAGCCGACGCCGAAATCGTCTTCCATTCCCTCGTAGTCCGCGGCGTTCATGAAATAGAGAACGGAGGTAAAGCTCGCGGATAGCTTCGGGGAGAACGCGTAGTCGACGCCGACGCTCAGGATGGCGGGAAGGTTCATGTCCGCCTTGCGTCCGTCGTTGTCGAGCATGGCAATGACGCCCGCCTCGACGGCGTCCATGCCGGCGACCGAGGCGTCGGCGGAAAGGCTATTGACGGAATACTCGAACTCAAGCGCGGTTTCCAT
>DAOPYF010000132.1:0-6750 GCA_035352735.1 Treponemataceae bacterium | reverse complement strand
TGGGAGATCCACATGGAAAGCGAGAAGCTCTATTACTTCACGATCAACATCCTCGGGCAGAAGAAGAAGACCCTGCCCATCCCGTCGGGCAAGTGCTCGATGCTCATTGACAAACTCTGAACAGGGATTTCATGAAAACCCCGCAATGGGCTGGTATACTCCTTCGAGAGGGTAACGCGGCCAAATGGTAAGGGATTCCGAATACGACACGATCAAGCGCTCATGGCTCGAGGCGGTAATCGAGATCGGCGCGACGGGGATTAGGCTCCTCGTCGCGCAGGTCGACGACGACGCCCAGTGGGAGGTCATCGACCGCGCCGAGCGCGCCCTGTCCCTCGGCCGCGACGTCTTTACCTCGGGGAGCATCTCCCGAGAGTCGCTCCTCCAGTGCCTCGCGATCCTCAACCGCTACCGCGAGATCCTCGCGGGGTGGAACATCACGGACGACCACGTGACGGTCGTCGCGACGAGCGCGCTCCGCGAGGCGAAGAACCGCGACTCCGTGCTCGACCGCGTCGCGGTCAAGACCGGCTTCCGCGTCAAGGTCATCGACGGCATCGAGGAAAACCGGCTCATGTACCTCGTCGTCGACTACGCGCTCCGCGACGCCCCCGAGACGCTCTCGAAGGCGAACTCCATCATCATGGACGTCGGCGGCGGCTCGACCGAGATCATGCTCCTCCAGAAAGGCAAGATGGTCGCGGCGCACAGCTTCAGGCTCGGCACCGTCATCATCGAGCAGCAGATCAAGGCGATGATGGGCTCCGCGAAGGACATGCGGCGCTTTCTCGCGGACAACGTGCGCACGACGGCCGAGAACCTCAACAACGAGCTGAGCCTCGACCAAGTGGCCCAGATCATCGCGATCGGCTCGGACGCGCGGCTCGTCGCGCGCTCGGTCGGCACGCAGATGACGGACCTTCACGCGACCATCAAGCGCGCTGACTTTACCGCCTTCGTCGACCGCATCACGGGCTACACGGTCGAGGAGATCGTCCACCATTTCAGGATCGGCTACAGCGAGGCGGAGTCCCTCGTCCCCGGCCTCCTCACCTACCGCTTTTTCCTCGAGATGACGGGCGCCGAGAACGTCGTCGTCCCGAACCTCTCGATCCGCGAGGGCGTGATCATCTCGCAGCTCGCCGGGCCAGACCATCTCGTGCGCGAGGAATTCTACAACCAGGTCGTCGCCTCCGCGATCAACCTCGGGAAGAAGTTTCACCTTGACGAGGACCACTCGCGCTACGTCGCGCGGATCGCGCTCAAGCTCTTCGACTGCCTCGAGAGCGAGCTCGGCCTCGACCGGCACGCGCGGCTCCTCCTCGAGGTGTCGGCGATCCTTCACGACGTCGGCTCGTTCATCAGGCCGAGCGACCACCATATACACAGCCAGTACATCGTCGCGCACTCGGACATCTTTGGGCTCAACAGGGACGACATAAACGTCGTGGGCAACGTCGTGCGGTACCACCGCGCGGAGATGCCGAGCGCGCAGCATCCCGGCTACGCGTCGCTCCAGAGAACGGACCGCACGATGGTGCTCAAGCTTTCCGCGATTCTCAGGATCGCCGACGCGCTCGACCGCGGGCACTCGCAGCACATCGAGGACTTCGATATCGAGCTTTCCCGGGACACGCTGCTCCTGCGCGCGCGCGGCACGCACGACGTCACGCTCGAGCGGCTCGCGCTCGGCGAGAAGGCGGACCTCTTCGAGGATATCTTCGGCTACAAGCTCGTGATGGCGTGATCGGGGGAGAAGGGTATATGAACGATAGCGGGTTTTCCTATTTCAGCAGGGATCTTTCGTGGATCGAGTTCAACGCGCGCGTGCTCGACGAGGCGCGGCAGAAAAGCGTCCCGCTCCTCGAGCGGCTCCGGTTTCTCACGATCGTCTCGTCGAACTTCGACGAGTTCTTCATGGTTCGCGTGGCGAGCCTGAAGGAGCAGTGCCATCGGGACCCCGAGCTCAAGGACGAGGCGGCGCTGAGCGCGCGCGAGCAGCTTGCCCGCGTCTCCGCGCGCGTCCACGAGCTCACCGACCTTCAGTACGACTGCCTTCTCAACGAGATCCTTCCGGGGCTCGCCGCGGAGGGAATCATGTACGTGCCTCCCCAGGAGTTTACCCAGGACCATATCCGCTTTCTCGACGCGTTTTTCATGTCGGACGTCTTCCCGCTCCTGACGCCGCTGCGCACCGGGGCGGGCGCGTTGCCGAGCATCGCGAACCTCAGACTTCACGCGGCCTTCCTCCTCAGGAACACCGTCGCGCTTCCCTCGGGGCCGCTCGCCTCGTTCCTCGAGCGCACGGGCGTCATCGAGGCTCCGGACGCGGCGGGCGAGGGCGAGCTCGCGTCGCCGCTCGCGATAGTCCAGATCCCTGCCTCGATACCGCGGGTCGTCTGGCTCCCGTCGTCCGACGGCAAGAAGCGATACACCCTCCTCGACGACGTCGTCAGGACCTTCGGCCAGCGCCTCTTCCCCGGCTTCGCGATACAGGAGAGCCTCCTTTTCAAGGTTTCACGCGACGCGGACCGCGGGGTCGACGAGGACCGCGACGGCGACTTTATCGCCGCGATGCAGGAGGTGATCGTGTCGCGCCAGTCGTCGATACCGGTAAGGCTCATCTGCACGGGCGAGAGCCCTGCGATCCTCTCGTTCCTCCGGGACGGGATGGGCCTCGTCGATGACGACGTGTATCGCGTTCCCGGCCCGCTCGACCTCGCGACGCTCGGCGACCTCGTGGGCGTCGAGGGCGCGGACCGTCTCCGCAACGAGCCGTGGCCCAACTACTGGCCGGTAGAGATCCCCGAGGACACGCCCCTATGGGACGAGCTCAAGCGCACGGACCTCCTCCTCCACGTCCCGTACCATTCGTACGACCCGGTGCTTCGCTTCCTTAACGACGCGGCCGACGACCCGGCCGTGCTCGCGATCAAGATGACCCTATACCGAACCTCGGGCGACTCGCCGATCATCCGCGCGCTCGAGCGCGCGGCGCGCTCGGGCAAGCACGTGACCGTGTTCGTAGAGCTCAAGGCCCGCTTCGACGAGGAGCGGAACATCTCGTGGGCCCATCGCCTCGAGGACGTCGGCGTCATCGTCGTGTACGGCATCGCGCGGCTCAAGGTCCACGCGAAGATCCTTCTCGTCGTCAGGCGAGAGACCGACGGCATCAGGCGCTACGTGCACCTCTCGACGGGAAACTACAACGACAAGACCGCGCGGCTCTACGTCGACATGTCGCTCCTCACGTCGAACCAGGAGATCGCGAACGACGCGACCCTCTTCTTCAACATGATATCGGGTTACTCGGTGATCATGGCCACGCGGCGGCTCGTCATGGCGCCGGTCGACCTGAAGCCGCGCCTTCTCGCGCTCATCGGGCGCGAGATCGACCGGAGCGTGCCCGAGCATCCCGGCCGGATCGTCGCGAAGATGAATAGCCTCGCTGACCCGGAGATCATCGACGCGCTGTACCGCGCGAGCCGCGCCGGCGTGAAGATTCTCCTGAACGTGCGCGGGGTGTGCATGCTCGTTCCCGGCGTTCCCGGGATGAGCGAGAACGTCACGGTCGTGAGCGTGATCGACCGGTACCTCGAGCATACGCGCATCTTTTGGTTTGGGAACCCGGGCTTGGACGAGCTATTCCTGTCGAGCGCCGATTGGATGCCGCGCAACCTCGACCGGCGCGTCGAGCTCATGTTCCCGATCTTGCAGGAAAGCGTCAGAAAAACGATTACGGATATTCTCATGCTCTACTTCTCGGACAACGAGAAGGCGCATTACCTCAGGCATGACGGTACCTGGGTCAGGCGGACTCAGGCAAAGGGCGAGAAGCGCTTTCGCATTCAGGAAATTCTTCATGAGGCCGAGCGGCGCAAGCGAGAGCTTTTGGAGCAGGAGCCGCGGCGGGAGTTTACCGTTCGCAGGGGCTAGCGTGTACGCCCGTCGGCGCGTTGGTCTACGCCGTGCCGCGCGGTCGCCCAAGAACTGCGCGCGATCAAGTCGTCAGCGCGGGCTTGAGTTTGATCCGATGATCTCGTAGATGCGCTCGAGGTCGTCCCGCGAGAAATAGGAAATCTCGATGGTGCCGCGGACGAGGGTTCCCTTCATAGAAACCTTCGTGCCGAGCGCGTCGATGAACTTCTGCTCGATGTTGCGAACCTCGATATCCTTCAGGACCTCCGAGTCGGAGCCCTTTTCCTTCTTTTTCTTTCCCGTCTCGCCGCCTGCGCGGCTTCCCCCGTTGAGCTCGCCCGCCATCCGCTCGGTGTCGCGCACCGAAAGGGCGTTGCCGACGACGCGACCGAAGAGGATGCGCTGGTCGGCGGGGTTGAGCACGGAGAGGATCGCGCGCGCGTGGCCCGGGGTGATCTGCCCCTGGGAGAGCGAGGAGAGCATGTCCTCGGGGAGCTTGAGGAGGCGGAGCGCGTTCGCGACCGTCGAGCGGTTTTTCCCGACGCGCGCCGCGGCTTCTTCCTGGCTCAAATTCCCGAGAGCCATGAGCCGATGGTAGGCCTGAGCTTCCTCGACGGGATTGAGGTTCTCGCGCTGGATGTTCTCGATGAGCGCGATCTCGAGCTTTCGCCCGTCGGAGAATTTCTTGATGATGACCGGGACCTTCGAGAGCCCGGCGAGCCGCGCGGCGCGCGTTCTGCGCTCGCCGGCGATGATGTAGTAGGTCCCGTCGCCCGCGTCCTCGGCGATGATCGGCTGGATGATGCCGTGCTCGCGGATCGAGTCGGCAAGCTCCTTGAGCGCCTCCTCGTCGAATTCCTGCCGGGGTTGGTGCGGGTTAGGCTTGAGGAGCGAGGGGTTTATGAAAAGCTCGGATCCCGCCCCGCCCGATTCCGGGGAGTCGCCCGTCCCGCCGCCCGTATGCGCGTTTTGCCCAAGGTCGCTGTCTTCGAGGAGCGCGCCGAGTCCCCGTCCGAGTCCGCTCGTTTTAGCCACGTTCGAGTACCTCTTTCGCGAGTTTTTCGTAGCTCCGCGCGCCGACGCACAGGGCGTCGTACTTGCAGATCGGGAGCCCGTGCGAGGGCGCCTCGGAGAGGCGGACGTTGCGGGGGATGATCGTCCGGAAAACCCGGTCCTTGAAGTAGGACGTGACCTGCTGGACGACGTCCTGGGCGAGCCGGGTGCGCGAGTCGTACATGGTGAAGAATATGCCGCCGATGTCGAGCTCGGGGTTGAGCGTCTTCTGGACGCGCTTGACGGTCTGGAGGAGGAGGGTAAGCCCCTCGAGCGCGAAGTACTCGCACTGGAGCGGGATGAGGACCTCGTCCGCCGCGACGAGGCCGTTGAGGGTAAGGATGCCGAGCGAGGGAGGGCAGTCGATGAGGATGAAGTCGAAGTCGGCCTTGAGCGGCTCGAGCGCCCCTTTAAGGAAGTACTCGCGCTTTTCCTGGTCGACGAGCTCGATCGCGGCGCCCGAGAGGTCTATGGAGGCGGGTATCACCGAGAGCCCCGGGATCGCCGACTGGCGGATAACCGATGCGGCGGGAGCGGTTCCCGCGAGGAGATCGTAGACCGTCGGCTTTTCCCGATCGGCGCCGACGCCGGAGGTCATGTTCCCCTGCGAGTCGAAGTCGACGAGCAGGGTTTTCTTTCCGGCGAGGGCGAGATAGGCTCCGATATTTATAGCGGAGGTGGTTTTGCCAACCCCGCCTTTTTGATTTACGAAAACAAAGGTCTTACCCATATCGGGAAAGTATATCTGATAATCCCTCTTTATGAAAGACTAATCGGCCGGCAGCGGGTTGTACCGCTCCCCGTAGTCATAGACGTCGATCCCCTCGCGCCCCTTCACATAGCCGATGACCGCATAGGTGATCGGGGTAAAGGCGGCCTCGATCGCCGTCTTGAAGAGGTAATTCGAGAAGGCCATGATGACGAGCACCTCGGGCGGATAGAGGCCGGTAAAGCCGATCGCGACGAACAGGACCGAATCGAGGAGCTCCCCGACGAGGGTTGAGCCGATCGTCCGCATCCAGAGCCGCTTTCCCTGCGTGAGGACCTTCATCCTCGAGAGCACGACCGAGTTTGACCACTCCCCCGCGAAATACGCGACGATGCTCGCGAGCACGATGCGGGGCATCTGCATGAGGATGTTGTCGAAATCGCTTTGGAGCTGCCAGCTTGAGTCCGCGGGGAGCGCGCCGATGAGCCAGACGTTGAACGCCATCAGGATGAGCATGGTAAAGCCCGTCCAGATAACCTTGCGCGAGGCCTTGTAGCCGTAGACCTCGGTCAGCACGTCGCCGAAGATGTACGACAGCGGAAAAAGGAGGGTTCCCCCGTCAAACACGGCTGGCCCGATATGGACCATCTTTGACGCGAGAATGTTGGAGAGAATCAGGATCCCGACGAAGAGTCCGGTGATTACCGGCAAGAAACGGGATCCGGCGGAAGCTGTTTCTTCAAGCCGGTGAGAGCGGCTTATGGCCGCTCCCTCGGGCGCGCCCGAGGCGCGTCCTTTCATATAGGGTGTTTTCATGGGCCGGATTCTAGCCCTTTCGGTGGGGTGCGGCAAGCGGGGCGGGGGCGGTTTTACACGCTCCCGCCGCTTCGCGCCGCCTTGGGGCCGCTATGCCGACTTAATCATGATTTGCCGGGGTTGGGCCTCGGGCCGCCTCGGGATCGTGATCGAAAGGACGCCGTTCTTGAAGTTCGCCTCGACCTTCTCGACGTCGATGTCCTCGGGAAGGGTAAAGCGGCGCTCGAACGACGAGGAGCGGCGCTCGCGAATCA
>DAOPYF010000131.1:1580-6752 GCA_035352735.1 Treponemataceae bacterium | reverse complement strand
TGTAGGACTTACTGACCTTGTTACCGCTCATCGATCCCTTACCGCAAATTTCACACTTCCGGGACATAATAAACCTACCTTTCAGAAAGGGTTTCGGAAACCCCTGTATTACAGATATATGGAACCCAATAATAGCAAATACGGGAAACCGTGTAAAGGCCCTAAAGGGATTTATACGGTTCCTTCGTAGATTATCTTTTCCCGCGCGTCGAGGGTAACGGTGAAGCCTGGCTCGAGGGTTTTCATGGCCCCGGGCACCTCGGACACCCAAACGAGGTTCGGGTTGATCATGGCGAGGGTTTCCTCGGTCATGTCGGTCGGGTTCTCGACGACGAGCCCGGTGACGACCCGGAGAATCGGGACGAAGGTCATGTCGAGGTTGCGGGTGACGAGGATCTCGCCGCCTTTTTTCCTGAGCGCGACGAAGGCGTCCTCGAGGTTATCCGCGCGGACGATGCGGCCGGTCGCCCGAGGCACGACGGTGACGTCCCCCGCGACGTAGCCGGGGACGTCCGGCTCGACGGGAACGCGGCGCGAGCCGCCGGCGGCCTTCCCGCGCGCGAGCACGTTGCCGACGAAAAGGACGCGGATCGTGTTAACCATCATCGGGCTCACGATCGGCATCCCGGCGACCATGACGACTTTGTCGGAAAGCTTGAGCGCGTTCGCGTCGATCGCCACGCGCATGCTGTTCTGGGTCATTTCCTCCGAGTCCTCGGCGATCTTGACGAGAAGCGGGACGACGCCCCAGTTCAGGAGGAGCTGGCGCTGCACGGTGTCGATCGGCGTCGCCGCGATGATCGGCTGTTCCGGGCGGAAGGTGCTCAGGAGGCGCGCGGTGTTCCCGCTGATCGTCGGAGTGAGGATGGCGGACGCCTCGATCTCGGTCGCGGTGTCGTACGCCGCGTGGGCCATGATCTCGGCGATGCCGCTCGACTTGCGGTCGTAGCGGTGGAACTGGCGCATCTTGGCCCGATACTCGTCCGAGCCCTCGACGGTGCTCGCGATCTTCGCCATCATCTTGACGGCCTCGACGGGGTACGAGCCATTCGCGGTCTCCCCGGAAAGCATGACCGCGTCGGTACCGTCGAATATCGCGTTCGCGACGTCGGTGAGCTCCGCGCGGGTCGGGCGCGGGTTCGTGATCATGGAATCGAGCATCTGCGTCGCGGTGATGACGGGCTTGCCGGCGAGGTTGCAGGCCTGGATGATCTTTTTCTGCGCGAGGGGTATTCGCTCCGTCGCGAGCTGCACGCCGAGGTCGCCGCGCGCTACCATGATGCCCGCGGACACCGCGATGATCTCGGCGATGTTGTCGAGGCCTTCCTCGTTCTCGATCTTGGAGATGACTCGGACCTTCGAGCCGAAGGGCTCGATGAAGCGGAGTATGGACACGACGTCCGAGGCGGAGCTCACGAAGCTCGCGGCTATGAAGTCGATTCCCATAGAGATGCCGAACTCGAGGTCCTTCTTGTCCTGCTCGCTCAAGACCGGCACGTCCGGGTGGACGCCGAGGACGTTCACGTTTTTCTTCGAGCCGATCTTTCCCGAATTGAGGGCGCGGCAGGTGATCGCGCTCCTGCCGTCGGTCTCGAGGACGAGCATGGCGATGAGCCCGTCGGCGATGAGGATATGGCAGTCGGGCCTGATCTCTTCGGGGAGTTTTTTCCAGCTCAGCGATATGCGGCCCGGCATTCCCTCGCCCCCCGCCTCGGGGGAACCGGCGGCGACCGTCTCGCAGTCGTCGTTGGTCATCAGGAAGATATCCCCTTCCTTGATGTCGATCTTGCCGTCGTTCGCCACGAGCCCGGTACGGATCTCGGGGCCCTTCGTGTCGAGAAGGATCGCGCAGGGGATTCCCGTCAGCCGCGAGGCCTCGCGGACGCGTTCCATGCTGGCCTTGTGGTACTCATGGTTGCCGTGGGAGAAATTGAAGCGGGCCACGTTCATCCCCGCGCGGAGAAGGTCGCAGACGACCCCGAGCGACTCCGTCGTCGGCCCCATCGAACACACTATTTTTGTTTTTCTGGAAAGCATATCTACCCCTTCTCCGCCCTATTCGGGCAACCCGAGCATCTTTTCTATCACTGAAAGCTCGCCCTCGGCAAGGGGGGCTCCCTCGAGCGCTCGGAGGTTCTCGTCCAATTGCGCGACGGAACTCGCCCCGACGAGCACGGAGGTCGTTTCCGGTTTGCCGAGAAGCCACTTGATCGCGAGGCCCGCGAGGCTCTCGCCGCGGTCGCGCGCGAAGTCGTTGAGCGCGTTGAGTTTCTTGACCATCGCGGGGGTGAGGCGCTCGGGCTTGAGGAACACGGCTTTCGACGCGCGCGAGCCCGGCGGAACGGAACCCGAAAGGTAGCGGTCGGAAAGGAGACCTTGCGCGAGCGGCGAGAACCAGATGCCGCCGATGCCCTCCTCGGCGAGCGCGGATAAGAGGCCCGACTCGACGCGGCGGTCGAGCATCGAGTAGCGCGCCTGATGAATGAGGCACGGCGTGCCCATCTCGCGGAGAATCCGCGCGGCCCGCTTCGTGTCCTCGGGGCCATAGTTCGATATCCCGGCGTACAGCGCCTTCCCCGAGCGCACGAGGTAATCGAGCGCGCCCATCGTTTCCTCGAGCGGGGTTTCCGGATCGGGACGATGGTGATAGAAGACGTCGACGTACTCGAGCTTCATCCGCCTCAGGCTTTGCTCGCAGCTCGACACGAGATATTTTCGCGAGCCCCAGTCGCCGTAGGGCCCGGCCCACATCCCGTAGCCGGCCTTCGTCGAGACGACGAGCTCGTCGCGATACGGGCGAAGGTCCCGTTCCATCATCGATCCAAAGAAGCTTTCCGCCGAACCCGGAGGCGGCCCATAGTTGTTCGCGAGGTCAAAGTGCGTGATGCCGCGATCGAACGCGCGAAGGAGAATCTCTCGTCCGTTTTCGGCCGCGTCGAAGCCGCCGAAGTTGTGCCAGAGTCCCAAGGATATCTCCGGAAGCTTCAGCCCGCTTTTCCCCGAGCGCCGATAGCGCATCGAGTCATACCGTCGTGAATCCGCAGCGTATACGTCCATGTCCCCACTCCTCGATAAAAAAATACCCATTGACGGCCTTGCGCTTGCCATCGATTTGGCATGCTGGTATCATACCCTGAATCATGAAAACACTGAATGCCCCCGGCGACCTCAACCTTTCCCGCGTGCTCCGCCTCATCTGGCAGGTCAAGGGCATTAGCCGCATCGAGATCGCCCAGCAGCTCGGAATCGACAAATCGACCGTCACCAAGATCGTCGCCTCGCTCGAGGGCATCGGCATCATCCGGGAGTTCGCCCAAGGCCACGCGGGACCGCAGGGCGGGCGCAAGCCGATACAGCTCGAGATAGTCCCCCAGTTCGGCTGCGCGCTCGGCATCGAGATCAACACCGACGGCTTCCTCGCGATCCTCGTCGACCTTTCGGGCGCCATACTCGCGAGCGCGCGGGAGGAGATGCCGGTCACCTCGGTCTTCGACGCCTTCGACGCCGCGGTCGCCCGCCTCTCGCCCGAGATCGAGTCCCGCAACGTGCCGCTCATCGGCATCGGCGTCGGCGTGCCGGCGATCGTCAACACGGGCAAGGGCAGCATCATCCAGTCGATACCCCTAATGATAAGCGACGAGATCGATTTTTGCGCGCATGCCCGGGAGAAATACGGGGTGCCTGTCTTCATCGAGAACGACGCGCGCGCCGGCTGCCTTTCGGAGATCACGATCAGGCACGGCATGAACCTCGACAACGCGCTCTTTCTCCTCGCCGAGATCCGCAAGATCACCGGCTCGACGGAGAGCCGCCGAAACCTTTCCGCGGGATTCGGCTTTATCCTCGGCGGGCAGCCGCACTACGGCGCGGAGTTCTCCTCGGGAGAGTTCCGGAGCATCCTGTGGGAACCGGGAAACTCCGGCCAATTCCAGTCGAACGACATCGCCGGCGAGCGGGTCGGGCTCGACGTGTCGGTGACCGGCTCGGTATTCTCCGAGCTCGCGCGCCACGTCGCGCTCATCGTGAACCTTTTAAACCTCAACAACGTGTTCATCGGCGGACTTTCGGGCGAGCTCACCGAGACGCTCGCCGAGCGCATCCGGCGCGAGATCAAGATCATGTGGCCGTACGCGCTCCCGCAGAATTGCGCCGTGTCCGCCGCGTCCCTCGGCGCGGATTCCGTCGCGTACGGATCGGCGGGCCACTGCATCCAGCGCTTCTTCTCCCTCCCAAGCATCGACGAGCCGTCGCGCTCGGGGCCTTCGGTCAAGGAAGTCCTCGCAAGCATGAAGGGCGCGGACTAGCGCGAACGCGCGGCGCGTGCGGCGCGAAGCATAACGCGCGGCGCGTCACTCGCGGCGAATAGGCTCAAGCGAAAAACGAGATAAGAAACTATCGATTAAAAAAAGCGTTATAACGATTTAAGCGACCCGCGCAAAACAAAGGATGTGTCCATGGTAACCGAGAGGGCCTCGCGTTTCGCGATGAGCGAGACGAGCGCCTCGGCGGCGGTTTCGCCTTTCTTGAAGCCCGGTTGGCAAAGGGTCGTGAGGGGCGGACTCATGAAAGCGGCGAAGGGAACGTCGTCGAACCCGACGACCGACACGTCACCGGGAATCGAGAGCCCCCCGCGCGCGCATTCCTCGTACACGCCGAGGGCCTGAATGTCGGCGAGGCAGATGATCGCCGTCGGCCGCTTTTTCTCGGCGAGGAGCTCGCGCGTCGCGAGCGAGCCGGACTCCCGCGTCGCCTCGGTGTGGCACACGCGGATGCCGGTGTGTCCGCCGAAGGTAAGCCCGTACTTCGCGAGCGCGCGGCTAAACCCGTTGAGACGGAGATCGTTCGTCTGGCTGAAATGGTCGCCGGCCTCGGCGAGGGTGACGTTCTTGAGCATGAACACCGCGATGTCGCGATGCCCGCGCGCGAGCACCGCGTCCATGAGCGCCTCGGCCGCGGACTCGTCGTCGATGCCGACGTTCACGAGCCCTTCCTTGCGGCCGCCGTCTATCGTGACGAACGGGAGTCCGCGCTGACGGAAGAGCTCGAGGACGCTCATGCCCGGCCCGATGCCGAGCGTGATGATCCCGTCCACCGCGGCGTTTCGGATCGTCTGGGAAAGCACGCCCTTAAGGGGCGAAAGGACGCCGAGGGAGAGTCCCTCCCGATCGCAGA
>DAOPYF010000131.1:0-1480 GCA_035352735.1 Treponemataceae bacterium | reverse complement strand
TATTTCTGGAGCGCCAGATAGAAGATCACGATCGGCAAGGCCGAGAGCGTGAGCGACGCGGTCATGGCGCCGTATTCCTTGAGGAACTGGCCGTTGAACATCATCTGTGCGAGCTGGATCGTCCCCTGCTTCACCACGATGAGCGGGAGGAGGAAATCGTTCCAGAGCCACAGCGCGTCGATGACGGCGACGGTCGCGACGATGGTCTTAAGGAGCGGGAACACGATGTTGAAAAAGATGTAGAACTGGCCCGCGCCGTCGATCGCGGCGGACTCCTCAAGCTCGCGCGGCACTCCCTTAACGAACCCATGGAACATGAATATCGCCGTCGGGCAGCCGAGCCCCCAATACATCGGAATAATACCCGGTACGCTCATGAGATGCAAGTCGGCGGAAAGCACCGCGATCGGCACCATGATGATCTGGAACGGGATGACGAGGGCAAACGCGAAGAAGCCGTAGATGAACCAGGAAAGCTTCGTGTCGGTCCGGGCGAGGATGTACGCTGCCATCGAGCTCGTCAGTATTATCCCGACGAGCCCGAAGACCGTGATCGCCAGGGTGTTGGCGAATACGCGCGGGAACTCCATCGCGGTCCACGCGCGAACGAAGTTCGCGAAGCTCGGGTGCGCGGGCAGGCCCATGGGATTAAGCGTGATCTCGGCGTCGGTCTTAAACGCGTTGATGATGACGTAGACGACCGGGTAGAAAAAGACCAAGGCCGCGAGCACCATGCAGACGGTGAGGATTCGCCTGAGGTTTTTGTATTTTGCGGTACCCATCATTGTTCGACCTCCCGTTTTTTCATGACATAGAGCTGTATCGACGTGATGATAAAGATGAGCGCGAAAAGGAGCATTGCCTTCGCCGTCGCCAGTCCCGCCTGTTTGCGCGCGAACGCGTCGAAGAAGATATCGAGGACCACCGGCACCGTGCCGAAGGTATAGGCCGAACCCGAGGTCATCGCGTAGATCATGTCGAAGTTCTTGAGCGCGTTCGCGATCGTGAGGAACAGCGATATCGTCACCGCGGGAAGGATGAGCGGCAGCGTGATGCTGCGGAACCGCTGCCAGCTCCCCGCGCCGTCGATCTTCGCGGCCTCGACGACGTCCGTCGGGATGTTCTGGAGCCCGGCGAGGTACACGATCATGTAGTAGCCGGCGCCCTGCCAGATCGCGACGAGCACGATGAGCCACGGCGTCTTCGCCGGGTCGCTCAGCCATTGGTCGATGCCCGTGAGCTTCGGGAAGAGCTGGAAGAAAAGCATCTTCCAGATGAGCGCGACGATGATCATCGAAAGGACGTTCGGGAGGAAAAACACCGAGCGAAGCGCCTTTTGCCCGTGTATCCCCGAATCGAGGGCGAGGGCGAGGAGGAACGCGAGGAGGTTAATCCCGATGACCGAGAAGAACGCGAAGAAAATCGTGAAGCCGATGACGCCGAGGTCGAACCCGCGCGAGACCCATTTATCCGCGAGGAG
>DAOPYF010000130.1:0-6839 GCA_035352735.1 Treponemataceae bacterium | reverse complement strand
GCGGTCAATCCGAACGCTGCGCGAAAAACGCGACGGATACGAGCACGAAGCAAACGGTCAGGAACGCGACGGTCGGGACGAGCGCGTTACCCGGCGCAAGGCCTACGAACGCGACGATGCACAGCCGCGCGAGGTACCTGACGGTCTCGATCGCGAACAGCGTGATGATCGGGAAAAGCGGAATCGCGAGCGCCCACCATGCCCTGAAGAAAACGTTCTTCCCAAGCCGATACTTCCATCCAAGGATGAGCGCGTAAATCGAGATAATCAGGATGAGGAATGGCTCCGCGATCCGGTTGATAATCTCGCGCTGATAGAGGGCCCCCGAAAAACCGTACTTCTCAGCAGTCTTCGAGAACCGGAACATATCGAGGAGCGTCATCCCGGAAACCCCGCGGTTTGCCGCGACGACGAGATCGAGATCCCGATAGGGCATGTCGAGGAGAAGGATGCTCCGCTCCTGCGCGGGGATATCGCCCTCGAGGACCTCGGGAAGCACGTCCCCGCCGGCGCGATTGCGGTCGACGGCATGGAGGATAAGCTCGGGGCGCGACTGTCCCTCGCGCTCGAACGGGAACATCTTCGCGTACGGCACCGCGATTCTCCAAACGGTCTTTCCGTCCCGGCCAAGCCGCGCGATCTCGACGTCGCGGAGGTAGGCGACGTCCTTCCCCGCCGTGCGCATAAAGGTCATGCCCCGGATAAACACGGCGTCAACCGTATCGTCCGATCGCCGGTTCACGAAGAACACGTCGCGCGCGGACTCGAAAAGCCGGATGTTCGCGGTCTCGTCGACGAAGAAAAACGACTCTAGCAAGCCCGTTCGCGCGACCTCGAGGAAGCGCTCGACGTCGGGATCGATTCCCTTCGTCTTCGCGGCCTTCTCCTTGTCGTATTCGGCGAGAAAGACGTAATACGCCTTGAGGTAATCGCCGTTCTGTATCGCCTCATAGCCCTCGCGCTTAGTCTGATAGCGGGCGATTTCGCCCTGCTCGGTGAATTTGTCGGTTCCTTCCGAGACGTGGTTCCACGCCTCTGCGGCCTTACGGAGCGCGAGCGCCTTGTTGGGATCGGTGTCGCGCGCGAGGCGCCAAGCGAGCATCGCGTAGTAATGAGCGTTGAAGTAATCGTGCTTCTTCGTCGCCGCGTCCGAGCGGTCAAGCGCCTCTAGCGCGGTGATTCCCTTATCGTCGGCGGAAAGCGGCTCCGCGGCGGCAGGCTGCTTATTCTCAGACTTGGCTACGGAGCCCTTTCCCTCAGCGGCTCCGCCATCCTTCCCCGCCGCGACGTCGGATTTCTTGGCGTCCGGGGATTCACCGCCCGAAGCCTGCGCGCGCAGGTACTGGCAGCGGTCCAAAAGCTTATTCGCCTCCGCGCTCTTCGGCCAGATTTGCAACGCGGCTTGGAGCCTGATTTCGGCGTCGTTCGGGTCATTCGCCTCGAGCGAGGCCTTCGCGACCGCGACGAACTCGCGATAGTCAGAGCCTCGGTTCACGGCAGACTGTTGCTTCGTTCGGAGGAACGGGGAAACGCCCTCGGCCATGACGAAGTACGCCGCGAGGCATACGATGCACAGGATGAACGCGCCCTTGAGATAGTCGATGAGAAGGGCCGACCAACGATCGACCTGCTCGTCCGCGTGGCTCTTGAACGCGAGCGCGTACCCGACCAAGAGTCCGCTTATCTGCAGCGCGGGCATGTAGTTCACGAAGAGGAGAACGCCCCTCCAAAACCGATAGGAGGCGACGTACGGCGCGACGAGCTCCGGCGGCGCGGCCCGCGCGAACGCGAAGACAATGCACGCCGCGAACGCGACGAGGTAATGGGCGAGGATCACTAAAAACACGCGCTTTGTATCGCTCATTGAAAGTCCCCCACGCGCCCACGGCGAATCTTGCGGATGATGAAAACCGCGAGACAGACGATAAGGGAGATCGCCGCGACGGCCGTGACCATGACCGGCGAGACGAGGCCCTGGGGCACCGAGCCCGGAAGGAAGCGCCTCGCCTCATCGTACGCGAATCCCCCGGTCGTGTACGGATATCCCATCAGCATGAATCGAAAAAGGGTGAAAACGAGAAGCGCGTTTAGGAGTCGCCACGCGCTCGCGTGGCAGATAAAGAAGAGGCAGCACACCAGGGCGAAAAAGCTCCCGACCGTCGCGAAATATCGGACGGTACCCTTCTCGAACGCGGAATGGAAGGATTCAAGGAGAAAGTTCGCGTCCCGCGCGAGATGCGAGAGGAAGCCCGGGGTCTCGAGGCGAGAGGCGACGAGCGGATCCTTCCCTCCGGCGGGGACGAGCAGGAGAACCCCGCCCGCCGAAAGCTGCCGGCTCTCCGAATCGTAATCGGCCGAGGTATACACGCTCATCGCGCGGCTTCCGGGCAGGGTTGCCCGATCGGCGACGATCACGCCCAGCGCGCGCTTCCCCGCGCCTGAATCGTCGAGCCAGAACACCCGCTTGCCCCCATCGCCATCCCGAATAAGGCCCGGCGAGAAGAGCTTCCCTGCCCCGTCGGCGGGCTCGCTTGCGAATGAGTCCGCTTGGGTAAACGACGACGCTACAGAGGAGGCGGACAGGCGATACGAAAAAGGGATCAAAAACGCGACCGAGGCGGCCACAAGAACCAGGGCAAGCGGAAGGGAGATAAAAAGCATCGTCTCGTGTCGCATCAGATAGAAGAAAAGGTAGAGGCACGAGAGCATGCACGAGATGGGCAATAGGTATAGCGCCGATGAGACGAACCCGGCGATAAAGACTGAAAAATGACCCGCGGACAGAGCCATCAGGGACGCGTAGGACGTAGGCACGGAAAAGGCGGACAGAAGGATCGTCCAAAGAAGGAGGTTTCCCACAAAGACGAGCGGAATCATCACCGTGTTTTTCATACTAAAGAAAGACTATCATGTGCCCGGAGCGATTACAAGACTTTTCTTTATTGTACAATGAATTCACCATAAAAATGAACAAGTTATCCACAGCTTTTACCGGTCAATTTCTATATGAAATAAGCATTTCCTTGTCTGACATAGGTTTTCACGATTTTATCTTTTTTTTACCTTTTTTGAAAAACGTAACGCTTATTTCCATATAATATAACAACTTATCTACAGAACACAGCGTCTTCCGATACACAGAAAAAGCTTGACAAGAAAATTCGCCCAAGGTGCACCGATTAAAACGGTTTTTTCACCGGTTTTTCCACGAGTTATCCACAGGAAGATAAAAAAAGGGTTAGAACAGGAGTTCTAACCCTTTTGTCAACTAGTTTTCGCGTAAGAAAGCGGATTTACCCGAGAAAAACCTGCCCATTATTGTCGATGGCGAGGATCGTCTTGCATTCCGAACAGCGGAAGCGCCCTGACTTGGTTGCCTTAAGTTTCTTCGAGCAAATCGGGCAGGAGAAGATCTTCGGGAATATCTCGGATTTGATCTCGACGCCGCTCGTGCGGAAGAAGTCGATCGAATCGGCGAGGGAATCCTTAATGTTGAAGAACTGGGAGAAACCGAGCAGCTGGAAAACCTCGTAGACCTTCGGCTGGATTTCAAGGAGGACGACGTCGCCCCCCTTCGGCTTCACGGTTTTAAGGAATGCGGTAAACGACCCGATACCGGTGGACGATACGTAGTTTAGCGCGCCGCAATTAAAGATGAGGCGGATAAAACCGGCTTCGACGACTTTTGAAACGCGCTTCTGGAAGAAGCTGGAATTATAGGTATCAATATAGCCATTGAGGAACAATACGATGCAACCGTCTATGTCGTCGATTTTTTCTAGACGGATTTTGAGACTGTCATCTTTTTCCTCATCAAATCCAGGAATAATGCTGTTATTATTCATACGACTCCTACCGTCTAGTTTATCGGCATTTTCTCCAATATCATTACTATAACATATACAAAAAAATTGTCAAATAACGAATGGAGACCATCCTTTATCGATCGGCAACGAAACCCCGTTGATCGAGGGCGTTTTCAGCAGAAAAAGCGCGGAATCCGCCACTTCTCGCACCGAAATTAACTTCCCATCCGGATTTTTCGCCGCAAGCTCACTCTTCAACGCAGAATCGAGATACTCAGTCTCAACAAACCCCGGGCATAGGACGTTACAGGTGATGCCCGACGAAGCATAGCCGATGGCGACCGACTTTGCCAGCGAAGAAAGCCCGGTCTTCGCCGCGGCATAGGCCGCATTCGTCCTAAAACCGCGTACGGCATCGGTTCGCGTCCCCCCGAAAAGAAGGATGCGACCCCACCGAGCCTTTTCCATGGCGGGAAGCGCCGCCGAAACGAGCGCGCCCGGAAACCCGAGATTCGCCCAGGTAATCGACTCCCATTCCTCGCGGGATGTCCCCCCAAGCGGCTTTTGCAGAAAGGGCCCGCGCACGACGGCGAGTATCTCCGCGCAAAACGCTTTGCTCAAAACTATAGCGCATTCGGCGGAATTATCAAGATCTACCACGCATGATTCCGCGCCCGGAACGGGATGCCGCCCGACCGCGGTTACCGTCGCGCCCTCGGCGATCAAGGCTTCCGCCAAGGACCTACCGATGCCGCCTGAACCGCCGACGACGAGCGCCCTCTTTCCCGCAAGCTCGCTTTTCATTGCCCTAATCATAATCCATGCGATATTGACACAACAAGCTCCTTTTCGGGAAAATTGGGCCGTGACATCATTACCGTGCGCAATCGTGCTTTGCCGTCCCGAGGAAAGCCGCAATGTCGGGTCGGTCTGCCGGGCCATGAAGAACATGGCCATCACCGACCTTCGCATCGTCGGCGACAAGACGGACTTCTTGGATGAACAGGTCAGGACGCTGGCGGTCCACGCCACCGACATTTGGGATAAGGCGAGCTTTTTCGAGCCGAGCGTCGAAGGGCTTCGCGCGGCGATCGCGGACTGCGCGGTCGCGGGCGGGACCACGCGCCGCATGGGGCAAAAGCGGAAATCATGGGGAATGACGCCCGAGCAATTCGCGGGAAATATCGCGGCGACGGGGGCGCTCGGTAAGACGGCGATCGTGTTCGGGAACGAGCGGACGGGACTTACCGACGAAGAGCTCGACTGCTGCTCGGTCGCCGTGAACATCCCCTCAAGCACGGATTGCCCGTCGCTCAACCTTTCGCACGCGGTCCAGGTCGTCAGCTACGCGCTCTACCGCGCGCTCGACGGGAGAAAGCGCGGCTACGAGCCCGTAACCCTCGAGCGCCTCGGCAAAACGGTCGCCTCGATCAGCGAAAGCATCGACCGTGTCGGGCTTTTCAAGATCGCGGGGCACGAGTACAACGATCGCTTTCTCTCCGAGATCCTCGCGCGCGCCGCCCTCTCGGAGGCCGAGGCGCGCAGGCTCGAGCAACTCTTTCGGAAGATGTCGTATATCAGGACGGGCGCCGATTCAGAAGCCTAACGGGCGATGTAAAGAAAATCAGAAATCTATCATTTCGCAATCGATGACCGCGCCGCGGGTCGCGCTCGCCGCGCGGTCGAGGCACGCATAAAGCTCGCGCACGTTACCCGGCCACGGATGGCCCTTGAGCTTCTCGATCGCGCGGGGCGAAAGGACCTTGCGATGGCGAAGGAGGCAGCCGCTCGCGAGCGCGGGAATGTCCTCCGGATGCGAGCGAAGCGGCGGGCTTTTGACGCGAATGACGTCGAGCCGGTAGAAAAGGTCGGAACGGAACCGCCGCGCCGCGACCATGCCCCCGAGGTTTCGGTGGGTCGCGCAAATCAGCCTGAAGCGAACCGGGCGCGGCTCGAACGATCCGACGCGGCAGACGACGCCTTCCTCGAGAACCCGGAGCAGCTTGGGCTGCAAGTCAACGCTCAGTTCGCCGATCTCGTCAAGAAAAAGCGTCCCGCCGGTCGCTGCCTCAAAAAGCCCCTTCGCGTCGCGCACTGATCCGGTGTAACTGCCTCGGCATGAGCCGAAGAGCGCGCTTTCCGCGAGCGACTCCGCGATGCAGGAGACATTGTACGGGACGAAGGGACCGGCCGATACCGGCGAGGACTCATGGATCATCCGGGCGACGAGTTCCTTGCCCGAGCCCGTCTCGCCGGTAATCAACACCGTGTCAGTCGTATCTCGAATGTCTTGAATCTGCGCGCGCAATGCCGCCATCGCGTCGCTATGCCCGATGATAGAGGTCCGTCGGGGAATCTCGTCATGTTCATGCTTAGCCGTCGCGTTGCTCGTATTCCCCGCTCGGCCATAGCGAGGAAGCGCTTCATGGGCGAACGCCGCCCCGCGCGATTCAGGCTGATCCTCGCGCGAGACATGCGAAACACCGTGTGATTCAGCTTGTTCACCGCGCGGCGTGGACTGCGCGCCACAGGGAGCATCGGGCGCCGCTCGAACTTCGGCTGAACCAAGCGCGCGACCGATCCTTTTTTTCAGCGAGGTGAAGGCGTACGGGATGGAGATATAATCGCGGGCGCCCGCTTCCCTCGCGAGGGCTTGAAAGGGAAGGGCGTATTCGCGGGAAAGGATGAAGACGGGGAACCCCGCGCGGGCGGCGATGACGTCGCGCAAGAGGTCGGGCGCCCACGCGCCGACGAGGCCAATGTCGAAAAGGGCGAAATCAAAGTCCCCCGAGGCCGCGAGGGCGGGCGCGAGGGCAAGATCGGTGGGCACGGAGACGGACCAGACGTTCATCGCGCGATAGGTTAGCTCGCGCGCGTCATCGACGCGGGACGTGACGAAAAGGACTTTTTCCACTTGGGCGCTTTCCTTTCCGGCAATCCCGTTTCTATTACGATCAGTCCACGCTTATGCCGCGATACGGAACAGCCGGTAATACAAAAGCAGAATGTTATACCATAAGTATTGGAAGATTC
>DAOPYF010000129.1:0-6880 GCA_035352735.1 Treponemataceae bacterium | reverse complement strand
TTCGTCGAAATATGTTACAAAATGGGAGAAAAAGACGCTGACGCCCCATGTTGCGCCCGCATTCCGCCGGCTGGCGGCGAAACGCCACGCCCTTGCAAGGATTCCCTGCCTCAATTGATTGATTAAAAAAAGGCCCCCGGAAGGGCCGCAAAACGCGTCGATCCGGGGGCGAAAGTAAGAAAAGTCGGCGAAGGCGAGGAAAGACCGCGCCGACCGTTACGGGTACGTCGTTACGCCTTCTTCCCCCGAGTACCGAGGTACAGGAAGTTGAAGTCTTTCTTCGCGAGGAGCCTGATCACCGCCGGCACGATGGCGAGGGCGCCGAAGGCCGAAAGGAGCATGCAGAACGCGACGAGCGCGCCGAACTGGATGAGCGGCACGAAGTTCGAGATGACGAGCACGAAGAAGCCGCCGAACACCACGAACATGTTGTAGAGGATGCCGCGGCCCTTCCGGTCGATCGTGTTCTCGAGCGCCACGTGGATGTCGGGCGTCGCGCGGAGCTCGTTCCGGTACCACGTGATGAAGTGGATCGAGTAGTCCACGCCGATGCCGATCGCGATCGACGAGACGATCGCGGTCGCGACGTTGAGCGGGATGCCGAGCATGCCCATGACGCCGAAGTTAATGAGGAGCGTCATGAAGATCGGCAGGAGCGCGATAAGGCTCATCAGGAAGCTCTGGAGCACCAGGATGAGGAGGACGAACACGATGATGACGCACAGGATGATCGAGAAGATCATGCCGTTGACGAGGAGGGTGTTCGCGACCTCATAGAGGTTCGCGGTGCCGGAGATCTCGACCTGGAGGTGGTTCTTGTCCCTGAAGTCCTGCGAGAAGTAGTTCTTGCAATACTCGCGGACGCGGACTACCTCGGCCGTCGGGACGCGCTTCATGTTGATGCTGATCCTGAGCTTGTCGTGATTCGGCGAGAGGACGCCCGAGACGTCGCCGGTGAAGATCATCAGGTACTGGCTGATGAGGTCCGCCGAGTCGGGTACGCAGTAATACTCGTCCCCTCCCCCGTTCATCACCTGGTTCATCTTCTTGAGCGGCTGGTTGAACGAGATAACCTTCGTCGCGAAGGGGAATTCCTTCTTGACGTCGACCGAGAACTGCTCGACCTTTTTGAGGACCTCGGGAGTCGTGATCTCGATGTTCTCCGCAGGCACGTAATCCTTCGCGCGCTTGGCGGGGTCGGTGAGGTCGGAGTCGAGGATGACGTTGAGCACCTCGGTTCCGGCGAGCTTCTCGTTCAGGTGATCGTCGGCGACGTGGATCGGGTTCGACTTCTTGAAGAACGAGACGTTGTTGAGCTCGGCCTTGAGCCCGAGGGTTCCGAGTATCGCGACGACGCTGATCGCGCTCGCCGCGATGAGGATCAGGCCCGAATGGCGCCGGTTGCACTTGTTGAAAAACCGGAGCAGCACGCTGACGAAGCCTTTCTGGCTTTCCTTGTTGAAGACGGTCTTGGGCTTCTTCGAGGTCAGGATGAGCGCGGGCAGGAAGTAGAGGGCGCCGATGACGCCGACGAAGTCGCCGATCGCGGTGAAGATACCGAAGTTCTTGATGGGGACGAAGTCCTCAGCGATGAGCGCGCCGAAGCCGACCATGACCGTGATCCCCGAAAGGGTGATCGCGAGACCGACGTTCTGCATGTTGCGGTTCAGGATGGAAAGCTTGTCGGTGTCGGTGTCCAGGAGGTAATGGTTCATCTGATGGATGCCGTACGCCGACACGATCGCGACGAGCAGGACGGGTATCGTGATTCCGACGATCGATATCGGGATATTGCAGAAGCCCATGAGCCCCATCGTGGTGATGACCGAGAAGATGATGATCGCCGCGGGATAGGTGACGCCCTGGATGCTCTTGAAGCAGAGGAAGAGGATCAAGAGGACCATGATGACGACGACGGGGAGGAGGAGCATGATGTCGCTGAACATCTGCTGAGAGATCATGCTCTCGATGACCGGCTCACCGTCAAGGTAGGTCGGGTATTCGGCCTTTGCCTTATCCTTAAGGACTGACTGAATTTCCTTATTGAGGCTCGCCTTCACGTCGAGGTTCGAGGTGTTGAGCGAAACGAGGATGGTCGCGAGCTTGTTGTCCGATGAGACGAGGGCGTCCTTGTAGATTTCCCAGCTTCCCACGCGGCCCTTGAGCGCGGCGACGTTCTCAGGCGACAGGTCGCCGTCGAGCACGAGCTTCTGCACGATGAGCTCGTCGTCCTCGCACGCGATGTAGTCGGCGTTGACGAGGCTCTGCGTCTTGTCGATCGGGTTCTCGTAGTAGTCGTAGAGGAGCTTCGGCTTCGAGACCGCGGAGGCGGCCTTCGCGATCTTCTCCGCGAACGGCTTTTCCCAACCGAAGTTCTGCTCGAGCTGTTCGGCCGAGGTGATGAGCGGGACGAGGGTCTCCGCGTAGTTGTCCTCGTTGATGCCGACGCCCTTGAGGGCGTCGATGACGGTCTGCGCGTCGGTGACGCTCACATGGAGGAGCTTCGCCATGTTCTTCGCGGGGAGCGTCATGTTGATCGACTCGATCGTGTTCTGCACGTCCTGGATATAATGGAGCGAGTCCGACGAGAACGCGTCCGGGGTGTCGACTCCGACGTAGATCATGTCGCTCGCGCCGAAGCGGGATTCGTCCTCGTAATAGTCGTTGACGACGAGCGCTCGGTTCGTCGAGGGCAGCATCGACTTGATGTTGCTGTCGAACTTGAGCTTCGGGATGCCGAACGCGAATATTGCGGTCACGATGACGGCAAGCGCGATGACCGGCCACGGTTTTCTGAACGCTTTCGAGGTCCAGATAAGGAATTTTTCAAGCATAGTAGTGACGCTCCGTGAGTGGTAAGGCTCTCAGTCGCTGACCCGCGATCCTGAGCGGAAACGCGGGGCGCGCCTGAAAGGTAGTTGGTTACTTCTTAATATCAGCGTTCCATTTGTAGACGACTTTCAGGTACACGTTGTTCGAGGGCGTGTACGATCCGACGGCGTCCGACTCGGTGTCGAGCTTGACGCTGCCGCCGTCTTCCTTGATCCAGGCGTAATACAGGTCCGCGCCGATAAGGATGTGGAACGAGTCGACCGGCTTTACGTCGATCTCGGGATTGAGCGCGAGCGAGCCGTAGCGGGTGACGCTCGTGTCGTCGTAGTCGAACGGCTTCAGGAACGCGGCGGTTATCTGCGGCGTGACGAGCGCGTCGGCGATCTCGTACTTCACGTTGCAGGTTACGCCCTGAAGAAGCCCTTCGGTCTCGAGGCCGAGGAGGTTCACCATCGAGCGCTCGTAGAACTCCTGAGCGCTCGAGGCGTTCGCCCCGTACAGTATCGCGATCATCGCCTTCGACGGGCTATCGTAATCATAGTCGGGAATCCAGGTACCGATGTACTGAAGATTCACGTACCCGACGTCGTTCGGCCCGAAGTTCACGTCGGTTCCGAGCGTATAGTCGAGTTTCGACTTTCGCTCGGACCAATCGTAGGCGCCTGAATTGTCGGTGAGGCTATACGCGGTCTCAAGCCAGAGCCCGAACTTTCCGATCGTGGTCTTCGCGTCGCCGCCGATGCGCTGCACGCGCTTGCGCTCGAGGGTTACCGAGGCCGGGAGGAAAAGCCCGTACGTCGGACTCGTCGGTATGCCGTTAAGGGCGATATCGGAGAACTCCGGCGTGAAGTACTGGTCGATATCGTAGAGGTAATCGAGCGAGAGGTCGAACGCGGAGCTCTTATAGTTAAGCTTCGCGCCGGCGACGAAGTACTCAAGGTCGGCGCCGTTATCCGCGTAGGAAAGCTTTCCCGACGGGATGAGGCCCTCAGACTTCGACGCGATGATCCGGGTGAAATCGAGCGGGTACTGCGAGGCGCCCTTCGAAGGGATGAACACGCCCTCGAGGGAAACCGCGTCGGAGGGGTACCACGTCGCGTCCGCGGCGAGCACGGGAATCTTATCGGGATCGATGGCGCTTGTCGTGTAGTCGCGGGGATTCAGGTTATCGGTGGGGTTCCGCTTGTCCGCGACGCCCCAGGAGAAAATCTGGTATCCGGCCGAGAGCTTGAGGTTCGCCGGGCTCCAGCTGACGTAGTTCTCAAGCGGCGTAATCGAGGAGCTTGCGCCCCAGTTCCCGTTCGGGTCTTGAGCGCTCGCGTCGAGCGGGCTCACGTCGAACTCCCAGTGCGACACGAGTTTTACCTTTCCGTCCTGCACCTCGGCGCCGAAGTCGTTCGTAAATACGGGCTTCTTGATATCGCCCGAATAGTCGCCGTTATCGTCCGAGAAATACGCGGGCGCGTGATACGCGAACCCATGCTCGCCCGAAAGGGTGAGCTTGAACGCCCCGGCGGCCGAGGAATCCCCCGCGGAGGAATCCGCGGGAACGTCCGCCATCGAGTCGGCGAAGAGGTCGGCCGAATTCGACCCGGCATCCTCGGCGTACGCGAAGGCCGCAAGCGCGGCGAAAAGCGCCGAGGCGACGATCAATTTATTCGTTTTCATACCTGTTACCTTACGTCCCCTGTTATTGCTCAAGGTTCTGCACGCTGAAGGTGTCGGCCTTGACGCCGGTATTGACCTGAGGGTCGGTCAGCGCGAGCAGCGTCTTGGTTCCCTTCTTGTGGTTCGTCACGAGGGTCTGGGTCGGGACGAGGACGCCCTTAATGTTCTCGACCTTCACGAAGAGGAAGGTCTTGAGGAGCGCGCCGTCCTTCGCGTCGTAGCACTCGAGCTTATAGACGAAGTTGTCGTCCTGGCTGACGTAGGCGATTTCCTTCGAGTACGGGGCGTTCGCGGCGACCGGCTTCATCTCGATCTTGGAGAACTTCTTTCCCGCGAAGGCCTGGTCGTTGATCGTCACGTTTTCCGCGATAAAGGTATGCGCGTGATCCTCGAACTTCTTGTCCTCGAGGTCGTAGAAATAGAAATCGGAATTGACGAACTCGCCGTCCTTGCCGGAAGAGGAGATCTTCCGCGTTTTCTTGAGCGCGGGCAGGTACAGGCGCTGCTCGGTATCGGCGCCCTTATGGGACAGGGTCAAGAACTTCGTACCGGCAACGTCGGCCGGCTCGAGGAATTTCATGAACGCGTCCTTTCCCTCGGCGGTTTCCCTATAGAAGATTTCGAGCTTGCGGACCTTCTTGGTCCCGGCCTTGTCGATCAGCGTCATGATAGCCGTCGACTTCGTATCGTCGGCCTTTTTGAGGTTGTAGTACTTGTGGGCGATTTCGTCGCCTTTGGCGTCGGCGAAGGCCGCTCCAACCAGGGACATCGTAAGTGCGACAGCAAGAAGCTTTTTCATGTGTATCCTCCTAAAAAATAAGTCTAATCAATTTTCAACGAGAAAGCCGTAGAGTTTCACCGCCATCGGCGAGATTATGCCCTTTAGGCCTTCCCGATCGTTCCAGTCGTTAATCATGAGAAACACGACCATCCTGCCCAGGATCAGCTCCATGAGCTCGGTCATCTTTTCATGCAAGTGCTCGATCGGCTCGGCGATCCTATTCGCGCCGACGATCTCGGTTAGGTTATCGATGCTCTTGAGGTAGTATTTCTCGTATTTGAAAAAAACGTCCTTGAGCATCTTTCCCTGGATCGTCTCGAACGATCCAAAGAGAAGATCCTTAATAATGAAGTAGTTCTCGATCAGGTTATCGAAATATTGCCCGATCTTATCCTCGAGCGGGATCGCGGGGTCGCTGTAATAGGAACCGAACCGATCCGTCTCGCCCTTGATGCGTTCCTCGATAATGCTCGAGAAAATCTCGTTCTTGGACTTAAAATACAGATAAAACGTGCCCTTCCCGATTCCGCAAGCCTTGGTAATGTCGGAAACCGAGGTTTTCTCAAACGATATCTTCCGAAAAAGATCGAATGCCGCATTTTGTATCGTTTCCCTGTCCATTCCAACTCCGTGTGAACGGTGACCACTTTCGTTTCTGGTCAGTCGACACTTTGAATATAGTGATTTCATGAAATGATGTCACTACCTTTTTGCTGAAATTCAACGTTTTTTGTTGCAATTTACAGAGAACTGTGCTGAAGGAGTTTTTAGTATACCTACCGGTAGGTATACTGGCATTTGATTTGTTTCGGAAATTTACCCTCACACTATACCTACCGGTAGGTATAACAACACTCGTCCCAACCTTGCCCAAACAAGTAAAAAAAGCTACTCTACGGAATCAATCCGTACATACCTTACAGGAGATATACAATGGTCAAAGCGCTCGCGAAAAACCCGAAATGGAAAGGCCGGAAAGGCCCGGTCGTCCTCGTCATCATGGACGGCGTCGGCTATGGTAAATACAAGGAAGGCGACGCGGTCGCCGAATCGCACATGGAGGCGCTTCAGGCATTCCAGAAAAACTGGCCCACAACGAAACTCAAAGCCCACGGAACCGCCGTCGGACTCCCCTCGGACGACGACATGGGCAACTCAGAGGTCGGGCACAACGCGATCGGTTGCGGCCGCGTGTTCGCGCAAGGGGCGAAGCTCGTCTCGGCGTCGATCGAGACCGGCGCCATGTTCGCGGGCGACACCTGGAAAAAGCTCATCGCCAACGTTAAGAAGAACAACTCGAAACTCCACTTTATCGGGCTCTTCTCGGACGGCAACGTCCACTCGCACATCGACCACCTGAAGGCCATGCTCGAGGAAGCGAAGAAGGAAGGCGTGAAAACCGCGCGCGTCCACGCGCTCCTTGACGGACGCGACGTCGGCGAGACGAGCGCGCTCGACTACGTCGACCCGTTCGAGGCCTGGCTCAAGGGCATCAACGCCTCGGGCGTCGACTACCGCATCGCCTCGGGCGGCGGGCGCATGTTCATCACGATGGACCGCTACAACGCCGACTGGTCGATGGTCGAGCGCGGCTGGAAC
>DAOPYF010000128.1:0-6944 GCA_035352735.1 Treponemataceae bacterium | reverse complement strand
CCCGGCCGCATCGGCACGACGAGCCCCGAACTCGGCGTCCCCGTCTCCTTCTCCGAAATAGATGGCTTCGCCATCCTCTGCGAGCTCGCGTGGTCGAAGGCCGGCTACAACCCCGAACTCTCCTTCGGAAGCCACTTCTTCCAGGACCTCGTCGAAACCGGCATGTATTACGCCGCGATCCCCGAGCCCGGCGAGGCCAGTAGAACCAAAACCAGCGACGCATCATCCATGAAACCCCTGTGGCGTCCGGAACTCCTCGAATCGACTCCCGACCGCGCGGCGGAATTCCTCCCGGACTATCCCTTCCCGAAAGGCCTCATCACTGTTCGCGAAAACACGGGCCTCGCCTTTCGTTCGGACGTCGTTCGGGGAATATGCCTATGCGCGCGAAGCGACTAAAAGAAAACAACTAACATCGAGGCAGAAAGTCCCACATACGCCGAAAGTCCTCCTTCGGAGCCCCCTCAGGCGCGGGCGCAAGGATCGGCGAAGGCAAAAAAAAACGGCCCGTCGTTCGACGGGCCGCCTGTACCGCGTGTACGGTACCGGATGCGTTACATCTTCGGGGCGACGGGCTTCTTCGGAGCGGCGGCCTTCTTGGCGGCGGGCTTCTTCGCGGCCTTCTTGGCGGCGGGCTTCTTAGCGGGAGCCTTCGCGGCGGAAGCGAGCTTCTTCGCCTCGGCGTTCACGACGGCGTTGAGCGCCTTGATCTCCTGGGTGAGCTTCGCCGACTTCGATTCGAGCGCGGCGATCTTGCTGGTGATTTTAGAAAGCGGTGCAGTCTTTGCCATGATATACCTCTTGGAAAAAAATAAGATACGCATAGTATGTACGTAAATCACGATAGTGGCAAGTATATTTTTTTTCGCCGTCGTTTTCTCGCGCGAGGCGGTTATCCTATCCTACTGCGCGATCGTGAAGTCGTCGAAGCTCGCGCTCGCTTCGTTATCGGGATCCTTCGCAACGATAAAAAGTCCCGCGTTCGTAATCGCGTTATCGTTGCATTCCGTCGACGCGAGGCAGTTCCCGTTCACGTAGAAATACAGCATCCCCTTCTCGTGCCTGATTCCGAGTACGGTCGATGCATGGTCATACTTATCGACCGATCGCTCTTTTATCATCCGCAATACCCCATCGCTCGAGCCCGGACCGAAGAACTGAAGCCATCCGGAGGGTTTGATCATGATCGCGGCGATGGGATTCCCCGCCACGTCCGAGACATACACACCCGAACGAGTATCTGACATATCATTGCTCGCGTATTCGTTTGTAACGTACACGGCGAAGGCGTCTTCGGTGATCGCAAAAGGGTAACGCTTAAAGTAGGCGTTCGGCCTTGGACCGCCATCGGACCGCACCCCACATCGCGCAACGAGGTTATAGGTCCCTTTGGCGGTATCGATTGACCCTGAGCCTCCGCTCTTCGACCACTCCCAATAGGAATCGTTCGCGGAAAAATCGCTTGAGAACGCGACCGAAAGACCGTTCATGAGCGCAAGAGACGAAGTGCTCGAATCGGCATTCGCCGCCTTACTCACGACGAAGGAATATGCCTTATCAAGGGGCGTTCCGTCATACGCGACGACGTTCGTCGCGCCGATGCCCACGGTATAGGTGAGATTCGTGTCAAGGGTAAACGATCCGCTCAGGGGCGTCTCCGGTAAAGCCCAAAAGGTCGTGACCTCATAGGGATAGTGCTTTCCGTCGCTCGCTAAATAATCAGCGTTCCCCGTCGTACTTATCGACGGGGAATAATGAGCTCCGAGCGAGTCGGAAATGCCCATCGTGTACAGAATCGGGTAAGAATACTGATCCTGGCCATTCACCGTGCTTTTAACAGCGATGTACTTCGTCGTAATCATGACGAAGGGGGCGTTTCCTTTTTCATTAAACCGACCTTCGTTAAATCCGACGTACAGAACCTGATACCCTTGCGCGTCCCGCAACTTCTCGAGGACAGGATCTTTGGTTGACGCCACGGTGTCGTCACTCCTAAACACGAGTTTAAAGTCCAATGAGTCGACCTCGCAGTTCTCGGGGTCATACGGATTGCTTAATTTCGTCCAAAGATCCGTGCATGACGAGCAGAATGCCAAAACGAAAGCGAACGAAAGAAAAAACGCGGGGAAACGCCGGAAACGCCGCGCGTGATCGGAAACAGTTGCCATATTGGCGTATACCAGATGGGTTTTATTCATTCGATTCACCCTTCTCCATTTGCCTTTGGACCTTCTTTATCCCCTTAATCTGATCGTTAATCTGCCTGCTCGCCTTCTCGAGCTTTCCGGCGCCCGTACTAGAAAGATACAGGGATACCGAGGTTATGCCGAGGACGCCCGCGGTTCCTACCGCGGCGGGGAAGATATAGCCATATCGCTCGACATCCTTTCGCGCGTCTGCCGCCGCCGCGGGGTCGGTCGCCGAATCGTAGTCGTTCCCGGCGTCGCGCCCAAGCGTATACGCCATCACGGAAACGCCCGCCGCCGCGAGCGCGCCGGCCATGATAACCGTGGCGGCGGTCTGGCGGAGCCGTTTCATGTGCGCGCGATGCGAAAGGCCGTCATGCTCGGTCTTGAGCTCGCCGAGCATCCAACTGGTATACCCCTTAAGCTCGACGTCGGTTCCCGCGACGATCGTAACCGACTCCTCTCGCCCATATTTCCCGCTTATCGTAACCGCGTGCTCGCCGGGGGCGAGGAAACGGGAACGGTATATAGAGCTCCCTTCGGTCGACGCGTTTTCCATGAGAGAGCCATCGACGGACACCTCAGCGTCGCCGGGAAGCCAACAGAGATAAAATCGACCCATGGTGGCCGCGGAGGCCTTCTCGCCGCCGATCAACGGGATCGAGACCTCAGTCGCCTCGCCCTCGCGCACCGATACGGGCGCGTCGAGCGCCGTTCGGTCCTTGCCGCCGATCCGTTGCGTGACGACGACCCGATGCGAGCCCGCGACGACTCGGTCAATCCCAAAGCAATTCTCCCCGACCGAAACCCCGTCGAGCGCGACCGCATAGGATCCCTCGCCCTGCTTCGCGAACGCGATCGCGCCGAACCCGATATGCGCGCCGGTTACCGACTCAAGGACCGATGCGATGAGGGTATCGGATGCCTCGAACACGCCGAAAAGCGAAACGTCGTTTTCCGATCGGCTCACCGTCGTTTTTTGGCCCATGCGGCTAAACGAAGAAAGGCGGCAAATCAAGTTTCCGTTTTTTTTGTTCTCCATAGAGCCGTAGAGGGCATAGTCGGCGCGATTCGCGTCGCACCAGGCCGCAAGCTCGGCGTCGGAGGTTCCGCTTGGGGCCGTCCGCGCGACCTCATCCGGGGGGATGACGTCATACGCGTTAAGCCCCCGAAGGGTTAGGAACAGACTACCGGTCGCGCTCGCGGCGGCCGCGTCATAGGCTTCATTCTTGGTTTTGTTCGAGAATCCGAAAACCGCGACGCGTGCCTTTTCCCCCGACGGGGAAAGGGCCGGTCCGGTCGCATCCTCGGCCATCGTCGGCAACGCCAAAACGGCGACGATGACCAATGCGAAACGTCTTAGGAGGGCATTCATGAAGTATAACTCCGAAGTTTTTATTTCTCTATCTGTTTCTATTTGAGCGCGTCGAGCGAAACGATGCCAACGGATCCATTGGTAAGCGGCACGAAGAGCCGAACGCCGTCAAACGCGGGCTTTCCGGACGCCACGGCGGGAAGCGGAAGCTTCCCCGCGACCGCGCCCGTCGAGGGAACTATCTGGAGAAGCGCGGTTCCCGCGCCGCACCAGACATACCCCTTCGCGAGGCACGGCTGACTCGTTATCCCCTGGATGGCGGCGAAACGCGGCGAGCCGTCGGCGAGGGAAAGCGCATACAGCGCGCCCTTGCCCATGACAAACGCGGAATCGCCGGTAAGGACGGGATCGGAGAAGACCTCGACGCTCTTCACGGGATCGAGCCGTTTTTGCCAGGCGACGGTCATCGAAGGAAGCGACACGGCGGTTACGAGGCCGCGGCGATCCGCGACAATCGCGAGATTGCCGGAGATGGCGGGCGCGCTCGCGACGGGCTGAACGGCGCCGGTCTGGACCGACGATTTTTCGGTCATCGTCGCCGCATCGATCGCGTGAAAGGCCCCTGACTTAGAGGCGATATAGAGAACGCCGCCCGACGAGGCGGGGCTCATGTCCGAGCCGTCGGTCATGGCGAAGCGCGCGGTCTCCGCGCCGGTCTTCGCGTCGAAGGCGACGATTCCGCCGTCGGAGCTCATCGCGAGGGCGGAACCGGCGAACGCGGGCTTTCGCCCGAAGAGGCCGGAGTCGCCCTTTCCGAGGGATTTCTGCCAAAGCTTCGCGCCCGTCGCCGCGTCGAAGACGGCGAGAACGCTATCGCCCGCGTACGCGACGGCGCCGTTCCCGATGACCGCGGGGCTGTTCCCGTTGGAGCCATTACCGGTTGACTGAGACCAGCGGACCTTGCCGTCCGGCCCCAGCGCGTATACCTTACCGGCCGCGTCGCTCGCCGCGATTACCGAACCGCCGTCCGCGGAAAGCGCGATAATCTTGACCGAGGAAACCGGGACGGGCTGAACGCTGAGCGCCCCGGAGGATTGCTTTTCGCCGGCTTCGAGCTTGACGGCGCGCGTTACGGCATCTCCCGACGACAACGCCACCGTCTCGCGATAGTCCTTAAAGCCTTCTTTCGTAACGGCAAGCTCAATCGTCTCATCCTGCCCGAAAAGTCCCCGGAACGCGCCCTTCGAGAGGGTCGCGCCGTTTACCGAAACCGTCGCGTCCGCGGGATCGACGCTTACCGTAAGGCTTACGAGCCTTTTCGCGTCCACGTCGGCCGCCGCGCCGTCTTTTTCCTTTGACGAGCCCGAGTCGCTTGCGGCGGGGAGCTTGAGATCCCGGATCTCAAGATACGCCGCGGAGTCGAAGAATGATTGGGTCTCGGGCGCGATCGGCTTTCCGCTCACGCCCGCGTTTTTCATCGCGGTCCCCGCGCTCGCGATCTTCTCGAGGGTCGCCTGAGAGATCGCGTCGGTTGAGCCCGCGGCGTCGGCATAGATCTCGCGAACGAGGCGATCGGCTTCCTCCGCCGAGGCCCTCGTCACGGTTACCTCCTCGCCCTTGGCAAGGCACGGCATCGCCGAGACGATTTTCTCGGATACGTCGAGCGTCTTTCCCCGCGCGGACGAATCGGCACTCGCGCCGACGGCTTCCGCGACGGCGGTAACGGTCGAGACGGGAGACACGGCCACCGCGCCCTCGCTCACGGCGACCTTCGACGAGGTGGTGCCGTCCGTGCTTACGAGAAAGACGGTTCCGCGCACGCCGGCGACCATCTCTGAAGTGCGCACGTTAAAGCGGTCGTTGCCGGAAAGCTTGCGAACCTTGCACACGACGGCGCCGACGGAAAGTTTCATCTCCGCCTCGGTATGCGTCGCGTCGCGGAAAAGGCGCGATACGGAAAGTTTCGTGTTCGGGGAAAGGTGAACGCTGCCGTACTCGGCGAACTGAATTTCGCAGGTTGCGTCCGAACCGGTCGCGATCGTCGCGTCTACGGGCACGCTCATGCCGATATCGAGCGCTCCCGTGGCAGTCCCCTGGATGAGCTGCACCGGCCCACAGACGAAGGTCACGGTTCCCTGAATCGAAGGCTGCGCGTCTGCGGCGTCAGATGCTTTCTTTGCGCCGCATCCCGCGAACAAAAAGGCAATCGCGCAAACAACCACGATACATCGATAGGCATTGTTTCGTTTCATTTCACTGTGTCCTATTACGGAAAAGGAAGATAGTATCTATATATAAATATTTTATTTAATTTTATACCTACTTATTATAAAAGATCAATATCTCTATATCCGAGAACGGGTCGTTTGACACGCTCATTTTCACCGGCTTATACTTTCCCCAGGCGACTATCGTTCGCTTTCTTTGGGAGGAATCATGAAACATGCGATCAAGGCCATGGCGGCGCTTGCGTGCGTCTGCCTCGCGGCGGCGTGCGCGACAAGCGGCGCGGGCGCGAAGGGCGAAAAAACGCCTCAATACGCCAATGTCCAGATATGGGAGATCACGCGCGCGGAAACCGCGTATCCCGACGGGATGCTTTCCGGTATCGTCACCCGCGCGTTCGACGAGCGCGGAAATCAGGTTTCCGAGGAAACGTACTCGGGCACCAAGGCACTCGTTTCCCGAAAGTCCTATTCGATCGGGGATGACGGCGCGGTTTCCATCGTAACCTCGAGCGACACGGGAGACGTGCTCGGCAAGGCGACGCGAACGACGAAGGACGGCCTCATCGTCTCGGAAATACAGACGAACCCGAAGGGCGAGTTTGAGACCTCCGAGGAATACGCGTACGACGATAAGGGGAATAAGACCCGCTGGACGGTAAAAACCGCCTCGGGAAACACGATGGTCACCGAATACGCCTATGAACTCGGGCGACCCTCCGCGATCACGATCAAGGACGGCACCGGAGCCGTGGTCAAGAAATTCGTGAATGTGTATCCGGCGCCGAAGGTTCCCGCGGCGGATACCGCGGCCACGGCGGGCAAGGCGAAGGCTAAGGACGACGCGAAGGCGAAAGCCGCGGCGGCGAAGGCAGCCCTCGAGGCCGCTCAGGCGGCGGCGAACGCGAAACCCGAGGCAGAGGAAGAATACGACGGATCGGGCGCGCTCGTTTCGCGAACGCTCCTTACCTGGGACGGGAAATTCCTCACCCGCGAGGAAAAGAAAAACGCGTTTGGCGCGACCCTCTCCTCCACGAACTATAAAAACGACGCGAACGGCAACCCGGTCGAGATTACCTACCTTGACAGAAACGGCCGCGTCATCGAGATTAAGCGCCAGCAGTGGGTTTCATTCACTCATCAGGTATTAGTCCGGTAAAGGAATCGACGTATGAAAAGACTATGCAGCATGATTATGGCGCTCGCGGTTCTCTCCGC
>DAOPYF010000127.1:1769-7050 GCA_035352735.1 Treponemataceae bacterium | reverse complement strand
AAGGTTCGGGTATTCCGGGCGCGCGAGCAACTTGCGAAACTGATAGGAGAGGAAGATGTCTACATGCCCTGATTCAAACCTCTATTCCGCCCTGGCCGACGGCGAGGTTCCCTCACCTTGGAGGGAAAAACTCGAGGCCCATGTCGCCTCCTGCCCGGCCTGCCAAAAACGCGTCGCGCGCTACCGGAAACTCCGGAGCCTGTTGCGCGACGGGGCGCCAAACCTGTCAGAGGGCCAACTCGAGGCATCGTATCTGAAGCTCATGGCGAAGCGCGATGCCGCGCTTGAAGAGGCCCGCAGCCATGCGGAGGATAGCGCGCCGGGCGCATCCCGCAAAACCCTGAGGTTCCCCGGATGGGCGCGCGCGTCCATTAGCCTACCCCTGCCCGCACTCGCGGCGCTCATCGCCGTCGCGGTCTTCGTGCCGTCGTGGTTCGCGCTGCGCGCGAGCGGCAAAACCGGCCAAGCGGAAGGCTACGCGACGATCATCCCGGCGGTCAGGCAAACCGGCGAAAGCGGAATGCGCGCCCTTTCAACCTCGAACGCCGTCTATAGCCCCGACCTCCCGCCCGAAACCCTCACGGCGAAGGTCATCGACCCGAAAAATCGCCAATACTTTACCATGGTCGAGTTCGCCCGGCAGTTCGCGAGCGACAAGGAACTTTTCTCGGATTCCGGCGGAATCGTCATCATCAAGCTTCCCTCGCTGGCGCGCTTCAACGCGCAGGGCGACCACTTTCTCGAAAGCGAAGAACCACTCAAACAGGCGGCGGGTTTTTATAGATGATACGGCAGTACATCGCGAACCTTCTCCGAAAGTCGCCGTTCCTCCGGTTTCTGGCGGTTCCTCTCCTTTTTGCGCTCTTCGCACTTTCCCTCGCCTGGATAGCCCGCTTCGCCCATAGCGGACCGAAGCTCTCCGACATCAACCCCTCGATCGGCGCGCCTGGCGAGGTGCTCGTCATTCGCGGCAGGCATTTCGGGAGCGAACGCGGCGACGGATGGGTCGAGATCGCCGGAAACCGGCTCACCGCGAGCTCCTACATCACCTGGACCGACACGACCATCATGGCGACCCTCCCCCAAACCGTCGACGACGGACTCATCAACGTCTGCACCAAATACGGAAAAAGCAATCCCCTCATCTTCGGCAACCGCGATAACATCCCGGTCGCCGCGCGCGCGACCACCGATAGCGGCGTTCCCGTCATCGAGAAATTCGACTCGGATAAAACGGAAACGGGAAAACTCCTCGTCATCGACGGCAAGAACTTCGGCATGACCCGCGGCGCCTCAGAGGTGCTCTTCGCGTGGCAGCTTGACCAGGCCATCCCCGCATCGGCCTCGACGCGAACCGAGGAACTCAGCGTCGCCTGCTCGGAGCGCGACTTCGACTACGAGTCCTGGAGCGACCAGGAACTCCGCGTCAGGGTTCCCGACGGCGCGACCTCGGGCGACGTGTATATCAAGACGGACCGGGGCCTGAGCAACCCGCTCCCGGTTCAAATCCTCAACCAGCCCGGCACGCGAAAGTACGCGAACCGGAGGACCTACGTCCTTTCCATGCAGGTCGACATAACCGGCGTGGTCGCCGCCGACGGCAACATGCTCTTCGTCCGGGTACCGATGCCGGAGCGCACGGCCTCGCAGCGCGACATAAAGATCACCGCGTCGAGCCCCGAACCGTACAAGGAAAACTACAAGGGAGCGATACTCCATCAGCTCGAAAACCTCAAGACCGGGAAGAACGAGCGGATCGCGCATTCCTTCCTGCTCACGAACTACTCGGTATCGACCGCGATCAATCCCTCGCTCGTCAGGCCCTATGGCGACCCGAAGAGCCCGCTCTACCTCGCGTACACCGCGCAGGACCGCATCGTCCCGTCGAACAATCAGGACATCATCCTGAAGGCGGCCGAGATCGTCGGGCAGGAGAAAAACCCGTACCGCAAGGCGCGGCTCATCTATGACTGGATCGCCTCGAATATCAAGCCCGAAACGGTGTCCGATCCCGACCGAGCCGTCACGGAGGCGCTTAAGGCGCGCTCGGGCGACGCGTACGACATGGCGATCCTTTTCACCGCCTTAGCCCGCGCCTCGGGTATACCGGCGATTCCCGTCGCCGGCATCGTCGTTGACGCCCAACGCGATTCCCGCGTACACTGGTGGGCGGAATTCTACATCGAGGGATTCGGATGGGTTCCCGTCGACCCGGGCCTCGCCCAGAACGTGCCGTTCGCCCTTCGCGCCGACGCGCGCGAGTGGTACTTCGGCAATCTGGACGCTGGGCACATCGCGTTCTCGCGAAGCTGGGCCGACCAGAAGCCGATGACCACGAAAGGGCGGATCGTGTATAAGCCGCGATCCTTCGCCTTCCAGCCGATCTGGGAGGAGTCGGGAGGCAACATCAAGAGCTATGCCTCCTTCTGGGCCGAGCCCAAGGTCACCGGCATCTATTGACGTAAGGCAATCGCGCGCCGCGGCCGGCGAAACGCCGGGGACGCGCCGAAGATTTTTATCAACATCACCCACGCCGACTCGCGAACGCCGATCGGCAGGTGAGCAAGGGGTACCGCTTATGGTTACGGTTCTATCGCTCGGGGGCTCGATCGTCGCGCCCGACAGTCCCGATACGGAGTTTCTCTCGTCCTTCGTGGCGCTCGTGCGGAGCTGGCTCGCCGAGGACAACTCGCGCAAGCTCATCCTGGTGGTCGGCGGCGGCGGTCCCGCGCGCGCGTACCAGAAAGCCTTCCGCGCGATCGTTCCCGGCTCGTCCAACGACGAGGCGGACTGGGTCGGCATCATGGCGACCCGGCTCAACGCGCAGCTCCTCAAGGCGATCTTCGCCGACATCTGCCCCGGAGAGGTCGTCTACGACCCCACGAAGGTAGAGGTCTTTACCGGGCGGATCATCGTCGCGGCGGGGTGGAAGCCCGGCTTCTCGACGGATAACGACGCCGTCCTCCTCGCGGAGCGCTTCAGCGCGTCGACCGTCATCAACCTCTCGAACATCGCCAAGGTATACACCGACGACCCGAGGGTAAATCCCGAGGCGAAGCCGATCGACGAGATCAGCTGGGCCGATTTCCGCAAGATCGTCGGCGACGAGTGGGTTCCCGGCAAGAACGTGCCGTTCGACCCGGTCGCGAGCCTTCACGCCGAGAAGGCAGGCCTTCGCGTCATCTGCGCCGCGGGTCGCGACATCGATAACCTGCGCAATATCCTCGATGGGAAAAAGTTCGTCGGAACGGTTATTAACTGATAGGCACGGGCTCGCCTCGGCGGGCATTTCGCGAAAGCGCGAGCGCGGGGGAATTCGGTTTCCCCCGCGTTTTTTTTCCCCAAATGGAGCCGCCGCCGAAAGGGATCAGCCCCGGATCTTTTCGACGAGCGCGCGAAGCTTCGGGCCATACTCGCGGTCGGCGGCCCAGGTTCCCGAGAGGCTCGCGACGGTCGGGGCCTTTCCTTTCGGGTTGATGTACCGATAGCGGGGATCGGCCGCGCTTTGAGCAAGCGGCTCTGTCGTCGCATAGCCCTTCAAATGCTGGACGTGCGCGCGCACCCCCGTTCGCTCGTCGGGAAAGCGGACGCCGGGCTGTCCCGGCCCGATGGAACCGAGCCCGCAGAAGTTATTCATGTCCATCGTCACGAGGCCGCCGAAGCGCAGGAAGCCGGTCTCGAGGCACATCTGCGCGAACGCGACGTCCGAGTTCACCCCTTCCGCGCGCGATTCATCAATGTAGTACCGCGCCATTCGCGCGACCTTCGCCGGGTCGGCGGCGCGATTATTCTCGAGAAAGAAGGAAACGAGCCGTTCCGGGCTCGCCTGCCCCGCTCCCATGATCGCCTCGCCGCCCGTCCCCTGCCGGTCTGCGAGCGCGCCGTAGCCGACCGCCGATGAGCTCGCGCAGGAGGAGAGTATTCCGAACGCGGCCGCAAGAACGGCAAACGTGGCGAAGGCGGCGAGCGCGCTCAATAGGGCGCGCGTACGGCGGGCGATACCATTGGGGCGGGCAGAACCCACCGCATAAAAATGGCGCAGGCGCGCGGCCTGCGTCGGTTGACGTAATTCCATGCGAATTTCATCGGTAAACGCTGGGCAAAACGTGAATTCGGCGCGTAAGAAACCACAAGTGAGGGGGTTCCGATGGATACCAGGATGAAACCCGACGCGCGGGAACGCATCAAGCGGCGCGGCGCGCGGCACTTAAGCGACTCAGACCTCGTCGCGCTCGCGCTCAGGACGGGAACGCGCGACCGGCCCGTGCTCGCCCTCGCGACCCAGGTGGTCAACGCGCTCGACTCGGCGAAGCCCGAGGCCGTCTTCGAGACGCTCTGCGCGATCGACGGGATGGGCGAGGGAAAGGTGACGGCGGTGATGGCCGCGCTAGAGCTCGGGAGGCGGTACGCCGGGACGACCCAGAAAAGGGTCCAGACGGCCGCGGACGTTTTCCCGCTCGTACAGCATTACGCGGACCGCAAGCAGGAGCAGTTCATCTCGGTATCGCTCAACGGCGCCCACGAGGTGCTCGCAATCCGGGTGGTGAGCGTCGGGATCCTCAATAAAACCATCGTACACCCGAGGGAGGTCTTCGGTGACCCGCTTTCGGACCGCGCGGCCGCCGTGATCGTCTGCCATAACCATCCCTCGGGGCAACTCGAGCCTTCAGAGGAGGACCGAAACATCACGCGTCGCCTCTATGAGGCGGGCGAACTCCTCGGGATCACGCTCCTCGATCACCTGATCTTGAGCCCAAGGGGCGGGTATTTCAGCTTTGTCGAGTCGGGCACCCCGATCGCCTAAAACCCTTACACTGCCCGGCAGGGAGGCGGCATCAAGCCCCGCCGCGATTTGGCTTTTCATTTCGCCCATCGGGCGGTATCATGGAACCATGAAAGCATCCGCCATCCTTCCGCGCGTAGCCCTTGCCCTCGCGCTCATCGCGCTCACTCGGCCCATTTCCCTTTCAGGCGAGACGGCTCCCACAGCGGACCCCGCGACCGATTTTCCCGGACTCCGCGTCGAAACGACGCGCGCGACCGACGGATCAAAGATCGTAACGATGACGGTCGACACCGACGTTCCGAAAGTCGAGGTTTACCTCGACGGAACCTATAAGGGACACTCCCCGCTCACCCTTAAGGACATTCCCCCCGGCATCCGGCAGCTCACCCTCAAGAAAGACGGCTTTTTGAGCTGCCGCTACACGATCGAGTGCAAACCCGGCGAAACCAAGAAGGTGTACGCGGAGCTCGTCCGCGCCGAAGGAACGCTTTCGGT
>DAOPYF010000127.1:0-1669 GCA_035352735.1 Treponemataceae bacterium | reverse complement strand
CGCAACCCGCAGGGCAAGTCGGCGGCATGGAGCAAGCCGCGCCGCCGTTCCGCCAAACGATTAGGATTGACCGGAGTATCGCGTATCCCGGCTCGGCGCCCTGGCGCGGGGTCGGCGCTCATGGCCCGGTCATCTCGGGAACCTTGATGCCGAAGGGGACGCTCATCGTCGCCGCCGATACGGCCTTTTCTGATGGGGACTTCAATCCCGCGCTTTCCGCCATCGCCGGGGTCTCGGACTGGTTCGAGACGGCACTCCGCGTCGGGGTACGCGCCGACGGCGGAACCGGGGCGGACATCACCGTCTCGGGCGGCGTGAAGGCGGGGCTCCCGAATGGGCTCTCAGGCGGCGCCCTTAGGCCCGCGGCCTTCGCCCGCTACGAAACCGATAGGGGCGCGGCCCTCGGAGGCGCCGTCGATTTCAGGATGGGGCACTATTCCGCCGGGATAAGCGCCGAATGCGCGTACGGGGACTCAGACGGCTACTTTGCGGACCCGGCCTTTTCCTGGGATTCCGGTCTTGCGCTCAGGTGCGCCTTTGGCAACCTCTCCCTCGCCGCCTGGGGCGCGGTGGCGAGCGCGCGCGACGGGAGCGATTTCGGCACCCCGCTCACGTACGACGCGGGCCTTTCGACACAATGGATCATCCCCCGCACGAGCCTCCTCCTTTCAGGAGAGGGCGGCTGGGACTATTCCGAGGACTCAGGCGGCGTCCTTTCCACGCGCCTCGGCTTCGGATTCGCCCTCTAGCCCATCAGGCACGCGTATCTTGAAATCGACGATTCATTTCGGCTATGATGGAAAAGAAGTTTAAACTGCGTCGTAATTTTATTTACAGGAGATATCTATGAAACTGTCAGCACTGCAGACCGCGCGCTATGCATACGCGCCGAAGCTGCCCGCTATCCTCACCGCGAAGCTCGAGCAGATCGCGATCGAGGCGGGCAAGCCCACCCAGTCGATCGCAAACCAGACCGAGCTCAAGAACCTCTTTAAAAACACCTACGGCAAGCCCATGGTCACCTTTGTGAAGGGCAAAAACAACGACGTTAAGAAGGAACTCCGCGTCGGCGTCATCCTCTCCGGCGGTCAGGCCCCCGGCGGACACAACGTCATCGCCGGCATCTACGACGGGCTCAAGAAAGGCAACGCCGCGTCGAAGCTCTACGGCTTCCTCGGCGGGCCTTCCGGCCTCATCGAGGGCAAGTCGGTCGAAATCAAGGATAAGTTCATGGACGAATACCGCAACACCGGCGGATTCGACATCATCGGCTCCGGCCGCACCAAGATCGAGACCCCGGACCAGATCGCCGCGTCCATGGCGGTCGCCAAGAAGATGAAGCTCGACGCCATCGTCATCATCGGCGGCGACGACTCCAACACGAACGCCGCGCTCCTCGCCGAGCACTTCGTCACCTCCGGCATGAAGACCCAGGTCATCGGCGTCCCGAAGACCATCGACGGAGACCTCAAGAACGAGATGATCGAGACCTCCTTCGGCTTCGACACCGCGACCAAGACCTATTCCGAGGTCATCGGGAACATCGAGCGCGACGCGAACAGCGCCAAGAAGTACTGGCACTTCATCAAGCTCATGGGCCGCTCCGCGAGCCACATCGGCCTCGAGTGCGCGCTCCAGACCCAGCCGAACGTCTGCCTCATCTCCGAGG
>DAOPYF010000126.1:0-7137 GCA_035352735.1 Treponemataceae bacterium | reverse complement strand
TTGATCGCGAGCGGGCTTTCCTTCGTGGGCTCGAGGTTGAGCTGGGTCTGCGCGATTTTCACGACCTCGGCGTCGGGCTCGACCGGGGTCTTGCCGAAATAGCCGAGGACCATCTTGCCGTAGCCTTCCGCGATCTTCTTCCACGGCCCGAACATCACGTTGTTGAACGCCTGCTGGAAGTAGAACTGCGAGACCGGCGTAACCGAGGTGCCGAAGCCGCCCTTCGCGACGGAGTCGCCCATCGCCTTGATGACCTCGGGATACTTGTCCATGAGCTTGTTGTCGCGGAGCATCTGGGTGTTCGCGGTGAGCGCGCCGCCCGGCATCGGGAAGAACGGGATGATCGGCTCGACGCGCGTCGCCTCGGGGGGAAGCATGTAGTCGCTCATGGCGTCCTTGAACATCTCCTCGAGCTGCATGATTCGGTGGATGTCGACGTCGAGCGAGTACTCGGTGCCGCGAAGCGCGTGCCACATGGTGATGACGTCGGTCTGGCAGGTACCGCCCGAGCACGGCGCCATCGAAAGGTCGATCTGGTTCGCGCCGGCCTCGATCGCGCTCATGTACGAAAGCGCGCCGCAGCCCGCCGTCTCGTGGCTGTGGAAGGCAATGCGCGTGTCTGGCCCGAGGAGCTTGCGCGCGGCCTTGATCGTCTCGAAGACCTTGCGGGGGCGGCTCGTTCCCGACGCGTCCTTGAACGCGACCGAGTCGAAGGCGATGCCCGCGTCGAGGATCTTCTTGAGAACCTCCATGTAAAACTCCGGGGTATGCGCGCCCTCGCATCCGGGGGGAAGCTCCATCATCGTGACGGTCACCTCGTGCTTGAGCCCGGCGTCCTTGATGCACTTGCCCGACCAGATGAGGTTGTTCACGTCGTTGAGCGCGTCGAAGTTGCGGATCGTCGTCATCCCGTGCTTCTTGAACATGTCCGCGTGGAGCTTGATCACCTCGGAGCTCGCGCTGTCGAGGGCGACGATGTTGATGCCGCGCGAGAGGGTCTGGAGGTTCGCCTCGGGGCCCGCCGCCTTGCGGAACGCGTCCATCACGTCGAAGGCGTTTTCGTTGCAGTAAAAGAACGGCGACTGGAAAAGCGCGCCGCCGCCGGCCTCGATGTGCCTGATGCCCGCGTCGCGCGCGGCCTCCACGCACGGGAGGTAATCCTTCGAGAACACGCGCGCGCCGTACACGGACTGGAATCCGTCGCGGAACGCGGTAAGCATAAAGTCAATCTTCTTCATGGTATGGTCCTTGAATCCTTAATTAGGGTTAGTGGTTTACACCGCCGATCGGAAGGCCGCATGCGCGACCGCGATCACCGCGGCGATTTCGTTCTCGTCGACCGCGGCCTCTTGCGCCGGAATCATGGTCTCAGGCGCCGCTGCCGCCACGCCGACCTTGGCGGGGGAGGCGACCATGGGGCCTTCGCGCGCGACGAGCGCCTCGTGGATGTCCTTCAGGGTCCAGGAGATCCTGATGAACACGAGCACGAGGGCGACGAGCGCGACGGCGATAACTGATGTTGCGTCGAAGTACATTTTTCGGCTCCTTATTTCCCGAGCATCGTCACGTACACGGCCGCGATGATCGCGGTCGTGATGACGCCCGAGATGTTGGCGCCGAGCGCGTACTGCATGATAATCGCGCTCGGGTTCGACTTCGCGACGACCTTCTGCGCGACCTTCGCCGTGCTCGGAACGCACGAAACGCCCGCGATACCGATGACCGGGTTATACTTTCCGTTCTTGAAGAAATACAGGATATACCCGCCGATGATGCCGCCGATCCCCGAAAGCAGGAGCGCGAGCATGCCGAGGAGAAGGAGCGGAAGGACCTTCGGGTTGAAAATCGTGCTCGCCTCGCACAGAATCCCGAGCGTAAGCCCGAGGAACAGGGTCGAGGTATAGAGGATGGTGTTCGACACGAGGTCCTGGAAGGCCTTGATGCCGGATTCGCGGATCGCGATGCCGAGGAAAAGCGAGAAGAAAAGCGGGCCCGCTACCGGGAACAGGAGCGTGAGGAACACGCACAGGCACACCGAGAACATCAGTTTCTGGAATGCGCTGATCTTGATCTCGGGACCCTTCTCCTTCGGCATCGCGGTGCCGCGGATCGACTTCGGCACCAAGAGCTTGATGAGGTACGGGTACCCGCCGTAGGTGAGCCCGAGATACAGGTACGCGACGACCGTGATCGGGACGAAGAGCTCGGGGGCGAGCTTGAGCGCGGTGAAAAGGACCATCGGGCCGTCGGCGCCGCCGACCATCGCGATCGCCGCCGCCTGCTTGGCGGTAAAGTCAAAAAGCTGCGCGATCGGGAGGACGAGGATCGTGCCGAGCTCGGCGCACAGGGCCAGGAACATACTCGCGAAGGGTCGGGCCATGATGAACCCGACGTCGAGGAGGGTTCCGATTCCCATGAAGACGAGGCAGGCGATCAGGCCGTTCCCGAACATGAAGGTGTAGATCGGCTGCAGAAAGTCGATCTGCAAAATCGTGAAGAGGTCGGCGGCCGCGCCGGCGTTCGCCGCGATAGCCGCGGGGTCTCCCGCCGCGAGGGCCGCGCTCTTCAGCGCCGCTCCGGCGTTCGGCTCGAGGAACAGGGTTCCCATCCCGCCATGCAAGCTCAGTGGATCAAAGAACATAACGGCCGCGTTCACGGTCGCCATGCCAAGCCCCATCGGAATCATGAGAAGCGGCTCAAGCACCTCTTTCTTTCCGAGATACACCAGGAAAATTCCCAGGCAGATGAGACCCAGCCGAGCGAGGGCCATCGTTGGCTCCTGCGCGAGAAAGGTTCCGATTCCCTGGAAAACCGCAAGTATGGAATCGAGAGACATAAAGAAACTCCTTGGCAGACGCCGAGCGCGATTGCGCGGACTCAGGCGCCCGAAAAAAAACAATTTCTTCTATTTTAGTACAGGTTGCGCTTTTTCGGGGGAAAATTTGGCAGGAATTTCTTAAGGTTTGATTTAACCCGTTCGCGAAAGGGCCCGACTAGGACGCGCGGGGCACGGGGGCATCGGGGTTTGGCGCGTCAGGATCGGGAATCCCGGAACCGAAGCGCTCAAGCATCAGTATTTTCGCGATCGCCTGGGGAAGCGCCTCGCGAAGCGGCTTCCGCTCCTGCGCGGAATCGGGAATGAGCGCGACGACCTGCGCGGTGATGTCGCCCATCGCCGGCGGCGCCACCCCGTAACGCTCGACGAGCTCCTCGGCCGAATACTGCCGATGCGCGCTTTCGCCGCCCGCCGACTCGCCGAGCGGGATGAACTTACACGGCTTCCAGCGAAGCTCGCCGTCCTTTCCCCGATCCCCCGAATAGCCGAATAGCCGGCAGATCAGGCAGCGGCCGTCATACACGGTGCAATGAAACGGAGAGTCGGGATCGAAGAGAAAGCAACCGCGCTCGGAATCGTTTCTCGGGGAAACGAATGAACCCGAGAGGATGGACTCGGCGCGGTCCCGCTGGTTAGCGAGCATCCACGCGGCGAGATAGAGCGCCTCGCACTCGAGGACATCGGGCTCAAAATCGACGCAACAGGACCCGCAGCCGTCGGGGCACCGAAACGGGCTGACCGCCCGCCACCCCAACTGGACGCGCTCGACCTCGGCGTAGAGCTCGTCAAGCCCGTCAATGATCCGCTGAACCCGCGTTCCCGCGATTGCCTCGGTTTCGCGCACCCCATTCCCCCATTTGGCCTCATCTATCCCGAAGCGCGGTACCCTGAACCGCTCGATTCTCGGGGCTTGCGCGCCGGAAAGCCGGAAGGCCCGCCGGCGAACGCGAGTATAATCCGCCTCCCGCGCCTTGGGCAAGCGGACGCGCGCGGGGAAAAATACTGTCGCGGTGAAACCGCTATCGCGCGAGGTATCCTGCGGCAAAGAGAGAACGCCCCCCACGCGGGGAAAACGAACCTTGCGCTTCGCCCGGCAAATCCCGTATACTCCAAACCGGTTTAATGCATACAAGAAAACAGGAGGTATGTCATGAATAAACTCGCACGAACGCTCACCGTGCTTCTCGCCATTGCCTTCGCGGCCTCCTTCATGGGCTGCGCCAAGAAAGCCCCGGAAACCCGCCTCGACTCGATCAAGAAAGCGGGAAAGCTCATCCTCGGGACCTCTGCCGATTATCCCCCGTACGAATTCCACGCCCAAGTCGACGGCAAGGACGCCATCGTCGGCTTCGACATCGCCCTCGCCCGCGAGGTGGCCAAGGACCTCGGCGTCCAGCTCGAGATCAAGGACATGGACTTCGACGGACTCCTCGCCGCCCTCGCATCCGGCAACGTCGACATGATCATCTCCGGCATGACCCCGACGGACGAGCGGAAGAAGAACGTCGACTTCACCGACATCTATTACTTCGCCGAGCACGGCGTCTTGATCCGCAAGGCCGACGAGGCAAAGTACGGCGCCGCGGTCGAGTCGCTCAAGGACGCGATGGTCGGCGCCCAGCGCGGCGCGATCCAAGTCGGTCTCGCGAAGACCCGCATCAAGGGCGTCGCCGAAGACAAGAAAGACCAGCCGCATCCCCAGGTCAAGGAACTCGGCAAGCTCCCCGACCTCGTCATGGAACTTAAGAACTCCAAGGTAGAGGCCGTCGTCGCCGAACTCCCCGTCGCGAAAGCCTACCTCGGGGCGAACCCCGACCTCGCGCTCGCGACCTACACCTTCAAGGACTCCGACGGCGGATCGGCCATCGCCTGCAAGAAGGGCGAGACCGCGCTCGTCGCGGAGCTCAACAAGACCATCGCCCGGCTCAAGGCCGACGGCTCCATCGACCGCTTCGTCAACGAGGCGAGCGAGTCCGTCGAGTATAAGTAATTCTTAGGAAAAGCCGCGGACAGGGCACCTTTCGAGAAAGGTTCCCTTTCCGCGAACCTATCCTTCCAAAGCCGCCCGAGCGATCAGGGCGGTTTTTTTATCGCTTTTCCGTCGCGCCCGCGCGAAAAAAAAGGTACAATGAGCCTAACCGCCGCCTCCGCGACGCCGTAAGGAGCTAAGCCATGCACAAAAAAGAAGATATCGCGCGCTTTCGGGAAAACCTCAAGGAGGAGCGGAACGCCGCGACCCTCTACCGCGCGCTTTCCGCCGCCGAGAAGAGCCCCGAGCTCGCAGAGCTTTATATCCGCCTCGCCGAGACCGAGGAGCGGCACGCCGCGTTCTGGGAAGGAAAACTCGCCGAGGCTGGCGCGAAGGTACCAAGCGTCAAAACCAACACAAAGACGCGGATCTTCTCCTTCGTCGCGAAATGGCTCGGCGCCCGCGCGATCCTCCCCGCGATCGCCAACATCGAAAAGGAAGCGGCCGCGGGCTACGACGGCCAAGCCGACGCCGGCGCCGACATGGTCGCCGACGAGCGGAGCCACGCGCGCATCTTTACCGCGCTTACGGAGAATGGCTCAGGGCTCAACGGCCGGTCCGTCGCCGAGATGGAAGGCAAGCACAAGGGCTCGGGAGGGAACGCGCTCCGCGCGGGCGTCTTGGGCGCGAACGACGGGCTCGTGTCCGTGTTCAACCTCGTCATGGGCGTCGCCGGCGCGGGCGTGGGAAATAGGCAAATCCTCCTCACCGGCGTCGCGGGCCTCCTCGCGGGAGCCCTCTCCATGGCGCTCGGCGAATGGCTTTCGGTGCAGAGCTCCCGCGAACTCTCCCAGCACCAAATCGACATCGAAAAGTCCGAGCTCGAGCTCGCCCCCGAAGGCGAGGAAGAGGAACTCGCGCTCATCTACCAGGCCAAGGGCATCGACGCCGAGTCCGCCCGCTCGATGGCGAAAAAGATCATCGGCTCGAAGACCGGCGCCCTCGACACCCTCACGCGCGAGGAGCTCGGCATCGACCCGCACGACCTCGGCGGTTCCGCGTGGGAGGCGGCCTACACCTCGTTCTTCCTCTTCTCGATCGGCGCGATCATCCCGGTCATCCCGTTCGCCTTCGCGACCGGCGTCACGGGCATCGCCTGGAGCGCGGGCGCGAGCGCCCTCGGCCTCTTTACGATAGGAGCGGCGATCACCCTCATGACCGGCAAGCACCCGATCAAGAACGGCTTCCGCCAAGTCCTCTTCGGCCTCGCGACCGCCGCCGTCACCTTCGGCATCGGCCACCTCATCGGGGTTTCGCTCGGTTGACGATTGCTTCCCGGCGGCGTCTGACGGTGCCGCCGAAACGGAGCCTTCGGACAAGAATCGGCGCAACGGGTCGGTGATACTGAATCGCTCACTAACCCGCCGAATTGTCCTCGTGTTTATATCCTGACGTCGCCAAACGCCTTGACCCAGTTGTCGTTCGCGTCGCCGCCTTTGCCCATATGAAGCAAGAGGTTCAGTTCCCCGATGTGGTACTCCATGTGCCTGAGCAGAAAGAGCGCGACGCTCATCGCATTAGCCCCGGTCCAGGGGAACTTCTTGTTTTCCGCCTCGAAGTCGCACGCATTGATCCAACTATCGACCCTTGGCTTGAACGCGTGGATCAGCCCGATGATATCTTCCTTCGTTGGGAGATCCTCTATCGGAGAGAGCTCCCAGTTCCAGGTATTCTCCTTGCCGGAGGGCAAGGCTACCGGAGCCTCGTTTTCGCTATAGTAATTGACGCCCCCGAGTATGTGATACGCGATTCTCGCGGGTACGATGTAGGAACATCCCGTGGTAAGCCATGAGTCTTCGTCAAAATCATTGACCATCAGATAGAACATCTTCCACGCATGGTCGTATTGCCTAAGCAGCGTTTCTTTCATATAAACCCCTTGAGAGTCGATTCTACCATGACAACCCTGACACGCCCTGCCATGGTTTTTTAAAAACAAAGCCGGCACATTACTGCGCCGGCTTTGTTTTTGGGGCATTGTTCGCGAGGCGATCGCTTACGGGTTGATCGTCACGATCGAGCCGTCCGCGCGGTACTCAAGCTTGCAGAACTTCACGTTCCGCTTGTGGTTGATCCCCTTCGAGAGCTCGCAGTCGTGGTAGAAGAGGTACCACTGGCCCTTGTATTCGACGATTGAGTGATGGGTCGTCCAGCCGAGAACCGGGGTGAGGATCACGCCGCGCCAGGTATAGGGACCGTACACGCTCTTCGAGGTCGCGTACACGAGCTGGTGGGTGTCGCCGGTCGAGTACGAGAAGTAGTAGGTGCCGTT
>DAOPYF010000125.1:0-7165 GCA_035352735.1 Treponemataceae bacterium | reverse complement strand
CCGCTCCAGACGACCCCGAAGAGCGTCGTCGACCGCCTCGGGCGGGGCAGCTTCCGTTCCCACGCCGCGACGCAGGTGCTCGCGACGCGTTGGGACCTCAGGCAGGAGGAAAACGGATTTCCCTGCAACCGCCAGTTCTACCTGACCGAAAACGGCGAGCGGATCTTCTACTCGGGCGACCCCGCGGACCCGAGGGTCGTCTCGGGCGAATGCGTCCACGCGCAAAACCGCACGGTCATCACCTACAGGCTTTCGTGTGGGCTCGAGATCGTCCGCACCATCTTCATCCTGCCTCAGGAAAAGGATTTGCCGCTCGCGGCCGAGGCGCAGCGCATCGAAATCAAAAACCACGGGCCGAAGCGCCGCGAGCTCAGGCTCGTCGCCATCGGCATGTTCGGGCCCTCGAAGCCCGGCGCGCTCCAGGAAGACGTCCTCTATAGCACGATCATCATGGAAGGAGGACTCCTTCGCGACGAAACGGGGAACATCCTCGCCGTGAGCCCGACCTACCATCCCGAGCACGACCGCCTCGACCGGCGCTTTTCCTCGCTCGTCGCGCATTCGGGAGCGGGCCGCGCGTTTCCCCGCGAGTACTCGCTCGACTACACGGCCTTCGTCGGCTCGGGCACCCTCGAGCGCCCCGACTCCGTGGGCTTTCTCGGCAACAGGACGAACCGCAAAGGCCCCGGCTTCTTCGCGCTCGCGGTCCCGCTTGCGGTCGAACCCGGAAAGGCAGCCGCCGCGGATAGCATCACCGGCCTCGTCTCGTCGCGGGGAAACCCCGACTACTGCGACGAAAGCCTCGAGTGCGAGGTTACGGCGCTCCTCGGGCGGTACGGCGCCGCGGACGCCGTTCCCCGCGCGCTTGAGCGCGTGATCGCGTTTCAGGAAGCCCATGCGTCATTCCTCACCCTCGACTCGGGCGACGAGGAGTTCTCGACCTACGCGTCGCGCAACCTTCCCTTCCAGGCCCTCTACCAATCCTTCGTCTCGCGCTCCTTCGCGCAGACCCAAAAGGGCTACCGCGAGATCGGCTTCCGCGAGATACAGGACCTCTTCGCCTCGATGTACTACTTCTCCGCGCGCGGGCAGGCGCCCCTCGTGCGGACGCTCATCCTCGACTGGGCGGCGCAGGTCTACGACTTCGGCTACGCGAACCACAACTTCTTCTGGGAAGGAAAGGAAGCCGGGAAATGGTCTGACGACGCGCTCTGGCTCCATCAGGCGGTCGCGCGGTATGTGCTCCTCACCGGGGACGCGTCGATTCTTTCCGCCGAGACGGCGACCGCCGACGGCGACGGCCGGAAGCGGCCGCTTCTCGAGACCCTGAAGGCGGCGCTCCGCTACTCCACGGAGATTTCCGTCGGGCCGCATGGGCTTCCCCTCCTCGACCTCGCCGACTGGAACGATTGCCTCAAGATCGACAAAGACTACGAAAGCGGCCCAATGAAGGAAAAGGCATGGAAGGAATCCGGCCGGTACTCGTCGCGGGGAACCGAAAGCGTCATGAACGGCTTCCTCGCGGTCGTCGCGGCGCGCGACCTTGCGACCCTCGCCCGCGCGGCGGGCGACGCAGGACTCGAGTCTTGGGCCAAGAAAACGTCAGAGCGCCTCGCGAAGGGCCTTCGCGAAAGCGCGTGGATCGGTCGCAACTACGCGCGGCTTCTTCTTAATAAATATCCGCCATTCTCGTACGCGGGCGCGGACGGCGACGGGCTCGACACGGACGGCTCGGGCGGAACCTTCTTCCTCAATAGCTTCTCGTGGTCGGTGCTCTCGGGCGTCGCGAGCGACGCGGAAATCGAGGCGATGCTCGGCCAGATCAGGCGCAAGCTCAAGACACCCTTTGGCCTCAAGCTCGTCTCGCCTATGGACCTTTCGCGCCTCGTGCCGGGGGTCGCGACCTCGGAGTACTTCCCCGGCGACCGCGAAAACGGCGCGGTGTTCAAGCACGCCGCGATGATGGCCGTCTCCGCGTGCTTCGACGCGGCGAAGTCCGTGAAGAGCCCCGAGCTCGCACGGGAGCTCGCGCGCGAGGCATGGGAGATGGTCGACCTCGCGTGCCCCGCGAGGACGATGCGCGACCCGTTCGCGATCGCGGGTAATCCACGGTTCTGCACCCAGTACAACAACAGCGAGACGGGTGAGAACATCGGGCCGCTCTTGAGCGGCACGGCGTCCTGGATGATCCTTTCGCTCCTGAAGGGGTACGGCATCGAGTACACGGCCGACGGCCTTAAGATCGATCCCGTGCTCCGCGAGACGGACACGTCCGTCGGCCTGACGGTTCGCTCGGGCGAACTCACGCTCGAGATATCCTTCGCGAAGCGCGAGGGATTCGCCCGCGCCGCCGACGGCGGGTTCGCCCTCACGGTGGACGGCGCGCCCGTTTCGGGAAATGCGGTGTTGCTCGCGGGTAAGAAGGGAACCGTCAGGATCGCGGGAACGTTCGCCTAAAGGATTTTCTCGAAGCACACGAGATCGAGGGAGCGGCCGAACTTGAAGCCGACCTCTCGATAGCGCGCGCACTCGGCGTAGCCCGAACGCTCGAAGAGCTTTCGGCTCGCCGCGTTCTCGCCCGTCACGAGCGCGACGAGCGCGTGGAGGTCGGCCGCCCGGGCGGCCTCCTCGAGGCGCGCGAGCATCAGGCGCCCGAGGCCCTTCCCGGTCAGATCGGGCGCGAGGTACACGGTCACCTCGGCGGTCCGGTCGAAGGCCTCGCGTTCCTTGAAGCGCGTCAGTATCCCGTAGCCGGCGAAGGCGCCGCCCGAAAGGAGCGCGAAGGACCGATAGCGCGGCACGGTAAAAAAAAGGAGCGAGCGCATCTGCTCTAGGGTCGGCTCGCCGATCTGAAAGGTCGCCGTCGAGTTGCGCACGTACCAGCCATAAACCGAAAGCGCGTCGAGAAGATAGCGCTCGTCCATCGCGACGATCTCCGCGCGCGCGGCGGGCTCTCCCTGCGCGCCGATCGAACCCTCTTCTTTCATGTCTTCACCCATCATGTTAGCCCTCAATCCCCTCGCCCGAAAGCCCGGCGATCTCCGATTCGGTAAGCTCGCGGTACGCCCCCGGCGCGAGGGCGGGATCGAGCGCAAGCGATCCCATCGAAACGCGCTTGAGGTAGATAACCTCGTTGCCGACCGCCTTGAACATCCGCTTTACCTGATGGAATTTCCCCTCTTGGATCGTCAAGAGCACCGAGGCGAAGGAGCCGTCCCCGATCGACCGGGCGGGACCCGACGCGTTCGCATCAGCACCCGCATCCGATCCCGCGCGAGCGAGCGAAGCGGGAAGCGTCACGTACCCGTCGGGAAACGAAACCCCCTCGCGAAAACGCGCGGCGTACTCGGCGAAGCGCGCGTCGGAGACGGGATCGCGGAGGATCGCGAGATAGGTTTTGTCGACGCCGGTTTTCGGCGAGGTAAGGCGGTGTCCGAGCGGGCCGTCGTTCGTGATCACGAGGAGTCCCTCGGTGTCGCGGTCGAGCCGCCCGATCGGAAACAGATTCATCCGCGACCAGGGCTCCTCGAAGAGGTCCATCACGGTCCGATGGAGGGGATCTTCCGTCGAGGTGACGACGCCCGAGGGCTTATTGAGCATGAGGTAGACGGTCTGCTTGAGCGATAGCGGCTTTCCCTCGAGCGCGATGCCGTCGAGCTCGGGGTCGACGAGCGCGCCGGGGTCGACGACGCGCGCGCCGTTGACGGTCACCTGCCGCTCGCGGAGGATTCGCCTGACGTCGCGCCGCGAGCCCATTCCCGACGAGGAGAGTACCTTATCGAGACGGCTTTTCATACGAGGTCACTTCGATCTTGACGAGCTTGCCGGCTTTCTGAAGGGTACTGGTCAATCGGTTGTAATCGATATGCGCGGGGATATGCGCCTGGATCGTGAGCTTGATGCGGTCGGACGACAGGGTCTTCGCCATGTCGAGGTTTCCCGTCACGATCTTCTCGGAAACGAGTTCCCGCGCGAGGAGGGCATAGTCGAAATGCGCTTCCTCGTACACGAGGTAGAGGATCTTGATGCTCTTCGGGGGGAAGAGGCTCGACTCGAAACGCTCCATGATGACGAGGGTGACGAGGACCGCGACCAGGGTGATGGCCGCCGGCACGTACGCGCCGACGCCGATGGCGAGCCCGATCGCGGCGGATACCCAGATCGTCGCCGCGGTCGTCAGGCCCTTGATGTTAAAGCCCTGCCGGATGATCGCGCCTCCGCCGAGGAAGCCGATGCCGGAGATTACCTGCGCGGCGAAGCGGCCGGGATCGCCGACGAGGCGCGCGTTCCCGGAAAGGACCTCGAGCCCGCCGGCGAGGATGAGGGAAACGAGCATGAGGAGCGTCGAGCCGACGCAGATGAGAATATGGGTCTTGAGCCCCGCCGGCTGCCGGTGGATCTGGCGCTCGAGCCCCAAAAGATAGCCCGCGACGACGCTGATCGCGATGCGCTCAAAGACGGGAAAAAACTCGTTCATGGGAATGAGTATACCACACGGGAGGCGCGTTCGTCCTCTACCGGCGGACGCGGCCCGAGGCGTCGCCGCCCATGAGGGCCTCGACTTCGGCCCTGGTCGCGAGATTAAAATCCCCCGGTATCGAGTGCTTGAGGCACGAGGCCGCTACCGCGAACTCAAGCGCCTTTCGGTCGTCGCCGGGATACTCAAGGAGCGCGAAGATAAGCCCGGCGGCGAAGGCGTCGCCTGCCCCCACGCGGTCGACGATATCGTCGATCGCGTATTTCCGCGAGACGAGAAAACCCGAAGGCGCGGACATCACGGCGGACCAGCCGTTCCGGTCGGCGGAAACCGACTCGCGGAGGGTAATCGCGATGCGGGACACCGAGGGGAATTCGGCGCGAACGCGGTCAATGAGCGCCGCATACTGATCGGAATCGAGCGACCCCGACGAAACGTCGATATCATTCGATTCGATACCTAAGCAGTTTTGGATGTCTTCCTCGTTCGCGACGAGGAGGTCGGCGTTCGCCGCGATCGGGCGCATCACCTCGACCGGGCCCTTCCCGTACTTCCAGAGTTTCTTCCGGTAATTAAGGTCGACGGAAACGCGAACGCCCGCCTTCCGCGCCGCGCGAACGGCATCGAGGGTAAGCTCGGCGCATCCCTGGCTCAAGGCCGGGGTGATGCCCGAGACGTGAAACCACTCGGCGCCGGAAAGGATTTCCTTCCAATTAAAATCGCCCGGCTTCGCAAGGGAGACGGCGCTCCCGGCGCGGTCGTAGGTCACCGTCGAGGCGCGCTGCGCGGCCCCGGACTCGAGGTAATAGACACCGACTCGGCCGTCCTTCCTGATGATTTCGGACGTGTCCACGCCGTAGCGGGCGAGCTCGCGAATCGCGGCGTCGGCGATCGGGCCTTCGGGCAGCGCGGTCACGAAGGAAGCCGCCTTCCCGAGAATGGAAAGCGATACCGCGACGTTTGCCTCTCCGCCCCCAAAGGTCGCCTCGAGTTCCGGGCGCTGGAGGAGTCGCTCGAATCCCGGCGACTTGAGGCGTAGCATGATCTCGCCGAACGTCACGATCTTTCCCATACCATTTTCCTCCCCGCGCCCGCGCTCGGGCCAGAAATCAGTCTACCCCATCACCGCGCGGGGAGTCAAACTTTAAAACCGCACGGCTTGGCCCTACATCCCGCGGGGAATCCGGCCGATACTGAAGATGGCGGAGGAATTGGCATGAACCCCACGATAGAAACCATCGGAACGCTCGGCATCGTTCCGGTAATCAAGATAGAAAGCGCCGAAAAGGCGGTCCCGCTCATCGAGGCACTCAGCTCGGGCGGGCTTCCCTGCGCCGAGTTTACCTTTAGGACCGACGCCGCGGAGGACTCGATCCGCGCGGTCGCGAAGGCGTACCCCGACTTTCTCGTCGGCGCCGGAACGGTCATCAACCGGGAACTCGCCGAGCGCGCCGTCGACTCGGGCGCGCGATTCATCGTCGCGCCGGGCTTTAACCCCTCGGTCGTCGACTGGTGCCTCTCGAAGGGCATCCCGGTCATGCCCGGCGTCAACACCCCGAGCGACATCGAGGCGGCCCTCGAACGCGGCCTGACGATCCTGAAATTCTTCCCGGCGGAAGCCTCGGGCGGCGTCGCCATGCTCGACGCGCTCTCCGGTCCCTTTCATCAGGTTTCCTTCATCCCGTCAGGGGGGATTGACCTCGCGAACCTCGCCGAATACGCAAGGCGCCCAAACGTGCACGCGATCGGCGGAAGCTGGATGGTAAAGACCGCCCTTATCGAAAGCGGCGACTGGACTCAGGTTTCATCGCTCGCACGCGAGGCCGTCACGGCCGTCCAGGGCTTCGCCTTCGCGCACGTCGGAATCAATAGCCCGGACGAAGGGACTGCCCGCGAAACCTCGTCCTTCTTCGCGAACCTTGGCTTCCCGCAGAAAGACGGGGCATCGTCCTTCTTCAACGATACGGTTATCGAGGTGATGAAATCTCCATTCCGTGGGACAATGGGACACCTTGGCATCCGCTGCTGGAACGTCGAGCGCTCGCTCAAATTCCTCGAGCGATTCGGCTTCAAGCCGGTTCCCGAAACCGTCAAGCGCGAGGGCGGCCGCGTTACCCTCGCTTACCTCGATCGCGAGGTCGGCGGCTTCGCGGTGCACCTCACTCGCGCGAAATAAGGGCCGCGTGGGGTCTCGCGGGTCCTTTCAGGGATGGGCTCGAACCCCTTTTTTTAGCTAGCCAGACACCGCTTTTTTCAGTTATACTTCAGGGATATGGATATAGATCAATTCCTGAACGAGACGCACAGCACCATTGACCACATCCAGACGCCCGATCAGGTATCGACCGACATCGTCGTACTCAACGCGCAGGAGCGAACCCTCGTCAACCGGGTGTTCGAGAACCTCCGCGTCTATTCCCCCGAGACGATGGTCGGCGTCGCGACGCGCATCATGGACCTTGAGCGCCTCGCCGTATCCATATCCCGCTATCCTTCCATGCACGAGCGGGGATTTCTCGCGGGCCAGGACGGCACCTCCGAGACCCTCATCGACACCCTGTGCACCTTCGGGGACGGGGAGCGGCTCCTGACCCTCCCGACCAAGGCGATCCTCGGACAGGGATTCCTCGTCGCGAAATTCCACGCCTTCGTCGCGATCACCAAGGTGGCCATCAACTCCTTCTTCTC
>DAOPYF010000124.1:2996-7296 GCA_035352735.1 Treponemataceae bacterium | reverse complement strand
TCGCGGATCGCGGTGACGATCGCGAGCCCGGGAACGAGCGACATGAGGACGGCGATGCTCACGTTTCCCGACGAGGCGACGAGGCTTGAGAAAACCGCGGCCGATGACAGGAACGAGATGACGAAGCCGCCGATGAGCGAGACGACGAATGAGGGAAGCGCGAGCGGCTCGATCAGGAAAAGGACGAGCCGCATGGCGGCGCCGATCCCGAAGGCGAGCGCGGCCTCGCGGAAAGAGCCCCGGAACATGAGCGAGAAGAAAAGGCTCGCGAGCGCCGTCGCGAACACGACCCCGGCGGGACGGTGATGCGGGGCGTGCCTGATCCGCTTGAGTAGGGACTCGACCTGCGCGAGGTCGCTTTTTCTGCCGCGCCCCGAGAGGCGGCGGGAAAGCTCGTTGACCCGCGCGATGCGCCCGAGGTTGATCGTCCGGTCGCTGACCCGCTGGAGGCGCGTGTGGCTTTCCCCCGAGCCGTCGACGCAGGTGAGCATCGCGACCGTCGGCGTCACGAAGGCCGAGGCAGAGCTCGCGCCGAGGGAGACGGCGACCGAGGTCATGGTTTCCTCGGTCCGATAGGTTTCTCCGCCGCTTTGCAGTACGATCGTCCCCGACTCGAGGGCGATTTCGATGATGCGGTCCATGCCCGCGCTTTCGTCCCGTTTCATGGGATAAGTAGTACGATGGACCGCCTCGAGCCGTCAAGACGACCCGTAAAGAATCTTGCCCAAGCGGGGGTTTTCCGCTATTATTTTTTATCGATCCCGATACACACCGCATAAACGAGGAAAGCACTATGGCCAAGATTGCAATGAAGAACGCTATCGCCGAGCTCGACGGCGACGAGATGACCCGAGTCCTTTGGGGCGTAATCAAGGAAAAGCTCCTCCATCCGTTCATCGACCTCAAGGTCGAGTATTTCGACCTCGGCCTCAAGGCGCGCGACGACTCGGACGACAAGGTCACCTACGAGTCCGCCGCGGCGATCAAGCGACTCGGCGTCGGCGTCAAGTGCGCGACCATAACCTCGAACGCCGCGCGCGTCAAGGAATACGACCTCAAGGGGCTCACCCCGAGCCCGAACGGGATCATCCGGGCCGAGCTCGACGGGACCGTGTTTCGCAAGCCCATCATCGTCAAGAACGTCAAGGCGACCGTGTCCTGCTGGGAAAAGCCCTTGGTCCTCGGCCGCCACGCCTACGGCGACGTCTATAAAAACTGCGAGATCGCCGTCCCCGGACCGGGAAAGGCAGAGCTCGTCTTCACCGGAGCGGACGGCACCGTCATCCGCAAGACCATCCAGGACATGAAGGGCCCCGGCGTCCTCCAGGGCATCCACAACCTCGACTCGTCCATCGAGAGTTTCGCGCGCGCGTGCTTCTTCTACGGGCTATCCGAGAAGATCGACGTGTGGTTCGCGACGAAGGACACGATCTCCAAGACCTACGACGGCCGCTTCAAGGAGATTTTCCAGCGCGTCTACGACGCCGAATACAAGGAGCGCTTCGAGGAAGCGGGGATCGAGTACTTCTACACCCTCATCGACGACGTCGTCGCGCGGGTCATGCAGTCGAAAGGCGGCTTCCTGTGGGCGTGCAAGAACTACGACGGCGACGTCATGAGCGACATGGTCGCCTCCGCCTCCGGTTCGCTCGCGATGATGACGAGCGTGCTCGTCTCGCCCTCGGGCGTCTTCGAGTACGAGGCCGCGCACGGCACCGTGCAGAAGCACTACTATAAATACCTCAAGGGAGAGAAGACCTCGACGAATCCCGTCGCGCTCATCTTCGCGTGGACCGGGGCCCTCGCCAAGCGCGCGGAGATCGACGGAACCCCGGAGCTCGGCGCGTTCGCGCGAAGGCTCGAGGACGCGACCCTCGGGCTCATCGAGGACGGCGTGATGACCGGCGACCTCGCGCGCATCGCGAACCCCGGCGCGAAGGAAACGCTCGACAGCTGGAAGTTCATCGATCGCATCGCAGCGCGCCTTTCCTAAGGTTCGCCGGATACGATCGTTTCGCCGGTGCCGCGCGCGGTACCGGCTTTTTTTTGTCGTTTTCGCTTTATTTTGGGCTACACTGTTATATGCAAGGGGGAAAAGGCCATGACCGAGATCGCATACGCCTTACCGGAAGACAAGGAAGGGCTTTTCGCCCTTTTCACCCAATGGGACGACGAGACCAATTTTGATTACCCGGTCTTCTCGGAATCCTTTGACCGCATCGTCTCCGACCCGGGGAATCGCATTATCATCGCGCGGGTCGACGGCGCGATCGCCGGATACGCGCAGTTCTTCCCCGTCGACGAGCTCGGCTTCGCGCCCTTCGTCGAGATCGCCGAGTTTATGGTCGCGCCAGCCCTCCGCTCGCAGGGCATCGGAAGCGCGCTCCTCGGGCGAATCGAGGACGCGACCCGGGCGAACGGCATCGGGACGATCAAGCTCAGCTCCCAGACCTTCCGCACCCGCGCGCACGTCTTCTACGAGCGCATGGGCTTCTCGAATTTCAAGAACTCGAAGTTCTACGAAAAGACGCTGTAATCGGGACCGTCCGCCGTCGGGAACACCCGAACGCGGCATTTCTCCATGTACGCGTTCTCCTGAAAATACTCGAGGTCGAGCGAATCGGGGCTGAAAAGATCGTCGGGATTCCAGGAAAGGTCGAGCTCGCTTTCCTCGCCCTCGGCGAGCGCGCGCGTCCACGCACCGTTGAGCGCGACGATATTCTTCGCGAGGGTTTCAAGGTAGGCCTTTCCCTTCTCCCGGTACTTCTTACCCAGGAAGGCGAGCTGAAGGGCTTCGGCTTCCCGATGGGTAAGGGTCTCCGCCGGGCACGGCGAAAGCGGCGCGGATACCCCCGCGGCCTTCTGAGCCGCGCGGTCGCCGAGGAACGCGGCGAAATCCTGCAGGAATTGCGAGGGCTTCAGCTTCAGCGGCGCGAGCGCCGAGAGGAACCAGGTGACGGCGCGTCCCTGGGTATAAAAGATATCCGCCGCGCGCGCGAGTTCGGCCGCGCGGTCAAGGTCGTGCGCGGGAAAGCGCGGCGTCGAAAGGACGTGATAGGGCGGCGCCTTCTGGCAGTCGAGCTGCAGCTCCCCCGCGCGGTCGGCGAGCTCCGTTCCCGGAAGGACGGCGAGCCTGAAGATCTCGAGGTTGTTGGGATAGAGGCCTATCGCGTAGTCGAGGCTCGCGCGGAAGGTCGAAAGAGAGTCCCCCGGAAGGCCATACATGAGGTCGAGCCCGAAGGTGACCCCCGCCTCGTTCAGGAGGGCGATCTTCTTGGAAAAGAGCGAGAGGTCGGCGGGCCGATGGACGAGCTTGAGGGCCTCGGGGTTCGAGCTCTGGAGCCCGATCTGGAGCGAGCACGGTATGCGCGCGAAGGCCTCGGCCATGGGTCGGTCGATGAGCTCGGCGCGCGCCTCGAAGTTGAAGTGGATCTCGCCCGCGCGGCGCTCGATCAATCCAAGTAGGGACAAAGCCCGCTCGCGCGAGGCGTTATAGGTCGGGTCGAGCACGAACACCCGCTCGACGCCCTTTTCGACGAATCGGTCGAGTTCCCGCTCGAGCCGCGCAAGCGGGAAAGCGCGCACCTTCCGGCTTCCCTTCGATTCGTAGCAGTAGGCGCAGTCGTAGGGGCAGCCGCGGGCGAGTTCCCAGAGCGCGCCCTTATAGGCGCGGACGCCCTCGGCGCCGTCGAGGGTACCGTCAAGCCACGGGGAGCTTAAAGCCGCGCAATCCTCGTCGGGGCAGCGGGCACCGGAAGCGATCGCCTGCGGGAGCGCGACGCCATCAAGGATGGAGCCGACGAGCGCGACCGTGGCGGTCTCCCCCTCGCCGCGGATAAGGTAGTCGAAGGGGGTCGACGACGCGTTGCCGGGATTCGCGGTGATCTCGGGTCCCCCCGCGAAAATGACGATCCCCGGGACGAGCCGCTTGAGCTCAGTCGCCGCTACCTCGAAGATTGTCCGGTTCCAGACATAGACTGAAAAGCCCACGATGGGCGGGCTCTGCCGCGCGGCGGGCGCAGAAGTCGCGGCGGCAGCGGCATCGGCTGACGCCGCGGGCGCCTGATAGCGCTCGGCGACGCGGGAAGCGAGAACGATGCCGGCTTTATCGGGGGAAAGGTTCGCGAGCGGCTCGGCCTCGAGGGAATAGTCCGCGAGGACGGGATCGACGCGCCGAGCGATCGCGTCGGACGATCGAAGCGCGGAAACGACCGAGGCCGCGCCGAGCGGTATCGCCTGATACGAGGATTGGATTTGCACCGAGACGACGGCAAGAACCGGTTTCTGGGAGGGACTCATG
>DAOPYF010000124.1:0-2896 GCA_035352735.1 Treponemataceae bacterium | reverse complement strand
GGATTGGATTTGCACCGAGACGACGGCAAGAACCGGTTTCTGGGAGGGACTCATGGGAATGAGTGTACACCGGAACCGGTTCCCGTGAAAACACCGCGCGGCGCGACGTTTCCGCCTGAGGCCTTAGAGAAGCGGGATGCCCGCCTTCTTCGTCGCCGCGAGAATCGGCTCGGGCCATACGGAAACCTGCGTTTCCCCGATATGCGCCTTGCGGAGGAAGAACATGCACAGGCGCGATTGCCCGATGCCGCCGCCGACGGTCTGGGTAAGCTCGCCGGCGAGAAGCCGCTTGTGGAAGTATAGGCTCGAGCGCTCGGGACAGTCGCGATACGCGAGTTGTTCCTTGAGGGTTTCCGGGCTTACCCGGATTCCCATGGACGAAAGCTCGAGCGCCTGGCCAAGGACGGGATTCCATACGAGGAGGTCCCCGTTAAGCCCGCGGTTACCGTTGCCGGTTTCCGTGATCCAGTCGTCGTAGTCGGGGGCGCGGCCGTCGTGGAGGTTCCCGTCTGGGAGGGCGTGCCCGATCCCGATGATGAACACGGCGCCGTACTTGCGCGCGACCTCGGTCTCGCGTTCCTTTGCGGTCTTGCCGGGATACTCGCGGAACAGCTCCTCCGCGTGGACGAAGGTGATTTCCTCGGGGAGGATCGGCGTGATCGCCGCGTGGTTGTCGTAGATGAAGAACTCGGTGCGCTTGAGGCAGCGGTAAATCCGCCGCACGACGTGCTTGAGGAAATCGACCGTGCGGTCGCTTTCGTACATCGCCATCTCCCAGTCCCACTGGTCGACGTAGAGCGAGTGGATGTTGTCGAGCTCCTCGTCCGCGCGGATCGCGTTCATGTCGGTGTAGACGCCGAAGCCGGGCGCGAGGCCAAGGTCGGAGACCTTGAGCCGTTTCCACTTCGCGAGGGAGTGGACGATCTCGAGCTCCTCCTCGTTGAGGTCCTTGACCGGGAAGCGCACGGGCCGCTCGACGCCGTTAAGGTCGTCGTTGATGCCCTTGCCGCGCGGCACGAAAAGCGGCGCGGTAACGCGGGTAAGGTTGAGCTCGGTGGAGAGCGCAAGCTGGAAGAAATCCTTGATTCGGATGATTGCCTGTTCGGTTTCCTTAACGGAAAGCAGCGGTTTATACCCCGCCGGAAGCGAAACTTGAGACATGATAACCCCTTTGTCCTTGTCGAGAAGCTAAGCGTTCGTTCAGTATAAACGGAGTGCCGCGCCGCGTCCAGATTAAAAACGACGGCGACGAAACGCCCTTGCCACGGAAACGCGGAGCAATTACACTGAGGGCAATGTACACTCCACAGACTGCGCCGATTCCGACGCTCGACGTCCCCGGCCCCCGGCTCAACTTTTCCGTCATCAGGCTCGCCCGCCTCATCATGCGGCCGTATGCCCGCGCGCTCCGCTTCCTCGAGCCGACCATGCTCGGCGGCGAGCGCATGGTCGACGCGTATCGGGATTTCCTTGACGGTAAGACCCGGCTCATCATCGGCTTCAGGCACGCATACGGCGACGATCCCCAGCTCATGGTCTATACCCTCCACCATGCCCTGCCCCGCGAGGCGAGGCGGCTCAAAAAGCCCCTCAAGGGGATCACCCACGCGCATTTCGTGTACGGGGTCGAGGTGCCCTTTTGGTCGGGCGGTTTCGTCCGCTGGCTCCTGCCGAACGTCGGCGCGGTCCCGATCAACCACGTCCACATGGATTCCGTCGGGATGAACCGCATCAGGAAGGCCCTTTCTTCTGGCGCCTTTCCGCTCGCGCTCGCGCCCGAGGGCCACGTGACCTACGACAGCGAGGCCGTCGGCGAGCTCGAGACGGGAACGGCGCGGTTCGGTTTCTGGTGTATTGAGGATCTTGCCCGCGCGGGTCGCGAGGAGAAGGTCATGTTCCTGCCCGTTTCGACGCATTACCGTTACGGAAAAGGCTCAGGTCGCGCGCTCGACCGTCTCCTTCAAGGGCTTGAGGCCGGATGCGGGATAGAGAGTCCCGCTACCGACGGTCGGACGCTTGAGTCGCTTCGCGCGCGCGTCGCCGCGATCGGACAAGCGATCCTTTCGATTACGGGGGCGTACTACCATGAGCTTTCCGGAACGCCCGAGGGCGCGAGTCAGGAAGCGCTCCTCGACGCGGCCCTTTCGGCCGCGGAACGCATCCTCGCGCTTACGGGCTCAGGCGAGCCCTTCGAGCGGCTGTACCGAATCAGAAACGTCGCATGGGACCGCATATTCCGCGGCGACATGGGCGCCATGAGTCCCTTGCGGAAAAGCCTCGCGGGCCGCGAGACGGGAGAGGCGTGGTACGCGATGCGCCACCTCGAGACCGCCATGCTGCTGGCCCACGTCCGCTTCGGGGAGTTACCTCGGGACGCAAGCCTCAACCGCCTTTTCGAGATCGCGAACAACTCGTATGACCTCGCGGAGCGGCTGAAGGGCGGCACGCTCCGGAACCGCGCGAACCCGATCGCGAAACGCCCGGTCGTCGTCGTCGGGGAGCCGATCCCGTTCGACGAGTTCTATCCCCTCTACCGCGAGGATCGAAAGGCCGCGCTCGCCGCCGCGACAGCGCGCATGAAAGAAAGCTTTACGCAGTGCGTTAAGGATTACAAAGAAGCCTTCGACTGAGCGAGGCGCGCGGGAGCACGATACGCGGACGCATGGCGCAGCGCGGTCGAACACATGGCGCCCATGCGCGCGGGTCCCGCCGCCTGGCTATTTCCGCACCGCGAACTTCTTGCGGAGAAAGAGAACGAGCGCCTTCATCCGCGGATCGTGATGGTCCCCGAGCTCGAGGTCCTGAAAGGTATCGGGCCGCTCGGTCTCGAACCAACGGCAGAGGCGCTCCGTTACCTCGAGGATCGGGTCCTTTGACTGGCAGATCTTCACGATCG
>DAOPYF010000123.1:0-7407 GCA_035352735.1 Treponemataceae bacterium | reverse complement strand
CCGGCTGCGGGAGCGGCTTCTGCGGTCTCCTCGGCGGCGGGAACCTCGTTCTTGATATACTTGAGGGTCGCGACGGTCTTGTGGGGATCGGAAAGGATCTTGACGGTCGAAGCGACCTTGAGGTCCTTAACGTGGATCGAGTGGTTAAGCTGCAGATCCGATACGTCGACGATAATCCGCTCGGGAAGGTCCTTCGGGAGGCACTCGACCTCGACCGCGGTGGTTCCGGCCTCGAGCACGCCGCCCTGGCGGACGCCGTCGGGCGAGCCGGAGAGCTTGATCATGATCTTGGTGCGGAGCATCTTGTTCGCGTCGACCTCGTAGAAGTCGATGTGGTTAACCTTGTCGATGATGATATCGTACTGGACGTCCTTCACGAAAGAGCTGATCCCCTTCGCGCCGTCGAGCTTGACGTCGATCAGGGTACTTTCGGTGATGAGGTGGAAGAGCTTGGAAAACTCCTTCTCGTCGATGTCGATCATGATGGCTTTTCCCTCGCCGTTATACATGACGGCGGGGAGACGTCCGGCAGCGCGGAGGCGCTTGGCCGCGCCCTTACCGGTTTCGGTCCGGGTACGGGCATTGAGTACTTTCTGTTCCATTTGGAACTCCTTTCAGCGCGAACCCCTTCCCCGAGGACGATCCCCGGGATCTGAGCGGCGCGTGAGTTGGTTTTTTGCCATACGGCTAAAACCTATAAAAACCTTCGATTGCGCAAAGGCTGTTAGCTGGGACGGCTGGATTCGAACCAGCGGAATGACGGTACCAAAAACCGTTGGCTTACCACTTGCCGACGTCCCAATGAATGGCTTCGCAAAAGCCGTCTTTCCGGGACGTACAGGCGTCTGAACGGTACAAACAGGGAAAGGCAGGGCCCTGTCGCCGTTACGAGTTCCTATATATCAGCCGGATCGGCGGCTACTGATTCCTCTATGTTACCGGCCTCAAACTCGGCCAAAACCCTGTCCTGAAGCTTCGTGCGAAAATCGGGACAGATCGGATGGGCGACATCCTTGTATTCACCGGTTCTGATCTTGCGACTTGGCATCGCGATGAACATCCCGGTTTTTCCCTCGATAATCTTTACGTTATGGATAACGAAGCAATTATCGAAGGTTACTGTAACATACGCTTTCAGTTTGCCTTCCGTTGTTACTTTCCTGATACGGATATCAGTAATTTCCATACTTTTAGTCTCCTTTGCAGCAGCAGAAGCAGCAGGCACAAAAAATACCCGTGGCTTATTGTACTACCGCATCGGCGAGGACGCAAGCAAAAGAAATTTCACGCATTGTTTACAATGCGCGGAAAGCGAAACATACGCGTTATCGGCGGCTTGCCGATCCGCGAAAAGGCCAAAAACGGACGATCCCGAGCCGCTCATCTCGGCGAACGCGGCCCCGGACGCGACTAGCGCGAGCCGTGCATCCCGTATCGCCGGGTACCGGGCCTCAAGCGGCGCGGTAAAGCTATTGGCAAAGCGCCAATCCCCGACCGGACCATGGTACCGATCCGCGAGCTCGCTCACCGCGGGCCAGTCGGCGCCTAAGTCCCCGTGAGAGGCGTGCCACGCGTCCACGAGGCCATACGCCTCGGCGGTCGAGCTATGCACCCCCGGCCAAATCAAAACCCCGTAGAGGTCATCCCGCGCGGGTATTGGGGTAACCCGCTCGCCGCGTCCTTCGACGATAGCCGCCCCTCCCGAAAGGAAAAAGGGAACGTCGCTCCCGATTTTCGCCGCCATGGCGTCGAGCGCCGCGCGCGAAAGGTCGGTCCTAAACAGGCGATCGAGCGCGACAAGGGTCGCGGCCGCGTCCGAAGACCCGCCGCCAAGGCCCGCGCCCGCCGGAACGCGCTTTTCGAGGTCTACCGCGATCCCCGAGCGGATGCCCGTTTCGGCGCGAAAAAGCTCGATCGCGCGGCTCACGGTATTGACCGCGGGAAGTTCCATCAGGGGCGACAGAACCCGTGACGCGCCCTCGGGGCCGGAAACCGAGACGGTAAGCCCGTCCGCGAGGGACACGAGCTGAAACACGCTCTCGATGTCATGAAACCCGTCCGCGCGTCGCCGTAAAACCCTCAAGTGGAGATTGATCTTACAAGGCGCGGTAATCCGGATGCTTTCATGCATAACCCGCGTGAGTATAGCAAAAAACGGGACTTTGTCAAAGTACTTAATACCGTGGAATCGTGAAAAAAAGGCGGGGGGATAGTTGACAGAAACAAACAGTCTCAATTATGTTTTCAAGAGCGTTATAGAGCAGTGCCCGCGAGGGCACCTATTCTTTTAAGGGAAACGGACGGAAAAAAGCGAATGTTGACCACGATTGATCTGGAGAAAAACCCGAACAAAACGGCGTACGTGTTCCAAGACGCGTATGACGACTACGAAGACGACGATTTCGACGAAGAATCCGGCGACGATTTCGACGACTTCGAGGATGAAGAGGATTTTGACGACGAAGAAGAAGACGGTGACGGCGAGGATGATTTTGACGATTTTGACGACGAGGGAGACTTCGGAGAGGAAGAAGACGATTTCGATTACGAAGACGACGATCTCGAATACGACGATTTTGACGAATAACCGTCTATCCTGATAAAAAGACGCCTGTTTCCGGCCTTCATAAACCGCCGAAAACAGGCGTTTTCTTTTGCCCGGTGCGCTACTTTTTCAGCAAGTCCTGGGCCCCAAACCACAGCTTTTCCAAATCATAGAAGTTACGGGCCGTTTCGGTCATCAAGTGCACGATCACGTCGCCCAGATCGATGAGCGCCCAATCGTCCCCGTCGGGAAGTTTCCGCTTCGTGGGCCTGAGCTCAAGATTAAGCTCCTTAATGGCGTCGTACACGTGCTTCTGAAGCCCGCGAGAATGCGCCTGGCTCGTCACCGTCGCGATGACAAAATAGTCCGCGAAGGTATTCTTCCCGGTTACGTCGAGAACCTTCACGTTTCCGCCCTTATAGTCGGCGAGCAGGGTGCCGAGCGCGATCGCGGCATCCCGCTTGGTATTCTGAGTTTCCATAGTGCTCCTATTGAATGACATATCTGCCGTTATAATCCTTGCCGAGGATAACCGTGAAATCGACCACGGCCTCGGTCCCATAATCGTTCGCGTTATCGGGCGCGACGTTCGTCGACTCGATGTTCGTGCAGTGAATGACCTGCCCGATCGTCGAGGCGACTCCCTGATTCCCGATGCGGTCGATGATCTCCGTCTTATCGTATTCCGTGTCCCCCGCGTTACCGACGCGGATGACGTCGTACCCGAAGCTTTGGTACAGCTCGCTCGCGGTGCGCGCGAGCCCCTGGCTCTTCGTGCCGTTCAGGATCTCGATCGCGTAGACGCGTTCCTGCGCCGTCGAGTCCTCTGACGCGAGGCCTCCGAGTGTCTGCCGGATGATCGCCTTCAGGAGCCCGCCGTCCTCGAACGGGAACAAAAGCGTCTTGCCGTCCACCGAGCGGCGGGAACCCGTCACCTTTTGGGGAACGAGGCGCTCGACGTCAATCTTCGAAAGCTCGGTCAAGAGGTCCTTCATCGAGCTCGACGGGACGTTCGAGCGGAAGCAGGACTTCACCGTGGGGAACATCGAGTGCGTGAAGACCGTGCCCGAGTTGTCCCCGAGCGCGCGGAAAAACGCGAGGATTGCCTTTTGCTTCCGGCTCGCGCCCTCGCCTTCCTGATCGAGGGGATCGCGATAGGTGACGTAGGTACGCACCATGTCGCCGTCGAGGCTTACCGCGCCCGAGGGTAAAAGGACGCGCGTCGACTCGGGGATCTCCTTGCCGTGGGAATGCTTCGCCCGCTTTCGGGCCTTCGCCTGCTTCGCGGTATCTTGCGCCGGAGCCGCGGCGACGTCTCCGCCCGATTGGCCCGCGGTCGCCGAGGTGGCGGCGCTATCGCCCGAATCACCCGCCGCGCTGTCTGAGGCGGTATCGCTTGAGGCGTCGGCCTTCGCGGCGGCGTCGCCCGAGGCCGCACCGGCGGGGCCAGCCGCGGTTCCATCCTTATTGAGCGTATTTCCGTCGGACCCGGCGGCGGCGGAAACCGCGTTCTGGTCCTTGATGTCGACCGGGGTCGGGATGAATACGTTAAACCCCGAAAGGAGGTCGGCAAGGTGCGAGAACTGATCGAGGTTGATCACGAGGTAGAACGGTACCGAAATCCCCGTCAGTCCCTCGATCTCGGACTTATACTCCGCGATTCCCTTCTCGGCGTACACCGCGTCGATTCGGTCGACGCGTTCCAGGCTCTTCAGGATGAGGCCGGTCTCGCCGGGAATGTCGAACATGGCGGCGCGCTTCGACACCGGATAGTAGGCGACGATGTTCGTCGATATCGGCATGCCGTCGTCCTCGAGGACGACGAGTACCTTCAGGAGCTTATCGTCCGAAAGGGAGTCGCTCACCGGGTCAGTCCGCATCGCGAAGAACATGAAGACCGCGACGACGACCAGGATTAAAAGAATCGCGACCAAAAACAGAATGCTCCGATCGAGCCTGAATGATCTCATTTTTTTAGCCTTTCCCCACTTTTCAGGTTATCCAGGAGGCGCCGCGTGCTCGCGGACACTTCCTTCCCGCGCGTCTCGAGATAGCGGATATTGTCCTCCACGACGAGGCGCGTCATGCCGTCAAGGTCGGATTCGAGGATTCGGATCCGATATTCCGGGTCCATGCCCACCCTGCCCGGCTCTATCTTGTCGGCGACGAAGACGATCTTGCCCAGGGCGTCCATGTCGGGGGCGCCGAAGGTATGGTTGCGCACGGCGAAGAGGATCGACCGGTCGACGATGCCGAACATCCGCTCGAGGAGCACCGCCGCGGCGTGCCCGTGGAGCAGCGAGGGCTTTCGCCGCTCGATGTCGCTCACCGGCTGCCCGTCCTTCGTCGCGAGCTCGAGAAGCCAGCTATCCTTCCCGGATTTGCAGATGTCGTGCGCGAGCCCGGCGAGGTACCCCACGTCGGGGTCAAGGCCGAACCGCCCGCAGAGCTCGCGGGAGAGCTCCGCGACGCGGACCGAATGCTCGTACCGCGCGAGCGAGAGCGAGCCAATCGCATACAGGTTGACCTTCGCGGTCACCGATTTCAATTCTTCAGGATTCATATAATGTACGCTCAACAATATACCGGTATACGGCGTCAGGGACAAGGGAACGCCAGGGCGTTCCGCCCCGAATCGCCGCGCGGATGCCAGAGGACGATATCGGGAGAAGCGCGTTCTCGAGCGCCCGGTGGCGCCAGGGAAACGGTGGCGTCGCCCCGTCATGACTGACTTCCCGCCGCGCGATGATAAGCTCGGCGCGTTCGGCGAGCTCGTCCGCGCGCCGCCACGTCCCAAACCCCGAGGCGAGGTCCTGCCCCATGACGAGCCCGATCTTCCCCTCGAGCTCGCCCGAATGCATGCGCTCGAGATACTCGATCGTGTCAATAGTATAGGAAACGCCGCCGCGCGCGATCTCGCAATCCTCGATCCCGACGAAATCCGCGCCCGCCTCCCGGTTCGCCTCGGCCACCGCGAGATCGAGCATCGCGAGCCGGTCGGCCGCACTCGCGCCCGAGGCAAGCGCCTTATGGGGCGGCAGGTTCGCGGGAATCAGGAGCACCCGGTCGAAGCCGAGTTCGCGGCGAAGGGCGAAGGCAAGCGCGATATGCCCGTTATGCACGGGATTGAAGGACCCGCCGAGGATGGCGAGTCTCATTTTCGCTTGCCCTTCCGTTTCGGGTTGAGGGAAACCGTCGCGCCGAAGCCGCCGTCGTCTTCTTTATAAACGGGGTCCTCGAGCTCCGCGGTCATGAAGTTGGCCTCGGGCGTAGGCGCGAGCATCGCGTCGCCGGGGCCGCCGGCGACGCCTTCCGTCCCCTCGGCTCCTTCCCCGTAGATACCATGGTCGCCCGCCGCCTGCGCGTCCGCCTGGTTTGCCTTCGCGGCCTCCGCGGCGGCAAGCTCGGCCTTCGTGACCATCGTGATGAACGCGTCGCGAACCTTCTCGAGCCCCCAGCGGTTATGCACCGAGATCCCGATGATGTTGAGCTCCGGGTGCTTCTCGCGGAGTTTTTCGAGCCGATCCCCGGTATCGGGAAGGTCGAGCTTGTTCGCGATGATGATCCGGTCCTTGAGCGCGAGGTCCTCGGAGAATTCCTTGAGCTCGACCTCGAGCTTCTCGTACGAATTGAGGTAATCGTCGTCGGAGAGGTCGATGATGAACGCGAGCCCGGCGGAGCGGGATATATGCTTGAGGAAGCGGATGCCGAGACCCAAGCCCTCCGAGGCGCCCTCGATGATGCCGGGGATGTCCGCGAGGATGATGTCCGTCTCGTCGTCGACGCGGAGCACCCCGAGGTTCGGGATCTTCGTCGTGAACGGGTACGGCGCGATCTTCGGCCGCGCGTTGGTGAAATAGTCGAGGAGCGACGACTTGCCCGCGTTCGGGAAGCCGACGAAACCGATGTCGGCGATGATGTTGAGCTCCACCCGAATCATCCGGGTCTCGCCCGGCTGCCCGGGAAGGGTCGTTCGGGGCGCCTGGTTCGTCGAGCTCTTGAAATGCACGTTTCCCCAGCCGCCGTTGCCGCCCTTGAGGAAGACGTAGCGGCCCTCGCTCTCGAGCCCGAAGTCGCGGATCAGCTCGCCCGTCTCCGCGTCGCGGATGATCGTGCCGGGCGGCAGCGGGACAACGCAATCCTCGCCGTCCTTGCCGAAGCGCTTGTTACCCTGGCCGTCGCCGCCGGTCTTGCCCTTGAATTTCTGCTTGTAGCGGAGATGGACGAGGGTACGGAGGTTCCGCCTGATCTCGAAGATCAGGTCCCCGCCCCGCCCGCCGTCGCCGCCCGAGGGGCCGCCGTTCGGGATATACTTCTCGCGGCGGAAGGAAGCGCAGCCGTTCCCGCCCTTACCCGAGGAAACCTCGATGGTCGCCTCGTCAGCAAATTTGATCATGCTCTGTCTCGACTCCTGCGGGCGACTCCCTGAGCGCGCGATACCTTACCGGCGCTCAGGCAATCACCCGTATAATAAAAAAAAGCCGGCGATACACCGCCGGCTTCATGACGTCACGGACAATCCCGGCGCGAAACGCGACCGGGCCGCCTTGAACTGACTTAACGTGACGTAAACGAACGAAAGGACTTAGGCCTGGATCGGCTCGACCGAAGCGAGGTTTCTGCCCTTGCGCGCGTGGTACTTCACGACGCCGTCAGCGGTCGCGAACAGGGTATCGTCCTTGCCGCAACCGACGTTGTTACCGGGGTGAATCTTCGTTCCCCGCTGGCGGACGAGGATGGAACCGGACGTTACCGTCTGACCGCCGAAAACCTTAACTCCGAGATACTTCGGATTCGCATCGCGGCCGTTCTTGGCACCGCTACCACCTTTCTTGCGTCCCATATCAATCCTCCAACAAATC
>DAOPYF010000122.1:0-7475 GCA_035352735.1 Treponemataceae bacterium | reverse complement strand
GCGGACCTCATGTACAAGGCGAACACCGTCCGGGGAAATACCTTCCAGCCCTTCGAGCCACTCTTGGTCGCGGCGCTCGTGTACTTCCTCCTGACCTTCCCCCTGTCGAAGCTGCTCGCCCGAATCGAGAAAAGGATGAGAGAAAATGACTGACGCGATGACGCCCAGCCCCGCTCGGGCAAAGGGCGAGGAAATAATCCGCGTATGCGGACTCAAGAAAAACTTCGGGAAGCTCGCGGTGCTCAAGGGCATCGACGAGCGCGTCTCGACGGGCGAGGTACTCGTCGTGATCGGCCCCTCGGGTTCCGGCAAGAGCACCTTCCTCCGATGCCTCAACCTCCTCGAGATGCCGACCGCGGGGAAGATATTCTTCGACGGCTTCGAGATCACCGACAAAAAGGGATGGAAGCGCGGCAGCCTCGACGCGCACCGGCGCGACATGGGTATGGTTTTCCAGCACTTCAACCTCTTCCCGCACATGACGGTCCTCGAGAACATCATCCTCGCGCCGATGAAGGTAAAGGGCGTTCCCCGAGCCGAGGCCGAGCGACTCGCGCGCGAACTCCTCGACCGCGTCGGGCTCACCGAAAAAACCGACGCGCACCCCGCGCAATTGTCGGGCGGGCAAAAGCAGCGGATCGCGATCGTCCGCGCGCTCGCAATGAAGCCGAAGGTCATGCTCTTCGACGAGCCGACGAGCGCCCTCGACCCCGAGATGGTCGGCGAGGTGCTCTCCGTCATGCGGGACCTCGCGCGCGACGGCATGACGATGGCCGTCGTCACCCACGAGATGCGCTTCGCCCGCGAGGTCGCCTCGCGCGTCCTTTTCATGGACGAGGGCGTCATCCTCGAGTCGGGGACCCCGGTCGAGGTCTTCGGCAACCCGAAGAACGCGCGCACGAAGGAGTTCCTCGCGAAGGTTACCTAAGCGGGACCGAGCAGCTCACGACAGAAAAAAAATAAACGATCACAACGAATGAAGCCCGCCTAAAAAGCGGGCTTCGTCATTTTCATACGGCGTCGCGGGTATATGATCGCGCGGGGAACGCTGCTCGCAAGCACGCAACGCCCCGCGCAAGTTCCGTCACGCGCGGAGGAGTTCTTGAAATTGAAAGTTCCCGCGGCCCGCGGCAGAGACGGAAAAGAAGGTCGTCTTGGGATCGGTCGAGGTCGAGTCGAGCTCGAGGAGCGCGAGGCCCGGCGGGTTATTCCCGCGCGGCCGCGAAAGGCTTCCGGGATTGAGGGCGAGGATGTGCGAGAACTGCTCGGCGAACGATAGGTGCGTGTGGCCGTAGACGGCGACGTCGCAGTTCATCGCGTGCGCGGAGTCGACGAGGATGTCGAGGCTCACGTCGACCGAGTGCCGGTGCCCGTGCGCGACGAAGATCGAGTAGCCCGCCGCGCGGACGATCTGCCGCGCCGGTACCGTGAGGCTGTAGCCGGGACTGTCGTCGGGAACGCCCGAGGGGGGAAGGTTGATACGGTACTGGTCCCCGTCGCCGTTTCCCGCGACGAAGGCCACGACCGCGGGAAGCGCGGCCTTGAGCCGCTCCGATTCCTGCGCGTTCTCGAGATACTGAACGACGTCCCACATCCCGTCCCCGGCGAATAGGAGCGCGTCCGCGTCGGGTCCGAACTCGCGGATCGCGGACTCAAGCACGTCGTAATGCCCGTGCGTGTCCGACACGACGAGAATCCGCGCCGAATCGGCGGCGGCGAGGCGCGCGATGTCTTCGCCCGAGCCGAGAAGACCCGACTCGTGCTGGCTGATCGCGTTCATGAGCGTTTCGTCTTTCCCGCGGCCCCGTCGGTCGACGCCGCACCGTCGCCATCCGTCGACTGCGCGTTCGCAGGCTGCGCGTCGGGCTCGGGGGGAATCTGGACGGTCAGGTGATTGCGGGACTTGAGGCTCGTGTCGGGGTCGACGAAGGGCGAGATAACCCAATCGGAACCGACCCGCCTGAGCTTCGCGAGGCTTCGCGCTGAATCGAGTCCGGCGGTCAGCTTGGCGAGCGGGGGCACTGTCGCGTCCCGATCCTCGGCCGAAAGGACGGCGCCGAGGAGGAGCACACCCGCGGCCGCGTCCGAGATGCCTGAGTCGGGGGAAGAGTTCTCGCCCGCGAGGACGCCTTCGGGAAGGGTGCGGTCGACGAGAAGGTCCGAGACGGCCTCGAGCGGAAGCCCGTCATCCTCGGCGAAGAGGGTCACGATCTTAACGTCGGGCCGTGCGGCGTGGATTCGGGTTAGCTCGCGCACGGTACCCTCGGGCGCGCCGAGGGTGGCGACGATCGTGATCTGGGGATCGTCGGCCGCGTTCTTTAAAAGCGAGAGCCGTGCGTGCTTTTCGACCATGAAGGAATCAGGCCAGGTCATGACGGTCATCATCCCGGGCGATTCGGGGATATCGGGATCGAGCACGCCGTATTCCTCGATGATGGGCTCAACGAGCTGAGGTCTCCCGGCGAACGAGGGCCCGAGCATGACGAGGATTCGGTGGTCGGCGGGCTTGTGGTGAGGCGCGCGGGCCTTTGGGGTCTCGCCCTGGGCCTGCGTCCCGTCGGCGGACGAAACGGCCTTCGGCGCGCCCATGCGGCCGCATGAGGCAAACGCGAAAACGATAAGGGAAAGGAACGCCGCGCGCCGGATAAAGCCCCGGACTCGCGCGGACGGCAGTGCGCATGTAGCCTGATAGTCGCTCATGAAAAGCATCATATCCATTTTCGTGTCGGTTGAAAAGGGAAAGTAACCCTCGCCGACCCGAAGGCCGCGCTACGGCCAACGGCTCGGTCGGTAAATCGCGCGACCGACGCGCGCTTAATGCGGCAAGCTTCGCGCGAGGCCCCTTGCACGCACGCGGGGACCTGAGCGCGGGAATCAGTTCGCCATCGCTTCCGCGCCGATCGTCGTGCGATCCCCGTGCCCCGGAAGCACGAGGGTTTGCGCCGGGAGCGCGAAGAGCCGAGTAAGGCTTCGGAAAAGCTCGACCGAGTCCCCGCCTTCAAGATCGGTGCGGCCATACCCCGCGCAAAAAAGGGTGTCGCCCGAAACGAGCGCGCCTTCCGCGGCGTTATAGAGGCACACGGAACCGGGGCTATGCCCCGGCGTATGCATGACGGCCCAGCCAGGGATCGCGGTCTCAGGGGTTCCCGGGAGCATGATCGGCTTACCGTCTTCTAATAATACGGTCGCCTGAGGAAGCTCGGCCGAATAGGCTTCGACGAGGGATTCCGCGCCCAGGGCGGCGAAGACGGACCGATGGCGGGCGATCGCGCCCGGACCGAGCGCGGAGACGTCGGCGGGATGGATCGCGATCGGGACGTCGGGCCACTTGCGGGCGAGTTCCGGCAGGGCAATCACGTGGTCGAAATGCCCATGGGTCAGGAGAAAGACGGCGGGCTCGACGCCCCGCTCGGCGAGATGTGCTATAATTGAGTCGGCGTCCCCGCCCGGATCGACGACCATGACGCGGGCGGGATCGAGCTCGATGCACCAGGTATTGACGGACAGCGGTCCGGTAACCAGTTGCGTGATCTTCATAGCCCGGTACTATACCCCGAAAGGAGAATCCGTGTCAGGAAGGCTTCTCGCCATCGCCGCGATCGCGTTCATCGCCTACGTCCTCATTCCCGGCCTTGCCGGGGCAATCGTTCGCTTCAGGCTTAGGCGGCTCACCGCCCGCCTCGCCGCGGGCGCAGGCTCGGGCGCCGCGCTCGAGGGGGTCGATCTCCATGCCGTTACCCTCTCCCTCGGCGGCGCAGGCGAGCGGCTCTCGCTCGATTCGCGGGAAACCCGCTTTCTCACCCTTGACCGCGCGGTGGGTCCCATCAGGCTTTCCTGGAAATCGGTCCGCCTCGTCCAGGCGGGCACGGCGCTCGCGTATATCCCGGGGCCAAACCGGTTCAAGCGCCCCGTGTGCGTCTTCCACGAGGAAGGGGACATCGAGCGCGTGCGCGAGGCGGCCAAGGGGCTCCTCGCCGACCGGTCATGGAAGCCCGATGCGGGGGGAAGCGCCATCACGGCCTTCAGCGTCGCCACGGGGGTCTTCCTCGAATTCCTCGCGCTCATCGAGGCGAGCGGAACAAGCGGGATGGAGCTCGCGGCGATCGCCGCCCTCGTCGGCGTCTTCGGGAAGGCGCTCCCCTACCTGCCCCCCGGCATCCTCCTGACGATCGCCGGGGCAAAAAAAAACCAACAGCGCGGGGCTGCCGGTTTTCTGATGATCGCGTTGGGAACGGCCTTAAATATTGCCATCCTTTTCTTCGCCATCCTGAAGGTCGGATTCGGACTGCCATGAGCCCGCGTCCGCGTTGCCCTCGAGCGGCTCGTCGGCGGAAGGCGCGTACGAATCGGGGATAGAATCCGATTCGGGAGCGGAATCCCCCGCGGAAGCGTCGTCATGGACGGGCGATTCTGCCGAAAGCGATGAAGCCCCGGAAGCGGACGACGAATCCTCGCGCTTGCGCGAGAAGCTCACCGCGAGCTTCCTGCCGCGATACTCAAACTCGTTGAGCGCGGCGATGATCTTCTCGGCGTCCTCGGTGATAACCTGGACGAACGAGTAGTTATCGAGCACCCGGATGTCCCCGATGTGGTCGCGTTCCATCTCGACGTTCTGCATGATGAGCCCGATGAGGTCGCGGGGATAGACCCGGCGATTCCGGCCGATGCTGACGAAAAGGGTCGTCGAGATGTCGTCGGGAAGAATATTCCTCGGCTCCACCTTGCCCTCGGCCGGCCTCGGCTCGCGCCGCTCGGCCGCGCGGGACTCGCCCTGCCTGCCCTCGCCTTGCTTGCCGCGGCGTCCCTCGTCCTGGCGCTCGTTCTGCGCGCGGCCGCCTTCCCTGGGCTGGCGGCCGTCGGTACGACCGTCGGAGCGGCCCTGGCGCTGCGACTTTCCGCCGCGCTCCGGCCGCTGCGAGCCGCCGAGGCGCGAAGGCATCTTACCGGTATTGATTTCCTTGAGAAGGTAGGCCGTAAAATAGGCACGGAGGGTTAAGGGAACGGCCTTGCGGAAGAGGCGGCGGTAGAGGTTGAGTTCCAGCGGATCCTCTTCTGTCCTGATCTTGTCCACGGCTTCCCGGAGGAACGCCAAAATCTGGTCCTCGTTCAGGTTGTTTTTCTGCTTGTCTGCCACAATAAAAATCTCCTGTTATTCATAATGCCATACTTTTCCGACTTGCTCAATGGCAACCGTTTCCCGCGAGGTCGAGCACCGACACGTGGCCGCGCTCGGTGAAGCCGGCCCGGTGCAAAGCCGGGAGAAACGCCTCGGGAACGGTCGGGCTCGTGAAAAGGAGCCAGCGGTAGCCCCGCGACCGCCAATACTCGACCGTCCGGGAAAGGAGCTCCTTACCGATGCCGAGGCCCCGAAACTCGGGGTACACCGCGATGACCGTCAGTTGCGCCGTCAAAAAGCTATCCTCCGGGATCGGGGCAGAAACCGCCGTCCCGACGATATCCCCGTCGGCCGACTCCGCCACGATAGCCCGTTCCAAGTCGTCGCATTCCCCGTCCCCGCGCACGCGATAGGAGAGTTCCTCGACGGCCCCGGAGAGCTCAAGCGGCATCTGCGAGGAAACCTCGCGCTCGACCGAGGACACGAGCGTCTCCACGTCATCGACGTCGTCGGCCTCGAGGTCGCGGAAGGCGAAATCCTGGCTCACGATCTCCTCGGTCTCCTCGGGCTCGGCACCGACGCGCTCAAGCCCCCAGAAATCGCGGAGGGAATTGTACCAGTCGAGGACGAGAAGCCGCATCTCGCGTTCCTTGAAAAGGAACCACTGGCGCTCGATCTCGGGATGAGCCTTGAGGATATCCTTAAACTTCCGGAAAACCCCATGGCCCGACGAAAGCGCGTCCCTAAGCTCCTCGCGGACGATCGGGTTCCTGAGCTGGGCGACGAACCGCTCCATCATCCTAAAGCCGCTGACCGAATCCCACAGGGGTATCGCGTAATAGCGGTCCTCGTCCTCGCCCGACGCCTTCTCGCGCGAGGCGACGCAGCGGGTCTCGGCGGAATCGAAGAGAAACCGCCCGGTCTGGTCCTCCATCGCGAAGATGATCTCGTCGGTAAGCTCCTGGGTCAGTTCAAATTCCATAGGTTGTTTGATTTTACCACGGAATATCCTTATTATAAAGGAGAACCGATACGGAAAAGGGAGGGCGCACCATGAGCACGATAGCGTTTGTAGACGGCCGCGAGATACTCGATTCCCGGGGAAACCCGACGGTCGAGGTTGAAGTATACTTGGACGACGGATCGAAGGGCCGCGCGGCGGTACCCTCCGGGGCATCGACGGGCGAGCACGAAGCCCTCGAGATGCGCGACGGCGACGCCGAGCGCTACGGGGGAAAGGGCGTGCTCGACGCGGTCGAGAAGGTGAACGACGTAATCGCGGAGGAGCTTGACGGCGCCGACGCGTACGACCAAGCCGAGGTCGACCACATCCTCCTCGCGCTCGACGGCACCCCGAATAAGTCGAACCTCGGCGCGAACGCCATCCTCGGCGTCTCGATGGCCGTCTCCCGCGCGGCGGCGGACTCCCTCGGCGTCCCGCTCTACCGCTACCTCGGCGGCGCGCATACCCTCGAGCTCCCCGTGCCGATGGCGAACATCGTCAACGGCGGCCGCCACTCGGACAACAAGATCGACTTTCAGGAGTTCATGGTCATGCCCGTCGGCGCGGACTCCATGCGCGAGGCGGTTCGCATGACCGCGGAGGTCTTCCACGCCCTCAAAGGCATCCTCAAGGACGCGGGACAGGCGACCTCGGTCGGCGACGAAGGCGGCTTCGCGCCGAACATCGGGAACGAGGAAGCGCTCGGCTTCATCATGAAGGCGATCGAGAAGGCGAAGTACCGGCCGGGCGAGGACGTCATGATCGCGCTCGACTGCGCCGCGAGCGAGCTCTTCGACGCGGGCAACCGCAAGGGCTACAAGTTCTGGAAATCGAACCCGACTAAGCTCTTCACCGCCGACGAGATGATCGACACCTACAAGAAGTGGATCGCCTCCTACCCGATCATCTCGATCGAGGATCCCCTCGACCAGAACGACTGGGAAGGCTACAGCCGCCTCACCGAGGAACTCGGGGGCAAGGTGCAGATCGTCGGCGACGACTTCTTCGTGACGAACACCGAGCGGCTCGCGCGCGGCATCGCCGAGGGCGCGTGCAACTCCATCCTCATCAAGCTCAACCAGATCGGCACCGTCACCGAGACGATCGACGCCGTGCGCATGGCCCAGAAAGCCGGCTACACCGCCATCATCTCGCACCGCTCGGGCGAAACCGCGGACACCTTCATCGCCGACCTCTCCGTCGCGCTCGAAACCGGCCAGATCAAAACCGGCTCGATGAGCCGCTCTGACCGCGTCGCGAAGTACAACCAGCTCATGCGGATCGAGGACGAGCTCGGGGTCACCGCCCGCTTCGGCGGCCGAACGACCTTCGCGAAATACCTCAAATAGCGAAAGC
>DAOPYF010000121.1:2086-7509 GCA_035352735.1 Treponemataceae bacterium | reverse complement strand
CACGGCGCGCTCCTTCGCGAGGAAACGTAGACCCACGCGAAAAAGGGCGCGCCGAGGATCGCGGTGATCGCCCCGACGGGAAGGTCGAGCGGCGGGATGGCCGTTCGCGCGACGAGGTCCGCGATCACCATGATCGCGCCGCCGAGAAGGGCCGAGAAGGGGATGAGCGAGCGGTGCGCGGGGCCGAGCGCGCGGCGGACGATGTGGGGGACGGCGAGGTCGACGAAGCCGATCACCCCGGCGAAGGCGACGGCGCAGCCGGTGAGCGCCGAGGTGACGAGCACGAGGGCGCGCTTGGTCCGCGCGACGTTCACGCCGATTGCGGTGGCCTCGGCGTCGCCGAAGGTCATGATGTCGAGTTCCTTCCCGAGGAAGAGGATGAATCCGGCCCCGGCGACGAGCGTCGGGAAGAGTATCGCGACGGGGGTCCAACCCCTGAGGGCGAAGCTTCCCATCTGCCAGAACACGAGCCGCGCGAGCTCGGTTCGGGCGAGGGCCGAGAGCGTCGTCAGGACGGCGTTCACGAAGAGCGAGAGGATCATGCCCGAGAGGATGATCGTGTTGTTCTCGAGCCCCGGGTCGATCGCTCGCGAGAAGCGCATCACGAGGATAATCGAAAGGACGCTCGCGGCGAAGGCGGCCGCGGGGACGGAGAGGGATGAGGCAAGCGGGAGCGTGGCTCCGTAGAGAATGACGATCCCCGCGCCGAGCGACGCCCCCGAGGAGACGCCGAGGGTAAAGGACGAGGCGAGCGGGTTCTTGAGCACCGACTGCATGACGGCCCCAGATACCGAAAGCGAGGCGCCCGCGAGCCAGGCAAGGAGGACGCGCGGGAGCCTGATGTCCCAGACGATGCCCGCGTGGAGCGGCGGGATGTCGGCGGGGAGCGCGGCGCCCGAGACACGCGCGATGAGGATTCGCGCGCATTCGGCGGGCGAGACGAATACCGAGCCGAGCCCCGCGCCCGCGAGGACGACGAGGAGCGAGAGTAGTAGGGTAAGCGCGAAAAGGGTTTTAAGCGGGATCGCGCGGGGCAGCGCCGGACGCGGGTCCAGTCGGTTATTTAAAGTATTCGGGATAGACCGCCTCCGCTATTTCCCTGAGCGCCCCGACGCACGCGGGCGCCGGCTGGGAGCTTAAGGTATTGTCGATTCGGTACACGCGTCCGTTTTTCACGGCCTTGAGGGCGCCCCATCCGGGCCTTCGCGTGATCTCGCCGACGGGATCATCCGCCGCAACGTTCGTGAGGATGACGTCGGGATCGGCCGCGAGGACCGCCTCGGCGCTTACCGCGATCCATCCCCGCTCGCCCGAGAAGGCGTTCTTGGCGCCGGCCTTGCTTAAAAGGTCGTCGAGGTAGACGCCGCTTCCGAAGGAATAAATCCACGGCGCGCTTTCGATCTCGAAGACGACCGTGCGCCGCTCGCCCGTCGGGATTCGCCGCGCGATGGCCTCGATTTTCTCAACCTCCCCGTTCATCCGACCGACGGCGCGCTCCCCTTCCTTCTCTCGGCCGACGAGGCCGGCGACGCGGGTCATGTCCGCGGCGATGCCCGCAAGGTCCGCGCTCGAGGGAAGGACGACGACCTTCATCCCCGCGGCCTCAAGGCGGCTAAAGGGATTGGCCCCGGTCCCCGCCTCGGTGAGCGCCGAAACGAGAAGGAGGTCGGGCGCGAGCTCGGCTAGGCGCTCGACGTCGGGTTTCATCATGTCGAAGGCGGGGAGCCCTGCGGGAACGCCGGGGAGCCGGGTTGACCAGGAGTCGGTCGCGACGAGGAGATTCCCCGCGCCGAGCTCAAGGAGCATGGAGGTCGACGCGGGCGCGAGGGAGACGACGCGGAGCGATCCGCCCGCCCGGCGCGAAACGGCCGAATCTCCGTGTCCGGCCGGTTGCGCGCCTGGGCGCCCCTCGGGGCGCCCGATCCCGCAGGAAAGGAGCGCGGCGGAAAGCGCGATAGCAAGGGTTGCCGCGGCGATGAGCGCGATTCGCGCGCGCGCGGCTGCAGTTTGGGGCTTTCTTGATTGCGTTCGGGGTGCGCTCGTTCGGCGCTCGGTCGTCGTCATTCGCCCTGTACTATAGCCGCCACCTTGGGGCGAGGACAAGGGGACCGTTTTGGCGAATTAGCGAATTGCGTACGGCCCGAAATTGGGATATACTGAAACCTTAATGAAAGTACTGTTGGTTTCGGACATTCACGCCAATCTGCCCGCCCTGGAAGCCTTCTTCGCCTGGATCGAGACCAGCGGCAATTCCGGTACGCCGGTGTATTTTCTCGGCGATTACGTCAACCTTGGGCCCTTTCCCGAGGAGACGGTGAATGCCCTCGTCGCGTTTCCCGGCATGGTCTATCTCGCGGGAAACCACGACCGGTACATCATCAACGAGCATGCCCTGGACCACAACCCGTATTTTGGGAGCCGCGAGGGGATTATCCATTGCCGATGGACGCGCAATCAGCTTTCCCCGGGGAACCTGCAATGGCTTCGCGATCTCAAGATCCGCCATCAATTCGACGCGGGCGACTTTCATATCGACATGATCCACGGAAGGCATGGCTCCGACGAGGAAACGATCGACGAGACGAAGATCGACGTGTCGCGCAAGGTCATCTACCTGTGCGGGCATACCCATGTGCCGCGCTCGGTCCACGCGGGCGAGGCCTATATCTTTAATCCCGGAAGCCTCGGAAAGCCCCTCGATCGGGATAACCGCGCCTCGTTCGGCCTCCTTGAGGTCGAGGGCGGCTCCGTTTCCTTTGAGGTAATCCGAATACCCTACGATATCGAACGCACCGTCCGAGCCTTGGAGGACCGCGAGGTTCCCTGGCGGGGCGGGATCATGAACAGCCTAAGGACTGCCGTATATACCGATGAAGAATAATGACATTTTCCGCGTCTTTCTCGGAGGCGACGTATTTGGCCCGGTGGGCATGCGCTGCGTCTCTTCCCTTTTGCCCGGATTCCTCGCGAGCGAGGAAATCGATTTTTGCGTCATGAACGGCGAGAACGCCTCCTCGGGGATCGGCCTTTCGCCAGAGGACGCGCGCGCGATCTTCGCCGCGGGCGCCGACGTGATAACCGGGGGAAACCATACCTTCGAGAAGCGCGATTACTGGCCCGCGCTCGACGAGTTCCCCTCGCTCCTCCGCCCCGCGAACTTCCCCGACCTCACGGGTGACCTCCGGCTTCCCGGCCGCGGCTCGATCGCCGTCGAGAAGGCGGGCTGCCGCGTCGCCGTGCTTAACCTCCAGGGCCGCGAGGATATGACCGCGATCGATTGTCCCTTCCGCGCCGCGGACTCGGCCCTTGCCGCATGGGCGGGGGATAAAAGCCCGGTAATCGTGCTCGTGGATTTTCACGCCGAATCGAATCAGGAAAAGGAAGCCCTCGGGCTCTATCTCGCCGGGCGCGCGACGTCGGTTACGGGAACGCACACCCACGTGCAGACCGCCGACGAGCGGATCCTTCCGGGAGGCACGGCTTATATGACCGATCTCGGGATGACCGGCCCCGTTCGATCGGTTATCGGGGGAGACCCCGCGCTTGCCGTCAAGCGGAACGTCACTCAGGTGCTCTACCGGCTCGAGGAAGCCTCGGGCTCAGGCGCGCTCCGGGGGCTCGTCGTGGACGTTTCCCGAGAGACCGCGCGCGCGATCGCCGTTCGCCGCGTCGATATCCCCGAGCGGGGTTAGTTAAACTTATCCCGCGAGAGCGGGGTTCCCACCCACACGCCCTCGGCGCCGAGGTATTCGCGGCGCTGTCCCTCGATGAGGAACTGGACCGACGAGACGGTCGAGAAGGCGGTCGCGGTAAATACAAACTCTGAAAGCTGCCCGAGGTAGCCCTCAATCCCGTATTGGTTAAACTGAAATTCGTCGCTGACGTTTACCGTCGCGACCTTATTCTTGACGATTACCGAAAGTATTTGCGTTCCCGCGGGGATGAGTGATCGATAGCCCTTCGCGGCCTCGGCTGCCGTCGGTCCCTTGAGGAGGGCCTTGAGGGCGTCGGTGAGCGGCGAGTCGGATATGGGGATGTCGCGGGTCACTTCCTTGCGTACGACGCGCCCGTCCGAGTCGATCACGACGAAAAAGAGCGAGGTTTTCCTGACTTGGGGGGCTTTTTCCGCGGCGGGTTTTATGGCGACCGTTTGGGCCCCGCTCGCGGGTTTCGCCGTCGGTTTCGCGGAAGGCTTTGCCTCGGGTTTTACCGCGGGCTGCGCGGGCTTTGCCTCGGGAGTGGTCGGGGCGGGGGGCGCGTTCTTTGCGCTCGCCGTCCCCGAATCGCGGGTGGCGTCTTTCGCCTGAGCGGTCGGGGCCTGTTCCGTTTTATCCGGTTCCTTGCTTCCGTCTCCGACTGTTGGCTCAGCGGTCCCGTCCGTGGCCTTTGCGGTCGCGTCGTCGGTCGCGAGGGTCGGGACGGTGCCCTTCGCGCCGTCGTCGGTTTTTTCGGCGGCCGTTTTCTTGCCCGAAAAAAGGTCCTCGGCGCCGGTTTTATCGAGTACGGTCCCGATATTTTTTTTGTTGAAGAAGAAAAGGACGATGATGAGCAGGATGAAGGCGATCCAGAACACGCAGCCAAGCGCCGCGGGTTTCTTTTTCCTCTTTTTGTCAGCCATAGGCGCCATGATACGCCGATTTCCGGCGGTATGCAAGGCCGATTTTTTACGCTATAGTCGCTATCGTGAGAACCCTTGAAGGATTGTCGGCGTCCGGGGGCATCGCGAGCGGCCCCGTATTTTGCCTGACCGACGAAGACACAGTCGCCATTCCCCGTTACGCGATCGCGGCGTCCGACGTCGGCGCGCATTGGCGCCGCTTTGAGGCGGCGGTCGAGCGCGCGCGCGCCGAGATCGGCCTTCTCAAGGACGGCAGGAACCGCGAGCAAACCGAAATCCTCGAGGCTCACCTGATGATGCTCGGCGACCCCGAGTTCATTCCCCAAATCAAGAAAGCGCTCGGCGACGCGCTCGTCAATATCGAGGCCGTGCTCAAGGACCGGGTCGACGAGGCCGCGCGCCTTTTGCGCTCGACCGGCGACGCCTATCTTGCGGAGCGCGCGGTCGACATCGAGGACGCCTTTGGGCGCGTGATGCGCCTTCTCTTGCGCGACGGTTCAGCGCCGTCTGCTGCCTCTGCCCCGCGATCTCCCGGCGCGAGCCGTTTCGTCCCCGCGGGGGCCATTCTCGTCGCGCGCAGCATCAAGCCCTCCGAGGCGATCGCCTTGAGGGACTCGGGCCTCGCCGGCATCGCGCTCGAGGAAGGCGGCGCGACGAGCCACGTCGCGATTCTCGCCCGCGCGTGGCGAATCCCCGCGGTCATGGGCGTTCGGGGCCTTCTCGACGCCGTCTCGGACGGCGACCCCGTCGTGCTCGATGCGGACTCAGGCGCCCTGACGGTCGATCCGAATCCGGAACTTTTGGC
>DAOPYF010000121.1:0-1986 GCA_035352735.1 Treponemataceae bacterium | reverse complement strand
CGCGTTCCGCGCGAGCGCGAGCCCGTCAGGCGATGCCGCGGCCCGGGCCCTGGAACGCGCGGAAACCCGTGACGGCGCCGTCATGACCCTTCGCGCCAACATCGCCTTCTCGGGCGAGACCCGCGAGGCGCTCGAGTCGGGCGCCGAGGGCGTCGGGCTTTTCCGTTCGGAATTCCTTTTTATCGGGTCGGATACGCTTCCCGACGAGGAAACGCAATATAAGGCCTATCGCGACGCGGTGGTCGGCATGGCCGGCCGGCCCGTGGTCATCCGCACCCTCGACTCGGGCGGCGACAAGATGATCGGCGAGCAAAGCTCTCTCGGCGAGAAGAACCCGCTCCTCGGCTGGCGCGCCGTGCGCTACTGCCTCGACCGGCGCGACGTGTTCCGCACGCAGCTGCGCGCGCTCCTTCGCGCGGGGACGGCTGGCGACCTCCGGATCATGTTCCCGATGATCTCGTGCGTGGAGGAGCTCGACGCGGTGTACGAGGCGCTCGAGGAGGCGAAGGCCGAGCTCGAGCGCGGCTGCGTCCCGTTCGCGCGCGACTGCAAGTGCGGCGTGATGATCGAGATTCCCGCCGCCGCGGTGTGCGCGGACCTCCTCGCCGCGAAGGCCGACTTCATGTCGATCGGCACGAACGACCTCACCCAATACACGATGGCGGTCGACCGCGAGAACGCGAAGGTCGCGCACCTCTTTGACTGCTTTAACCCCGCCGTCTTGAGGCTCGTCAAGGCGACGCTCGACGCGGGCAAGGCCGCGGGCGTCGAGGTTTCGATGTGCGGCGAGATGGCCGGCGACCCCGAGGCGGTTTTCCTCCTCATGGGAATGGGCCTCAGAAACTTCAGCATGTCGAGCGCGGCGATCCCCCAGGTAAAGGCGCTCGTCCGCATGGTCTCGCTCGCGGACGCGGAGGAACTTGCCTCCGCCGTAATGGGACTTTCCGCGGCGCGCGAGATCAGGAAGCTGGTGCAGGGAAAGCTCAAGACCTGCGAACTTGAGGAAGAACGGAACTAATGAAGAAGAAAGACCGCATAGAACAGGAACTCGACGCCGCGGAAGGCGCGCTCGATTCCGCAGGGACTGAGTCCCCAGAGGGCGCGCCGCGCTTCGACGAGGATAAGACCTATCGGAACCAACCGCTCATCGTCATCGTCGGCCGCCCGAACGTCGGGAAGTCGACGCTCTTTAACCGCTTCCTGCGCAAGCGCCGCGCGATCACCGACCCGACCCCCGGCGTGACGCGCGACCCGATCGAGGACGAGGCGTTCATCAACGGGATGCCCGTCCGCGTCATGGACACGGGCGGCTTTAAGCTAGACCGCGAGCCGGGAACGCAATCCGCGGCGATGGACGAGCTCGTCGTCGAGAAGACCCTTCAGTCCCTTAAGAAGGCCGACGAGATCCTGCTCCTCCTCGAGGCGGGACCGGCGACGGCCGAGGACGAGGAGTTCATCGAGCTCCTCAGGCCCTACCGGAAGAAGCTCGTCGTCGCGGTCAACAAGACCGAGGGCGGCAGGCGCGAGTCCGACGCGTGGAACTTTTTGCAATACGGGTTCGACGAGGTTCTCTTCATCAGCGCCGAGCACGGCGACAATATCCTCGAGCTCGGCGAGGCGCTCACGAAGCGGCTCGACTTCTCGCGCGTCGAGGAGGGCGAGGAAGAGCGGCCAATCCGCGTCGCCATCGTCGGCAAGCCGAACACCGGAAAGTCGACGCTCTCGAACCGCCTGACCGGCACCGACGCATCGATCGTCTCGGACATCGCGGGCACGACGCGCGACGTCGTCGAGGGCTCGTTCACCTACCGCAAACGCCAGTTCCAGGTTCTCGACACGGCCGGGATCAGGCGGAAGAGCCGCGTCAAGGAAGACATCGAGTACTACTCGGTCAATCGCGCGATCAAGACGCTCAAGCACGCCGACATCGTGTTCCACATGATCGACGCGAAGGAAGGCCTCGCCGAGCAGGACAAGAAGATCATC
>DAOPYF010000120.1:0-7529 GCA_035352735.1 Treponemataceae bacterium | reverse complement strand
AGCGGCAACGTCTACATCATGGACGAACCCACGACCGGCCTCCACATGGCCGACATCGCCCGCCTCTCGCGCCTCATACGGCGCCTGGTGGACTCGGGGAACAGCGTGATCGTCATCGAGCACAACCTCGAGGTCATCGCCGAGGCCGACTGGGTCATCGACCTGGGGCCGTGCGGGGGAAGCCGCGGCGGCTACATCGTCGCGGAGGGTACCCCTGCCGAGCTCTGCGCCTGCAAAAACTCGCTGACGGGAAGGTTCCTGCGCGAGTACCTCGGCGAGTCTCCCGCGCGGCGCGCGGTGTAGGGCTCGCGCGCGGGCAAGGATATCCTTTCGGGGAAGGGGGCCACGCTCCGCGCGTCCCCCTTACGACCCAGCCCCGCGAAACTTCGTTTCGTCGGGTCTTGGCCTATCCCCCCGAGCGGGGGATCCTCCCCCGCAACGCCCCCGGATACAAAAACCCAATCCCGCTCTTGATTTTCACCGAAAACCGGGTGTACCGTTAAAACACAAAGAGTTTAACGATAAGGACCGAGAATCAAATGGAAACAAAAGAGCATCGAAAAAACGGGATATCGGTAATCGAGCTGATCGACGAGTCCGTGATCATCGGCGAAACCCAGGACTTACTCGATATCGTTTCGGATTATTCCATCAAATCCATCATCCTCAAGAAGGAAAACATATCCGAGGATTTCTTCGACCTGAGCACGGGGTTTGCCGGCGAGATCCTGCAAAAGGCGAGCAACTACCGCATCAGGCTCGGGATCGTCGGGGACTTCTCGAACGTCGAAAGCAAAAGCCTTCGCGACTTTATCTACGAAAGCAACCTCGCGAAAAGGATCGTCTTCAAGCCGACCATCGAGGAGATCCTCAGGATCTTCCTCGCGCGAAGCGCGTAGTCGCGCCCGCGTTCGGGATCAGAAACAATCGAGATCGTATACCGTGAAGGTGAACGAGATCGGCGAGGGTGCCCATGTGGAAGTAATGAACGCGGGCTCGATGGAAATCCCGGTGATCTCGCCTGCGGCGAACGATTTGCTTTTTCCCCAATCGGCTTGCACCAATTCACGATAGGGTATTCTCAGGACCTGTTCTTTCTTGTTGAGGATTACCCATTTCGAGTGGTAATTGCCGTCGGTCACCCGTGAGGTCTCCACCCTGATCCAGTACGCTTGTGTGTCTCCCCGTACGCGAAGGGTGATGCCGTCGGCACGCCTGAGCCGCTCGAGTTCCGCTTCCCCGGGCTTCATCACGACGCCCGCGCTGCTGCCGTATTTCACGAGCCGCCCGGTCACGACGCGCGCGAGGCGCTCCGCGCCGTCGATGGTTTCGGCCTTCTCGGCGATGGAGCACGCGGAAGCGCCGCGGTTCTTGCGCTGATCATAGGCGAACCAATTCTGGTCCTTCGCCGCGAGGTTATCGGCGGGTATCATCACGTCGACGCGAATGTCCTGTCCCTCGGCGACCTCGAATTCCTGGTCGACGAGCGGGGCGCTTCCCGCGGCGCCTTTTTTCGAGACGCTGAGGCGATGGGTTCCCGCGACGATCCTACCGAGCGAGCCGAGATCGCTCCCGACGGGGATGCCGTCAAGGAGCGCGACGCAGCCCTCGATCGGCCCCTGCACGAGGAAGTTGACCGAGCCGTACCCGACGTGGCGGCCCGTCACGGAGTCGATGACCGCGCCCGCGAGCTCGTCGGATATCGAGAAGACGTCGAGGGCAGACTCGCCCTTCGCGTTTTCGGTGATCGTGGTCTTTCCCTTCGCGCGGTCGAAGACCTTGAGTTGGTATTTTTGCGCGCCGCCCGAGCCGCGGGTGATCGAGCCGTAGATGCAGTAGTCATAGCCGTTCGCCTCGCACCAGGGGCCGAACGCGGCGTCGGTGAGCTCTGCCGGAAGCGCGGCGAGCTCGCCGGGAACGAATACCCGATAGGTGCCTAAAAGCTTGAGGGTAAGGATGAGGCTATCGGCCGCGGTCCCCGAAGGGATATCGAACGCGGCATCCCCGGTCCGGTTCGCGAAGCCGGTGATCGCGACGTGGGGAAGTTCTCCCGCGGGGATCTCGGCGCCGAGCGCCGCCGGTGCCGACGCCTGTAGCGCGAGCGAAAGCGCGATCGCGAACGAAATCGGTATCGCGCGCTGGATGGCATAAAGGGCCGCTCGGAATCTCATCGTATAATCTCCTCTCAACTGATAATAACCCTGCGTCGATTGTAGCGAGTCGCCGGACGCGGGATCAAGGGGCAAGACCGAGTGAGCCAGAGGAATGAGGGATACTCGCGACTGGGTCGGAGTCAATCGCGACCGAGATGAAGCCGCATCCATGCGACTTCAAAACCCTCGCGACCGATTCAGGGACGCTCGGGACCGATTGCAAATCGCGTTCATGCGTGTCCAAGACCCTCCCGAGCGACTCAGAGACGCAGGCGTGCGACGGGAAGTCGCGGTCATGCGTGTTCAAGACCCTCGCGACCGTCTCAGAGATGCTCGCGACCGAGTGCAAATCGCGTGCACGCGACTGCGAGACGCACGCGACCGACTGAGCAATGCTCGCGACCGATTGCAAATCGCGTGTATGCGACTGCGAGGCGCACGGCAAGCGGGGCGTTTTCTTCGGGCCAGGGATTGCAGCGGAAAGCCCGGAGCCGGAAGCGGAGCGGACGGCGAGGACTTGGAGCGGAAAGCCCGGCGCGATTCGGCGGCGGGCCCGAGGCCGGGCGACGATTCGCGGGCCCCCGGGTTATTTGATATAGAGGAAGGATCGGCGGTCGACCGCGATCGAGTCGCCGATGAGGCGGGGCGCGGACTTTGCTTTCTCGAAGTATTCCGCGTCGAGGCGCCTGAAGGATTTTTCTTTCTCGGCCGCGGTCGCGCTTTCGGCGGCGGCGAAGAGCCGCTCCTTGACCCACGCGAGCGCCTGATCGTACTGGCCGATCATCGCCGCGTTCGAAAGGTAGCCGACGATGTCGCTCACCAAGGCAGACGAGGGGCCCTCCCCGCCGATGCCGTCGGTCCCATCGGCGCCCCCGGCGCCAAGCGCGCCTTCGACTCGGCGTCGGTAGCGTTCGATCGCGAGCCCTGATATCTCGGGGCAGTCCTCGTTCGCGAGCGCGTAATGGTCGCGCTCCCAGCGAAGGACGGCGAACGCGACGCTTCCGTGGGTCTGGCCGCCAAGGGTGTGAAGGCAGTAATCGGCGAGCACGATGTGGGGAACGCTCTCGCCCTTTGAACGAAGCACGACCGACCGGGCGGCCATGTTGAGCTCGTCGTCGTCGGCGAGGTCGTCGCTCCCTTTGCCGATCCGTCCCTCGCCGCCTTCGTAGGCCAATACGTTTTTAAGGCCGCGCTTTTCGTCGTAGGAGTAGACCCTGTCGGTATAGCAGCCATACGCGCCACCCGACCAGGAGGTGAGCTTGAGTTCCCGTTTGCCGTCGCCGAAAAGGTCGAGAAAAAACTCGCGCGCGAAATCGTCCTTGCCCTCGGTGAGCGATGGGGTGATGAACCGCGCGCCTCGCAATTCAAGGAGCGTGGCGCCCGATGGGTCGAGCACGCGCGCCGTCGAGGCGTAGCGCCCGTCGACGAAGGTCTCGAACGCGACCTTGAGCGCGCCCCAATAAAAGGACTCGACCGTGGTGCCGTTATCTTCCGTTTCGACGGAGACGCGATATTCCGCGGGGTAGTCGTCGCTTTCCAGGCACGCGCAGGGACGGGCGAGGCACAGGAACGCGATCGTCGCGATGCCTATCGCCTTGCCCATGCCGTGCGCTTTTTTTTGCGTCATACCGCGATAGTATACACCATCGCGGATTATTTACTGGTACTTGTGCGTGTTCAGGATTCTCCAGACCGTCAGCGGCTTCGTCGGGATGTCGGCCTTGCCCACGGCGACGACGTTCACGTAGTCCGTGATCTTTCCGTATTTTTTCTCGAGGACCGGGAGGGCGGCGTCGGTGTAGTGGGTCGGGACGACGACCATGGGATTGAGCTGCTCGATGAGCTTAAAGCCCTTGCCGCTCGCGAGGCGCATGCTCGACCAGTTGTTCTCGAACTGCATGAAGGCGATGTCGATCTTGCCGAGCTCCTTGAGCTGTCCCTTGGTGAGCGCGTCCTGCCCGATGTCGCCCATGTGCGCGATGCGGAGTCCGTCGACCTCGAAGACGATGATCACGTTCGAGGTGCCGAGGGTGTTGCCCTGATGGCACGAGAGTATGGTGTAGATATGAAAGTCCCGCGTCTTGATGTCGGCTTTCGTATACGAGATCTTCTGGCAGTCGTACGATTCGGTGAACTTGGGGTCCGTGTGGTCCATGTGGCCGTGGGTGCTCACGATCGCGGCGGGCTTGAGGTCGATGAGGCTCTTCGGGGGCATTTCGGTCGGATCGACGATGACCGACTCGCCCTCCGCCGAGGTGATGATGTACGAGTTAAACGGGTACGCGGTCGATCCGGATACCGTCTGAATCTGCACCTTGCCGGTCGCGTTGCCCACGATGGGGAGCACGAGTTGGGGTTTCTCAGGCTCGGGTACCTGGGCCTTCTTGCCGGAACATCCCGCGAGAATGAGACTCGCGGTAAGCGCGATCGCGATAAGCGCGTTTTTCATATCTGACTCCTTGATATTCGGGGCCTTCGGGCTTTGCTGAATCCCGCCCGCCGAGGCGCCCGTAAAGACAATACACACCACGAATCGCGCACGCGAAGGGATTGTGAATCGGCATGAAGACATTGCGTTTCGGAAATGCCCGCGCACCGTCTTCGGGCCAGGGATTAAAGCGGAAAGCCCGGAGCCGGACGCAGGGCGGACGGCGAGGACTTGGAGCGGAAAGCCCGGCGCGCGCCGACGCGGGCCGAAGGCACGGCGCCGGCGCGCGGGCCCCCGCGCGATTGCTCGCACGCCGCGCGATTGCTTATTCCCCGGCGCGATTGCTTATTCCCGGCGCGATTTAACGCGCTTTTCACGGGAACCTCACGCGTTTTCAACCGTGCGCGCGCGTAATGGCGGGTATCACGATCGATTCCAGGAGGAATATATGAAAAAGAGCGGTTCTTTGCTAGCCCTCGCGCTTATCGCGCTCGTCGCGTCCCTTCCCGCGATCGCGGCCGCGGAAACCGGCGCGCGCGCGACTCCAGACCACGTCGCGCTCACTTGGGCGGGCGACCCGAAGACGACGCAGACGATCACGTGGAGATGCTCCGCCGACGTAAAGGCGGGCACGGTCGAATACGCGATCGGGACGAGCTTGGGCGCCGAGACGAAGAAGGTATCCGCTAAGGCCGCGCCGTACAAGTCGGATCTCGGCGTCGACAGCCTTTTCACCGCGACCCTGACCGGACTGAAGAAAGACACCGTGTACGCCTATCGCGTCGGCGACGGCTCCTCCTGGAGCGAGACCGCGACCTTCCGCACCGCGGGCTCAGGGGACTTCGAGTTCCTCGTGTTCGGGGACAGCCAAAGCGGCAGCGCGGATAAGCCGGTGTACGATCCTTGGCGGGCGACGCTCCGCGCGGCGTTCGACGCCAATAAGGACGCGCGCTTTTTCGTCAACATGGGAGACCTCGTGGAGATCGGGTACATGCAGGCGCATTGGAACGCCTGGTTCGACGCGGCCAAGGGCGTGATCGACCGTATCCCGGAAATGCCCGTTCAGGGCAACCACGAGACCTACGTCGACGGCGGCGAGACCATCATGGATAAGCCCGTCTCCTGGCTCGGCCAGTTGCCGACGCCCCAGAACGGGCCGGCGGGACTCAAGGGACAAGTCTATGGCTACTCGGTCGGCAACGTGGACTTCTTCGTGCTCGACAGCCAAGAAGACGAGGAGTCGCCGAAGTACGGGGACATTCTCGCCGCCCAAGCCGCGTGGCTCGACAAGGCCCTCGCCGCGTCGACCGCCGACTTTAAGATCGCCTTTTTCCACAAGACGCCGTACTACAACAAGGCCGCGCGCGCGAACGAGGCGGTCAAGGCCACGTTCTGCCCCATCCTGGAAAAGCATCACGTCGATATCGTCTTTAACGGCCACGATCACGGGCTTTCCCGGACCTATCCCGTCAAGGGCGACTCGTTCTTCTCCGATCCCAAGGACGGCACGGTCTATTACGTCACCGGCCGAAGCGGAAACAAGTACTACAACGACCTGACGAATAAGTTCTGGAACGCCTTCTTCTACGACCCGCAGGACCAGGGAGTCTACCTCGCCGTCAATGTCGCGGGGAAGAAGCTGACCGTCACCGCGCGGAAGGCCGACGGTACCGTGCTCGACGTCTACGCGATCGACAAGGCGGGCTCAGGCTCTACCATTACCCCGGCGCCGGCAAGGTTCAACGCCACCCGGACCGCGGCGTTCGGTAACTTCCTCGTCGGGTCCGCGATGAATCCGTCCCTGGCGAGAAAGGGCGCTTCCGGCGCGTGGTTCTGCGACCTCAACGCGCTCGCCGCCTACCTCGGCGCGACCGTGACGACGGGCGACGGCACCGCCGAGATCGCCTTAGGGAAACTGGTCGCGCGGATTCCCGCCGAGGGTCTCGCCCTCGAAAGCGGAAAGCCCGCCCTCGTCTCGGTGGACGCGCTGAAATCCCTCGGGATATCCGCGACCTACTATCCCGACCTGAACGTCCTTTCCCTCGTGAGGTAAGGCCTTAAAAAAAGTACGGAAGTTTCTCCTCCTGGGCGGTTATCCCCGACAAAGGGCTAGCCGCCCTTTTTGCGTACCCCTTTAGCCTAAGAAGGCGTATACTATTCACATAGACCGCGCGGCGGGCGAAAAAAACGCTCACGCGCGGAAAGGGGTAGCAAATGCCATCGGAAATCGTCGCGCTCATTTGGTTCTTGGCGATCGTCGCCGTCATCCTGTTCTTTTCGGGAATTCGAATCATCAGGCCGACCCACCGCGGGTTAGTCGAGGTACTCGGCAAGTATCGGCGCTTCGCGGAGCCTGGCTTTCATTGGGTCTTCCCGGTTATCGCGCGCATGTACCAGGTGAACACAACCGAGCAGATGGTCAACGCCGAGCCGCAGGAGATCATCACCAACGACAACCTGAACGCGCGCGTCGACGCGCAGGTGTATTTCAAGGTCAAGCCGGACGAGGACAGCGTCAAGGCGTCGCAGTACAACGTGAACAACTACCAGCTCCAGATCGTGAACCTCGCGCGCACGACGCTCCGCAACATCATCGGCACGATGACGCTCAAGAGCGCCAACTCCGAGCGAAGCAAGATTAACTCCGACCTTTTGAGCACGCTCCTGAAGGAAACCCATAGCTGGGGCATCTCCGTCGTGCGCACGGAGCTCAAGGAGATCGACCCGCCGAAGGACGTGCAGGAAACGATGAACAAGGTCGTCAAGGCGGAGAACGAGAAGATCGCCGCCGTCGACTTCGCCACCGCGACGGAGACCATGGCCGACGGGCAAAAGCGCGCGGACATCAAGAAGGCGGAAGGTATCAGGCAGGCGGAGATCCTCAAGGCCGAGGGCGAGGCGCAGGCGATCAAGCTCGTGAACGAGGCCGCCAACGAGTACTTCGTCGG
>DAOPYF010000119.1:0-7614 GCA_035352735.1 Treponemataceae bacterium | reverse complement strand
TGAACTCGAGCTTCGGCCCGTAGAACGCGCCCTCGCCGGGGGATATCTCGTAGGGAAGGTCCGCCTTCTTGCAGGCGTCCGCGAGCGCGGCCTCGGCGCGGTCCCAGGTGGCGTCGTCGCCGACGCGCTTTTCGGGACGGGTCGAGAACTTGACGAGGATGGTCTCGGGGTCGAAGCCGAAATCGCGGTACATGCCCTTCAGGAGATGGCAGAATTTCGCGACCTCGCTCGGGATCTGTTCCTCGGTGCAGAAGATATGCGCGTCGTCCTGCACGAAGCCGCGCACGCGCATGATCCCGTGCAGGGTTCCCGAGGGCTCGTTGCGGGTGCAGGAGCCGAACTCCGCGATGCGCATCGGAAGGTCGCGATAGCTCTTGGTTCCCTGCTTGAAGATCTCGATATGGCCGGGGCAATTCATCGGCTTGAGCATGAAAAGCCGCTTCTCGCTCTCGGTGATGAACATGTTCTCGCGGTACTTCGCCCAGTGGCCCGAGCGCTCCCAGAGGCTCTGCGGCATGAGGAACGGGGTCTTTACCTCGACGTAGCCGTCTTCCTTGATTTTCTGCCGGACGTACTCCTCAATGAGCCGATAGACGGTCCATCCGTCGGGATGCCAGAATATCTGCCCGGGATTCTCGTCGTCGATATGGAAAAGGTCGAGCGCGGTCCCGATCTTGCGGTGGTCGCGCTTCTCGGCCTCGACGAGCATGTCGAGGTAGGCCTTGAGGTCGTTCGGTTTTTCCCAGGCCGTTCCGTAGATGCGGGTGAGCATGGGCCGCTTCTCGTCGCCGCGCCAGTAGGCGCCCGCGGTCTTCATGAGCTTGAAGGACTGCGCGTTGATTTCCTTCGTGTTCGCGACGTGGGGGCCGCGGCAGAGGTCGACGAAGTCGCCGGTCTCGTAGATCGAGATCGTCGAGCCCTCGGGCAGGTCGTTGATGAGCTCGGTCTTGAAGGGCTCGTCGGCGAAGAGCTTCAAGGCCTCGGCGCGGCTCACTTCCTTACGGGTAAAGTCGAGGTTTTGGGCGAGCAGCCTTCGCATCTCCTTCTCGATCGCGGGAAGGTCATCGGCGGATATCGGGCGGGGAAACTGGAAATCGTAGTAAAAACCGGTGTCGATCGCCGGTCCGATGGCGACCTTCGTTCCCGGGAAGAGCTTAATGACCGCGGCGGCCATAACGTGCGCGGTCGAGTGGCGCACGAGATCGAGCTTTTCGGATTTTGGGGGTACGGTGGAGTTCATGGGCGTTGTACGCTCCTGTCACAAAAGTCCGGCGATCCATGCGGAAAGCCGTCTGCGTCATCCTTTCGGATTCCGCGCGGGGACGAAGCACCGTTCGCCGCATTCGGCTCAGGTTCTCCGCGGTTCCACCCCGCTTCGATTCCCCGTGACAGGGAGCGCGCTCATCGCCGGTAACGCTCAGGCTTGCGGCCGGAAGTAATTTCGGGGCGTACCCGATTTCATCCCAGCGACTCGGGAGTGGTTTTCGGTCCGACCGCCGCCGGGGATCTTCCAGCCCAGAACGCGTGATGCGCTCTATGGATCCCCTCTCTCATGGCGCGGTTTCGGGACGTACTCGTCTCCGTCATCGTCATTAAGCTAACAATACCGCCGGTATGGAATGACTGTCAAGGCGCTTGTGGTTTTCCGTTATTTATCCGATAATTATTCTACTATGGATCAAACTCAGTCTTTCACCGATCAACTATTCCAAGCCGTGATGGAACGCCAGCAAATGTTTGATTCGTTCTTGCTGCCGAAGCTCCAGGAAGAGTTTCGCATATCCCAAAGCGCGGCGAAAACCATTCGGACGGTTTTGGTCAAAAAGGGGATCATGCACGACGATCCCTACAAATACGACAGCAAGATCCAGGAAATCGAGATCCCGCCCGACGACGGCTTTACCGACAACGAAAAGGCTGCGGTCATCGCGCGCCGCCTTTCGCAGTACGAAGCCATGCTCGATTTCATGAACAACTACTATCAGTTTACCTGCGATTTCCTCAACCCGAACCGGATTAGCAAGCTCATCGCGCTCTCCCACGCGTTTTCCTGGGAATCGTTCTCGAACACCTCCTCGCGCCCGAACACGAAGGGGCTCGCCGACTTGATCCTCATCCTCAGGAACGGCGCCGATCCCCTCTCGATCAGCATCGTCAATGACGCCTTAAGCCAACTGAGCAAATCCTCGATCGCGATCGCCAAAGACCTTAAAAACCTCGCGGAGTTCCACAAAGAGCGCTACAAGCTCTCGATCCGCAAGCTCGTCCTTCCCGGCGCGATCATCGACCCGAACTGCCTCGAAACCGGGTATTCCGCCGCCGTAAAGGAAATTAAGCGTTCCTTCGCGATCGCCATGAAGGACCAGCCGTTTTATACCGAGCTCGTCGAGGAGATCCTCAAGGAAGACCATTCGCCCGACCATGCCGTGCTGCAGCAGGACCTCCTCGCCCGGCTTACGACGCTCAAGCAGGAATCGGGCAAGGCGCAGCAAGCCGAGAATTTCAAGCCGGTACTCATGGACGGAATCCGCACGGTCGGTTGCGTGTCCCCGCAGCTCGATGAGATCGCGGAGAAGCTCGCCGAGAACCAGAGCGTCCTCCAATCGATGCACGAGGGCTTTTTCCAGCGGCTCGCGCAACTCCTCCGCAAGGCATTCAATCAGCCCGAGGCCGAGCAGGACATCAGCATCACGACGATCGACCCGATTACCCAGACCGGCAAGCGTGAGAATGTAAAATTCGTCCCGTTTCTTGAGGATCTCAAGAAACGTTCGCGCGTCTATACGGGTTTTACCGTCAGAACGTCAGCCTCGTACCAGAAAATCGAATTGATGGACGAAAAGCAGATCCTTGACCTTTTGACCCGGCACGTTGCCGAGCTTGGAAACATCCTGAAGACGTGCGCCGGCCTCGACGACTACTTTAAGCAGGCCGCGAGCCCGGAGATCCGGGAGCGAATCAGGGGCATCAAGGTCGAGATAGCCGCGATACGCAACAGCCTGGTACGGGCCAACCAATGCAGGGCCGAATACGCCTCGCAGGTTGAAGAACAGCAGCAGCTGAAAAAACTGGGGATAACCAATGTCTGATTTCCGAACGATTCTTCTCTCGGCGCTGTGCGCGCTCACCGTTTCCGCGCAAGGCGCGTTCGCCGCGGGAGCCTTCGATCGGGCGCATAAGGGAGCCGAAGGGCAACCCGCGACGGCTCAGGCAAAGGAAGCGAAAGCCGACCCTTCGGCCGAGGCTGCCGTCGGCCGGCTTTCCCCCGTAAGCGACTTTCCCCAGGGCGAGTTTACGGTAAATATCTCCGACCATTTCCCCGACTGGCGACCCTATAAGGCGTACAACGCCGACGAGGCGCAAATTCTCACCGCCGTCTACGAGGGGCTTTTCGTCTACGACCCGTGGAACATGGACCCGATCCCGGCGCTCGCCGAATCGTGGACCGTTTCCGACGACGGGCTCGTCTGGACCTTTCGGATCCGCAAGGGCGCCGAGTTCGAGACCGGCGAGCCGATAACCGCGGGGATCATCCGCGCGTCCTGGCTCAACCTCCTCAACCCCGCCCTCGGCGCCCCCTACGGCTCGCTCCTCGACCCCATCAAGGGCGCGGCCGACTATCGGAACGGCGTCGAGAAGGACCCCGAGAAGGTCGGCATCGCCTGCCCCGACGACGCGACCCTCGTCGTGAGCCTCGTCACCCCGACGGCGCACCTTCCGAAAATCCTGTGCCATCACGCCTTCTCGGCGGTGCATCCGTCAAGGCTTGCAGCCCCCGAGGTTACCGAGAAAACGGTCCCGGTCTCGAGCGGCCCGTATCGCGTCGAGTCGGTCACCGCGGACGGGATACGATTCGTGAAAAACGAGCACTACTGGGATCGCGACCGCGTGGCCATTCCCGCGATCAACCTGATCGTTTCGAGCGACGCGGAGGCGATAAGCGACCGCTTTAACCGGGGAGAGATCAACTGGCTCGGCGGCTCGGTGCTCGTCGACCGCATCCTCGATCCCCATTCAATACACGTCACCCCCATGTTCTCCACCGAGTACTTCTACTTCAGGAGCATCCGCGGACCGTGGACCGACAGCCGGGTACGCAACGCCCTCCTCCTCGCGATCCCCTGGTCCGAGCTTCGCGCCGATTACCTCATCCCCGCGACGACGCTCGTGTTCCCGATCGCGGGCTACCCCGAGTTCAAGGGCCTCGAGAAACAGGACATCGACGGCGCGAAAAAGCTCCTCGCGGAGGCCGGCTACGGCGAAGGTCATCCGATGGATACCGTCGTCATCCGCATCCCGGAGTCAGACGCCTTCATGAAGCTCGCGACGACGCTCAAGGGCGCCTGGGACAAGATCGGGCTCAAGGTCGATATCAAGAGCCTCCCGGCGAACGAATACTACGGAACCCTCCGCAACGACGACTATAGCGTCGCGATCACCTCCTGGATCGGGGATTTCGCCGACCCGCTCGCGTTTCTCGAGATGTTCCGCCCGAAGTCGAGCCTCAACGATTCCGGCTGGAACAACGCCGATTTCGAGGCGCTCATCGTCGACGCGGCGGCGCAGAAGGACATCAAGGCGCGCTACGCGAAGCTCGCCGAGGCCGAGAAGCTCCTCCTCGCGCAGGGCGTGATCATCCCGATCGCGCATAACCCCGCGCTGAACGTCATCGACCTCAACGGGCTCGCCGGATGGTATACGAACCCGCTCGACGTGCATCCCTTCAAGTTCATCCGCTTCGTCCCGGCAAAACCGCTTCCCGGCGTCGCCCTCCTCCCCTGACCGGGGGACGGCGACCTTTGACCATGGCCCTTTTTTGTGCTATATTGACAAGGATATGAGCAAATCTACCGCATTTAAGGTGAACCAGAAGGTTGTCTATCCGAGTCAGGGCGTCGGCAAGATAAACGCGATTAAAGAAAAATCGTTCAAGAACGAGATGATCCCCTACTACGTCATCTACCTCGAGGTTTCCGACATGACCGTGATGGTTCCGGTCGCCAAGGCCGAGGAACTCGGGATCAGGGCCATAGTCTCGAAAGAGGAAGCCCAGAAGGCGCTCGACCTCATTTCCGAGGACTTCGAGCCCATCCCCTCCGACTGGAAGCTCAGATATCAGATCAACCTCGACCTCCTGAAAAAGGGAAGCGTCATCGACATCGCGACGATCGTCCGATCGCTCTACCATCGCAGCAAGGTCAAGGAACTCCCGATCCTCGAGCGGAAACTCTACGATTCCGCGCGCAAGCTCCTTGAGGACGAGATCACCTTCTCGCTCAATATCCCCCGAGAGGAGGTCGAGGCGCTCATCCATACGCACCTTGAGCCGCTCGGCGACGCCGCGCAGCACCCCGCGAAGGAACAAGCTTCGCTCGACGACGACGACGAGGAATTCGTCGACAACGACCTCGCCGAAGAGGAAGACGTCGACGACGCGGACGACGCGGACGACTGACGTTCGGTGAACGCCCTCGTGCTGACGGCCGCCGGTAGCTCGACGAGAATGGGCGGCCACGAAAAGAAGGAATACCTGACGCTCTCGCGCGGTCCCGAAGGCCGGGTGAGCGTTCTCTCCCAATCCCTCCACGCGTTCCTTTCAACGAACCATTTTTCAATCATTGTCATTACCGTGCCCAAGGATGGGGAAGGCGCCGCGCGCGCCGTTCTCGCCGAGGACGCGCGCATCGAAACGCTCCTCGCCGCGAGTAAGGCCTCGCTTTCCTTCGCGGAAGGCGGCGCCACGCGGCAGGCCTCCGTCCTTTGCGGTCTCGAGCGAATCCTCGAGGAGCGCGCGCGGGCGTCGGAATCGCGGCATGGGCTTGGTTCCGAGGCCCGTGATGATGACGCAGGCGACCTCGTGCTCGTCCACGACGCGGCCCGCCCCTTCGTCTCGAAAGGGATAATCGAGGACGTGCTCAAGACCGCGAGCGAGCGAGGCGCGGCGGTTCCCGCGATACCGCCGGTCGACACCCTCAAGGAAGTCGACGGTTCGGGGAGAATCACTCGCCATCTCGACCGCGCATCCATCGCCGCGGTACAGACACCCCAAGGCTTTAGGCTCGACGCGCTCGTCGCGGCGCACCGCAAGGCCTCGCTTGACGGCAAGGCGTATACCGACGATACCGAGATATGGGGCGCGTACGCAGGCGATGTTTGGACCTGCCCCGGCGCCCGCGAGAACCGAAAGATTACCTACCCAGGAGACCTTCCATGATTCGAGTTGGCCTTGGCTATGACCTCCATCGGCTCGTCGCGGGTCGTCCGCTTATCCTCGGGGGTATCGAGATTCCCTTCGATCGCGGCGAGGACGGGCATTCTGACGGCGACGCGCTCCTCCACGCGATCACCGACGCGCTCCTCGGCGCGGCCGGTCTCGGGGACATCGGCGAGTTCTTCCCGCCCTCCGATGCCCGCTGGAAGGGAGCCGACTCGAAGAAGCTTCTCGCCGTCGCGTGGAGCAAGGTCCTTGCCTCAGGATGGGAACTCGAGAACCTCGATTGCGTGCTCGCGCTTCAGGCGCCGAAGTTCCTTCCGTGGAGAGCCGAGGTGTGCGCCTCGATCGCGCATATCCTCGGGGTCCCGAGCGATCGCATATTCGTGAAGGCGAAAACCGGCGAGGGCCTCGGGCCCGTCGGCGCGAGCGAAGCGGTTGAGGCGTGGGCCACCTGCCTCCTCACCCGCGACGAAGAAGAGTAACCATCAAGCGGCGCTAAACGCGCGCGACGACCTAAAAAAAAGACCGACGAAACCCGCCGGTCTTTTTTATTTCCATTCAGCATTCTACGACAACGCTCACGTCATCGTTATTTTTGCGGTATGAGTTGCCTCATTTCTGAGGCAACTCAAGGATCAGCTCTACCTCGCCGCGCGAGAGATGGAGCGCGCGGGCGATCTCGTCGACCTTCCAACCCTGATGCGCGAGCTTCACGACGTTTTCGCGGATGCCGATGGGCGGCGCCCCCTTGGTCTTCTTGGCGCTGCCCTCGTCCTTGAGGAGATCCCCGAGGAGCTTGAGCTGATCCTGAGACTGGCGCGATATCTCGTCGAGCCGCGTCTCCGTGCGCGCGAGCCACTCGCGCGCGGTCTGCATCTTCTCGGTCCGTTTCTCGACGTCGTCGAGGATCGTGTCGAGCGCGGAAAGCTTCTCGACCACGAGGGACACGCGTTCCTTGTTCTGGAGGAGCTCGTCGATGTTGCCCTTGACCTCGGCGAGGGCGCCCGGCACGTCCGCGAGCTTTCCCTTGCATTCGGCGAGCGAAGTCTCGATCGCCTTGAGGTTCTCGAAGGCCTTGTCGACGCCATTCGCGGTCTGGTCGAGGACGAGCGCCTTCTTGTCGAGCCGCTCGTACCGGGCGTTCGCCTCGGTGAGGCTCTCCTCGAAGCGCCTGATCTGAATCTGGTACTGCTGTATGTCGTCGTTCGAGAGCGTGAGCTCCGATATCTTGCGGTCTATGGTCTCGGAGAGCCCGAGGAGCTTGTTGAAGTCGGCCTCGAGGATGTCGATGCGCTTCTTCTCCGCGGTGAAGCGGGTGACCTTCTGGCTCGCCTCTTCCTCGAGTTTTCGGATCTTGGCGTAATGCTGCTCGAGCGTGTTCATCGTGTCGCGGTAGACGT
>DAOPYF010000118.1:0-7719 GCA_035352735.1 Treponemataceae bacterium | reverse complement strand
GACGGGCAGATATTCCTCGAAAGCGAGCTCTTCTTCTCGGGCTTCAGGCCGGCGGTAAACGTCGGACTCTCGGTTTCCCGCGTCGGCGGCTCCGCTCAGACGAAGGCGATCAAGTCGGTCGCCGGGCGGCTCAGGCTCGACCTCGCGCAGTACCGCGAGCTCGCCGGCTTCGCGCAGTTCGGCTCTGACCTCGATAAGGCGACCCGCGACAGGCTCGCGCAGGGAGACCGGCTCATGGAGGTCCTCAAGCAGGGACAGTACAAGCCGTATTCCGTCGGCGAGCAGGTCATCATGCTCTTCGCGGCGACGAACCAGCTGCTCCTCGACGTTCCCACGGATAAGGTTAACGCCTTCCTCCTCGCGTTCATCGATTACCTCAAGCTCAACGCGTCTATCGTCATCAAGAGCATCGAGGAATCGAACGTCATCGACGAGGCGGCCGAGATCATCGTCAGGACGGGAATCGAGGATTTCAAGCAAACGTGGCTCTAAGGACTTTGGGGGAGATTAGCGTCTAATGCCAAACATGAGAGACATCCGGACACGGATGAAGAGTATCGGACAGACACTCCAGATCACCAGCGCGATGAAGCTGATCTCCACCGCGAAGCTCAGGCGCGCGCGCATACAGCTCATGCAGACCGAGCCGTATTTCGACAAGGTCAGGGAGACGATGTACGACATCCTCCGCCACAGCAGCGACGTTCGCGACGAGTATTTCTGCTCGCGCATCGACAGGGTCAAGGGCATACAGCGCGCGATTCTCGTCATCACGAGCGACAAGGGATTCGCGGGGGGCTTTAATCACAACATCATAAAGCTCGCCGAGGAAACCTTCGCGCCGGGCGACTCCAACTATCTGTTGCTTCTCGGTAATATCGGCTCCCGCCACTTCGCGAGGACGAACGTCCCGATTCTCGGGACCTACCGGTACTCGAAGGGCGTACCGACCGTATACGAGGCCAAGGACATCGGAGACTACGTGGAAAGCCAGTACGAGTTGGGCAAGATAGACGAGTTTTATATCGTGTACACGCGCATGTATTCGTCGGTCAAGCTCGTGCCCGAGGTTATCAAGGTCCTCCCGCTCGACCGCGAGGCGTTCGACGCGGGCGAGACGCCGCTTCAATCGGCCTTGTCCCTCAATTACAGCCCTTCGCCCGAGGCGGTCCTCAAGACGCTCATCCCGAAGTACATAACGGGCGTGATCTACGGCGCGATGGTCGAGAATTTCGCGAGCGAGCACAGCGCGCGCATGGCCGCCATGGACAACGCGACGAAGAACGCGCAGGAAATGCTCGATGGCCTCAGGCTCACGTATAACCGCCTCAGGCAGTCGGCAATCACCCAGGAAGTAACCGAGATCGTCGCGGGAGCCGCGGCGCTCAACGCATAGAACAAGGGAGCTAGCAATGTCGGAAAATATCGGCAAGGTAGTACAGGTTATCGGCCCGGTCATCGATATCCGTTTTAACGAGGGGCAGGTTCCCGAGATCCTGAACGCGATCCATATACCGCTCGGCGACAAGAAGATCGTCGCCGAGGTTCTCCTTCACCTCGGCGATCGCATCGTCCGATGCATCGCGCTCTCGGCGACCGACGGGCTTTCGCGCAACGTCGACGCGATCGACACCGGAAGCCCCGTCACCGTCCCCGTCGGCAAGGAAACCCTTGGCCGCATGTTCAACGTCACGGGCGACCCCATCGACGAGCGCGGCCCGGTAAACCCGACCAAGCGCAACCCGATTCACCGCGAGGCCCCCGGATTCGAGGACCAGAAGCCGGTAACCCAGATCTTCGAGACGGGCATCAAGGTCATCGACCTCATCGCGCCCTACGCCAAGGGCGGAAAGATCGGCCTCTTCGGCGGCGCGGGCGTCGGCAAGACCGTCCTCATCCAGGAACTTATCCGCAACATCGCGATCGAACATTCGGGATACTCGGTATTCACCGGCGTCGGCGAGCGAAGCCGCGAGGGTAACGATCTCTGGCACGAGATGCAGGAATCGGGCGTCATCGAGAAAACCGCGCTCGTGTTCGGACAGATGAACGAGCCGCCGGGATCGCGCATGCGCGTCGCGCTTTCTGGCCTTACCATGGCCGAGTATTTCCGCGACGAGGAAAACCAGGACGTACTCCTTTTTATCGATAACATATTCCGCTTCGTCCAGGCAGGTTCCGAGGTTTCGGCGCTGCTCGGGCGCATTCCCTCGGCGGTAGGCTACCAGCCGACCCTCGCGAACGAGCTCGGCGCGCTCCAGGAGCGCATCACCTCGACCCGCAAGGGTTCGATCACCTCCGTCCAGGCCGTTTACGTCCCCGCCGACGACCTTACCGACCCCGCGCCGGCGACGACGTTCAGCCACCTCGACGCGACGACCGTCCTTTCCCGCCAGATCGTCGAGCTCGGTATTTACCCGGCCGTCGATCCGCTCGGTTCGACCTCGCGAATCCTCGATCCCTTCATCGTCGGCGACGAGCATTATCAGACCGCGCGCAGGGTTCAGCAGGTTCTTCAGCGGTATCACGAGCTGCAGGATATCATCGCCATCCTCGGAATGGACGAGCTCGCGGAGGAAGACAAGGTAACCGTCTATCGCGCGCGCAAGATCCAGCGCTTCTTCTCGCAACCGTTCCATGTCGCGGAGAATTTTACCGGCATCCCCGGCAAGTACGTGCCGCTTTCGGAAAACATCCGAGGCTTTAAGGAAATCCTCGACGGCAAGATGGACGAGATCCCCGAGCAGGCGTTCTACATGGTCGGCACGATCGACGAGGTTTACGCGAAGGCGAAGAACCTCTAGGAGGCGGTATGGCAAAGTCTTTTACCGTCGAGATCATCACGCCGTATCGCGTGTTTTACTCGGGGCAGTGCGAAAGCGTCATCATCAACTCAATCGACGGCGAGCTTGAGGTCCTCTCGGATCACGAGCCCATAGTCACGCCGATCGCCATCGGGATCGCCCGGATGAAGGTAGACGGCGCGTGGAAGACGGCGTCGTTCTCCGACGGTTTCCTTGAGATGGACGAGAACCGCCTGACCGTCTTGATCGGCGCCGCCGAATGGCCCGAGGAGATCGACGTCGAGCGCGCGGAACGCTCGCTCAAGCGCGCGACTGAGCGACTCAGCGATAAAACGATGCCTTGGGAGATCAAGCGCGCGACGATGGCACTTCAGCGAGCTCAGGCCCGGCTTAAGATCGCATCGCTCGCGAAAAAAGAAGAAGCATTATCGTAATAAGGAAAGCTCGAGAAGCTTAACGAGAGAAATACCGCGACGCGAGGGCAATGGCCTCGTCGCGGTCTCCCCTTTCAACCCAATTGATTATCACGCCTTTTTTTTCCATTCCCCGAAACCACGTTTCCTGCCGTTTCGCGAAACGCGCGATCGACCTATTAAGGTCTTCGGTATACAGTTCCTTGGTTGGGATCTTCCCCTCGAGGTATTCCGCGGTTATCCGATACTCGAGTCCGAGCCGCTCCAAGCGCTCCCAGCTTGCGCCAGACTCATGGAGGCGAGAGACCTCATCGATGAGACCCGAGTCGATCCTCGCGAGAAGCCGCGCCGTAATCCTCGAGCGAAGCTCCGCGCGCTCAAATCGAACCCCGATAATGAGCGGTCGGAAGTCGCACGAAGGACCGATACCCTTCTCGGTTTCCGAGAACGATCGCTTAAACTCCGCGATCTCGATGGCCCGGATGATGCGCGGGCGCTCGACGAGATCGGTGCGGTTATGGACCGCGCCCTTGAGCTCGAGAAGCCTTACAGCGAGCTCTTCCGTGGAAAACGGCTCAAGCGACGCGCGGAGGCGCGGATTCTCGGGAACCTCGAGAAACTCGTAGTCCCTGATGACCGAATCGAGGTACATGCCGGTCCCGCCCACGACGACGGGGAGCTTTCCCCTACTCGACACGGACGCGAAACGATCCGCGAAATCGCGCTTGAAGTCGAACACGCTGTATTCCGCGGAGAGGTCGGTGATATCGATGAGATGGTACGGGACGTCGCCATACTCGGCGAGGTCTTTGCCCGAGCCGATATCGAGTCCCTTGTAGACCTGCCGAGAGTCGGCCGAGATGATCTCGCCCGAGAACTCGCGGGCGAGGCGTACCCCGAGCGCGGTCTTGCCGGTCGCCGTGGGGCCGAGGACGACGAGCGCGTTGTACTCGCCCGAGGCTACCATATCCTCAAAACGGCGCACTTAAGGTAATCGGACTCAGGGTAACCCGAGAGGGAGGGATGGTCCGGCCCTGGCCCGCGCTTTTCGAGGATCTGAACCGTCTTATGCGCGTCCATCGCCGAGTTTTGTATCATATGGTAAAAATGGCCCGCGTCGAAGAAATGCGAGCAGGAACAAGTGATGAGGTATCCGCCGGGATTGAGAATCTTCATCGCGCGGAGGTTGATCTCCTTATATCCGCCATAGGCCTTTTCGATCATCTTCGCGCTTTTCGTGAACGCGGGGGGATCGAGGACGATGAGATCGTAGCGCCTACCTTCCTTTTCATGCGCCTTGAGGAGATCGAAGACGTCGGCCGTGACGGCGGTCATGACGGACGAGGCGCCGTTGAGCGCGATATTCTCGTTGACCGTCCGGACGGCTTCCTCGGAGATGTCCGCGGACTCCACCGAGACGGCGCCGCCCTTCCACGCGTTGAGGCCGAAGGCGCCCGTATGGGTGAAGGTATCGAGCACGGCCATGCCGCGCGAGAGGCCCGCGACGACCTTGCGGTTATCCTTCTGGTCGAGGAAGTAGCCGGTCTTCTGCCCGTTTTCGAGATCGACCCTGAGCTTAATCCCGTTCTCGCTTATCGTGATGACGGGATCAGAGGCGGCGCCGATCCAGCCCTTTTGCTCGGGGATTCCCTCGAGGCCGCGGACGTGCACGTCGCTCCGCTCGAAAATTCCGTCGGGTTTCACGGTATCGTTGAGCGCCTTGACGATCTCGTCGCGATGGGAGTCGACGGAAAGGGTCAGGAACTGGACCGAAAGATAGACCTTACCGGATACGTCGGCGAAGCGGTCGACGACGAGGCCGGGAACGAGATCCGACTCCGCGAACATGAGGCGATACGAGTCGTGCTTCCCGTAAAAGCGGCTCCGGGTTTCGAGCGCGGAGGCGATGCGGCGCGAGAAAAAGGCGCCGTCGATTTCCTCGTCCTTGTTCCGCGTGAAGATGCGCACGGAAATCTTCGAGTTCCGGTTGATGATCCCGCGGCCGAGGAACTGCCCGTCCTTCGTGAAAACGTCCACGGTGGAACCCGTCGGGCAATCGCCCTGATAGCGCCCAATTTCGTTGTCGAAGACCCACGGATGACCGAGCCTGATGCGCTCCTCTTCCTTGGCCTTGAGAAAGATCCTGTTCATTCTTATCATTATAGCCGTTTCGTTGCCTTAAGCCAACTGGTGTGGTATTGTAAAGGGATGATACGGAAAAACCTTTTTCTGTTTGCATTCTTCCTTTCGATCCCGTTGCTCGCGCCCACCTGGGCCGAGGCAATCCCCTCAGACGACGCGGACTCATCTCGCGCCGACATGCTCGACGCCGCAAGGCGGGAGATCCTCGGCCTATCCGCGAAGGCGGTGCCGCCCGAATCGCTCGGCGAATGGAAGGACGTTACCGACTCAGCCTGCTTTACGCTTTTCAGGAGAACCGAGCTCTACCGCGGCCCCATGCGCGCCATGGTCATATCCTCCCGCGAGATAATAGCCCGAATCTATCCCGAAGGGACGCTCGTGCTCTCGACGGGACTCTTCGACTCCATCGACGACGCGATCTTCGAAAGCGCCGCCGCGTCATCGCGCCGCATGAAGGATATCTCGGGCGAGCGGGAGGCGCGTCTCGTGCCGTTCATCGCGTTCGAAGCCGCGCGATTCGCGCTTGACCTCCCCTATCGGTCTTGGCGTCGCCATCGCGAGGGCGCCGTAGGGGACGCGGGCGCTCCGTATTCCGCGCGCGTCCAGCCCTCCGCGGACGAATGCCAGAGCGCCGACGGCTTTGCGCTCACGCTCCTTGGCCTCGCCGAGTATTCCCCCGAAAGCTATACCGCTTGGCTCGCCTCGCTTTCTCCCGCTCAGGGAGGGCTTCCCGCCGCCGAGCGCCCGATTGACCGCTATCGCGCAAGCTTCCTTCCCGTCACCGATCGGCTCGCCGCGATAACCGCGTCTCGGGAGCGCATCCAAAAAGTGTCGGGTGAGTTTTCCGACGTGATCGCGGGACTTAAGACGCGCACGGCCTTCCGCGAGTCGGTTTCAAGCGCGAACGCGCTCCGCGAAAGCTTTCCCGACTCGCCATACCTTTCCCGGCTTGAGGCGCTTACGCTCCATGAGCTCTGGCTTTCTACCGTAACGCCGAGCGACGTGGCCTTTCTGACCGTCTTCCCCCTCGCGAGCGAGACCGAGTATGGGACGGCGCCGACCGCCGCGGCGCCGGGAGAATCCTTTCGATTTCCCCAAGAGCGTACGGCCCCACCCGGTGACGCTACGGCTTTTCATAACGCGATCGCCGCCTATCGAAAGGCTTTAGCCCTTTCCCCCGACCCAACGCTTGAGTCGTCCTTCGCGTCGCTCCTCGTATGGTCGGAGAAGCGAGAGAATCGTCAAGAGGCCTTACATATTGCGGCAGAGGCCGCCTCCTCGGAAAGCGGAAACGCGCCCTTCGAGACTCGCGCAAACTACGCCTCGACTCTGTTCCTTACCGGAGTTGACCGGCCTCGCGCGATCGCGATGCTGGAGCGCCTTACCGCGCAGGGAAACGCGGACGCAGGAACCGAAGGATTCTTGATACCGCAGGGCATTCCCGGAGACGAGCGCGAGCTCATCGCGAACCTTTCCGGCATGTATCGACTTATGGGTAACGCCGAGAAGGCCGAGCAGTGTCTCAAGGCGATGAGCCTTACCGGTAACGCCGGGGACGAGGCGCCGATCGCCTGGCGCGGAGTCCGTGTCGGCGATTCCTCCGACGAACTCGTCGCGCGCTGGGGAGAGCCTGACGAGATCGCGTATAACGTGTACACGGAAACCTGGCGCTACCGCGACCTCAAGGCCGCCGTCCGAATCGTTGATACGAAAACAGACGCGGGACGGATCGTCAAGTCGATCCGTATCGTGCAGCTTTCCCCGCTTTCTCCCGGAGAAGACATCAGGACCGGCGACACTCGCGCGGAATTCGAGACCGTCTTCGGGAAACCGGCGTGGTACGCGAATGACGAGGCGATCTATCGCTCCCGGGGAAATACGCTCTCCGTACTCTATCTTTCAGGAAGGGTGCGGAGCATCGCCGCGGGGATGTAAGCGCCAAAAAAAACGGATCGGCAATACCGCCGATCCGCTCATTCCTTAAAAAAACTTCAACGTTAAAGTGAATCGAACACGTCGTTCATCGTGAAGACGCCCGAACGCGCCTTCCCGGACGATTCCTTCGCGGTAAGCCACTCGAACGCGCGCACGGCGCCGAGCGCGAGTCCCTCGCGGCTCCTGGCGGTATGGGTAAGCTCGATCGTGTCGGCAGGCGAGTCGAACCACACGGTATGGGTTCCGGGAACGGACCCCACGCGAACGCTCGCGAGATGGAGCTCGTCGGGGGCGGGCTTTCGGTCGAACGCGTCGGTAACGAGGCGTTTTTTCCGCGGCATCTCTTCCATGACGCGGCGCGCGAGCTCAAGGCCGGTTCCGGAAGGGCTATCCGCCTTCTGGTTATGGTGCGACTCGAGGAGCGC
>DAOPYF010000117.1:4489-7864 GCA_035352735.1 Treponemataceae bacterium | reverse complement strand
TCAGATTCCCGGTCAGGGAATACAAGACTATCCGTTTGGAGGATTATCATGAAGAAACTTATCGTTATCTCCGCTCTTCTCGTTGCCGGTGCGATGATGTTCGCCGCTGACACCAAGGCTGCCTCGACCGACACCAAGGCTGCTGCCACCACCACCACCGCCGCCGCCACGACCGACACCAAGGCTGCTGCTCCCGTCGCTACGACCCTCGAGGGAACCGTTGCGAAGACCGTCGCCGCGAATACCGCGAAGAAGACCCCTGCCGAGATCGTCGTCATTGGCGCCGATGGCAAGGACAACACTTTCGTCGTGAAGGCGAATGCCGCGATCACCGGTGCTGATGGAAAGGCCATCAAGCTCGCTCAGGTCACCGCGAAGTCCAAGGTAAAGGTTACCTTCGCCGCTGCCGGCAAGGCTCAGGAAGCTTCTGCGATCGAGCTTCTTAAGTAATTCACGCGCATCGTGCGGCCTCGCGGCCGCGCTGCGTGTCATCGCGTTTGGCCTCAAACAAACGCGGAAAAGGCCTTTTACTCTGGCTTAGCCTGAGCGAAAGGCCTTTTTTGTCTGATCGCGATTTTGTCCCAGTCGCCGCGCTACGCGCGCTCGGGCTCGAGTCCAGGGACATAGAACTTCGGGGGAATCAGCGAAGGCTTTCCGGTCGCGTCGACGCATCCCCATGAGACGTCCGCCTCGGCGCATAGCTCGCCGCGCTGGTTCAGGATGCGCTGATGGAAGGTTCCCGAAACCTTACCAAGCTTGACGGGCTCAACCTCGATTGAGAGCTCGTCGAAAAGCCTCGTCGACGCCTTGTAGCGAATGTCGATGTGCGTGACGTAGAGGAAGTACCCGGCCTCGTAGAGTCCCGGATAGTCGAATCCGATCGCGCGGAGGAATTCCATCCGGGCGTATTCAAGGTACTGAAGGTAGACCGCGTTGTTGACGTGATTGTATGAGTCGAGCTCGTAGCTCCTCACCGTTAGTTTAGCGACGTGTTTCATGATGGCGTAAGGATATACCGCCGCTTTGTTTTTGACAATTACGCGAAACCCATCCTATACTGTCGGTATGATAGACGTAGCGGCCGCGGTCATCGAGAACCGCGAAGGGAAGATGCTCATCGCGCGGCGGAAGCCCGAGATAACCCTCGGCGGCTACTGGGAATTCCCCGGCGGGAAGATCGAGCCGGGCGAGACCCCGGCCGAGTGCGCGGCGCGCGAGCTTCGCGAGGAGATGGACATACACATCGACGCGGGCGAGACCATCGCCGAGACCGAGTACGATTACGGGGATCGGGTGGTGCATCTCATCGCCGTGCGCGCGATCATGCTCGGGGGGCATATCAGCCTCCACGATCACGACGACATTCGCTGGGTAACCCCGCCCGAGATGGGAGATTACCTTTTCGCGCCGGCCGACGAGACGATCGTCGCGATGCTCATCGGGGAATACGAGCGCGCGCGCCGTCCGGGAAAGCGCCCATCGCACCATTAGCCCGTTTCGCGCCCGCCGCCTTGAGTTCGGGCGCATTGACCTTCCCATCACGTTGACCCCATACTCATATTCCTATGAAACCACTTTCCCTCATGACGCCCGACGTGGCCCGCGCGATCCGGTGGGTACTTACCGATATTGATGATACGATGACCGAGTCGGGACAGCTCGTTCCCGAGGCATACGCGGCGCTCTGCGAGCTCGCGCGATCCGGGCTCACCGTCGTTGCGGTTACCGGCCGCTCGGCTGGCTGGGGCGAGGTGCACTTGCGCGAATGGCCCGTCGACGCGGTGATAACCGAGAACGGGGCCGTCGCGTACTTTCGGGAAGGCGAAAGGGGCACGGGGACGCTCGTCCATCCGACGGCCGTTCCCAACGACGACCCGGCGCTCCAGCGCGCCGTTCAGGCGTCGTACCGAGCCGTGCCGCGCGCGCGTCCCGCGGAGGATAACCGGCTCAGGCGATTCGATTACGCGATCGATCACGCCGAGCGCGTCGTCCCGCCGCTTTCGGCGGAGGAGGTTTCGCGCATCGTCGCGATTTTCGCGCGGGAAGGGTGCGCCGCGAAGCCGAGCTCGATTCATATCAATTGCTGGAAGGGATCGTTCGATAAGCGCGCGGCGGCCGTCGCGCTCCTTGGGTCGCGGTATGGGTACGACGACGCGGAGGACCGCGATAAGGTTCTCTATGTCGGCGACGCGCTTAACGACGAGGTTATGTTCGCGCATTTTCCCGCGGCGTGCGCGGTCGCGAACGTCGATCTCTGGATTGATCGGATGACCGATAAACCCGCGTGGGTCTCAACCGCGCGCTTTGGCTCGGGGTTCGCGGAGATCGCGCGCAAGGTGCTCGCGCTTCGCGGCGCGTGATCGAGTGTCACTGCGCGTGATAGCCTCTTGCGGCGCGCGATTGCGCCTGTGACCTTTACTGGAGAACGGAGTCGACGAGTTCCTGAAAGTCAGGATCGATCGAAGGGCCGATCGCTCGCTCGGGCTTCGGGGCGATGACGAAGAGGCCGTCCTCGCTCACGATTGAGCCTTGCTCACCGGGTTCCGGCATCTCGATGAGTTCGAGAAGGTCATGCGGCTCTTCCTCGCCGATTACCTCGAGGAGGTCAATGGCGGGTTCTTCCGCGAACGCGCACGCGGCGGATCCGCTCGCGCCAAGAATGAATGAATCGATGTAGTCCACTTCCGTTGCATCCCCATCAGTATCGATTGCGTCAAGCGAGGTAAAGTCGAGGTTTTCGACGACGATTGGGGCCTCTTCTCCCTCTTGCGCGGTTTCGTCTGTTTTTAACCCGTTTCCCAGTTCGGGCTTTTCCTCGAAGTTATAGACGAGCACGTGGTCCGGCACCGCCTCTTCGATGAACTGCGTGAGCTCCTCTTCGGTCGCGACCTCAAGGAGCGCGGGCTCCCATTCCCCGTCGAGATAGTTGACGTCTTCCGCGGCGGGCTCAGTTTCGGCGGGCTCGGCTTCCTCGAGGGTGATCCCGGATGTCCCGAGATCGGCTTCCATGTCGATGGCGTAGAAGCCTTCTTCGTCCGAGGGGATGAACGCGCTTTCCTCCGCCGGGCCGACGGTCTCCGCAAGGGCGGCGATCTCCTCGGCGATCGTTCCCGCCTCGGGTGACGGCGCCGGTTTCGCGCGAGGCGTAGCTTCTGCGGTGACGGGCTTGTCCCTTTCCTCGGTCTCGGGGAGTTCTTCGAGCTCCTCGAGTTCCTCAACGGGTTCGGCCGCTTCGCCTTCGCGCGCGAGCGCGATGTCCGCGGATATGATCTCAGGCGCGTGAGCGCTTCGTTTCGGTTCTTGCGCCGGTTCGAGTTCCTCGACCGCTTCGGCTTCGCCGATTTCCTCGACGGCCTCTGCCTCTTCGATTTCCTC
>DAOPYF010000117.1:0-4389 GCA_035352735.1 Treponemataceae bacterium | reverse complement strand
GCCTCTTCGATTTCCTCGAGCGCCTCGACTTCCTCGACGGGCTCGGCCTCCTCGATTTCGTCGAGCGCCTCTACTTCCTCGACGGCCTCGGCTTCCGGGATCTCCTCGAGCGATTCAACCTCTTCAAGCTCGGCGGGCTCGCTCGCCGACGGTGCGGCCTTCGCGGCCTTGGGCAATGGGCGCGCGGCGCCCGCGGCAGTCGTTGCGCTCGCGGTGCCAGCGGCGGGTTTCCCGTGAGCGACGGGAACGCCGGTGAGGTTTAGCGAGATCGCGTTGTTTTGGAGAACTTCCTCGAGCATGAGGCGGATATCGTCCGCGCTCGCGATGGCGCTCCGTTTCTTTTCCTGGCGGCCGATCGCGGCGAGGATCTCTTCCCAGCTTTTATCGAGCAGCGCGTCGATTTCCTTGCCGTGCTTTTTCGTGACCCGGCGGCCAAAGCCTTTCTTGATCTCGGCGCTGATATCGTGCTTGCGGTACGTGAGGTTCTTCCCGATCTCCTCCCATTGCGCGTCGTCGCTTTTCTCGAGGAGTTCCTCGAGGAGGCGCACCTGGAACTTCTTGATGCGGGAGCGGATGACGACCATGCTGTCCTGCCGCAGGTTAAAGAGGAGGAAGATGACGAGGAAGATGGTGAGAAAGCCGATCGAGAGGAAAAGGACCCTTACCGATCGGGAGAAGGTGAAGGCGGATTCCTCGACGAGTTGGCCGACGAAGCCATAGGGCCCCGCGTCGTGGGAAAGGAGAACCCATCCCGTTTTATCGCCTTCAATGATGCGTCCGGCAGCGAGTTCCCTGCGCCCCCAATGGTCGAGTATCGCGCCCGAAAGGAGCGATTCGCCGACGCGCGGCATGCCGGAGACGGCGCCGAAGGTCGCGCGATCGGCGCTCGAGACGAGGGTGAGCCGGTCGCTCAGGCGAACGAGATTCAGCCCGACGAGATTCTGCACGGCCGCGCGCGCCGAAACGTAAAAAACCGCGGTGCCGCGGAGGGTTGAGTAGGCGTCATAAAAGGGAAAGCAGTAAAGGAACCGGTCGTTCGCCGCGTCCGTCACGACGCGGCTTGCCGCGCCAGGAGGGATCGCGAGGTCCCCCGCGGGGATATCTCCCGGAACGGCGCCGTAGTATTCATAGACGATCCGGAAGTCTTCCTTTTTGAGGACGTCTTCCTTAAAGGTACTGAAGTGAACGCGCCTTTTCCCGGTATCCGCCTCTCCCGCGGGCGAGGCGTCGCCCGAGTCGATGATTCGGATGCCGATGACCCCCGGCATTTCGGCGAGCATCGCGCCGGCGAGGTTCGCCCGCTCGGTGATGTCTTGGGCGCTCTGGTTCGGGAGGAGGCTTCGCTTAACCGCTTCGTCGGAGACGAAGGTCTGAAACCGCTTCGCGTTCGCCTCGTGCCAAGACGTAAGGGCATCGGCGACGGAGGCCAGTTGCGTTTCCATCGTCTTGACGACCGACGGCTGGTAGAAGCGCGTTTCGAGGACGTTAAAAAGCCCCGCGTACGCGGCCACCACGAGGCCGGCGAAGAGAAGAATGGAAAATAACAAACTGAGCGCAACTTTTGGTGCTGTCCGCACGGATCCTCCGAAAAAGCGGGAAACGGTCATTACTATATCGGTTCCTTCGCTTTAAATCATTAGGATTCCTGGTGTATAGTGGTCCTGATGATCAATCTAGAGGAAGAGGGCCAAAAACCCATTCGCGCCGTGCTCGTCGGGAAAACAGACGACCGGGTCGTATCGGACGAGGACGTCGTGCGCGAGCTTGCGAGCCTCGCCGAAACCGCGGGGCTTACCGTCGTGGGCTCGATCGTGCTCAGGCGATGGGAACCCGCCCCGAAATACGGCATGGGCTCCGGCAAGGCCGAGGAAATCTCCTCGTACGCGAAGGAGCTTGAGGCCGACGAGATCGTGTTCGATTTCGAGATTTCCCCGACCCAGCAGCGAAACTGGGACGAGCTTACCGCACGATCCTGCCTCGACCGGCAGGAACTCATCATCCGGATATTCGCCGCGCGCGCGCAAACCCGCGAGGCCGTGCTCCAAGTCGAGCTCGCGAAGCTCGAATATTCCCTTCCCCGGCTCGCGCATACCTATGCCGCGCTTTCGCGGCAGCGCGGCGGCCGCTACGGCACGAAGGGCTCGGGCGAAACCCAGCTCGAGCTTGACCGCCGCGGGGTGCAAGACCGCATCATCCTGATAAAAAAGGACCTCAAGGCCGTCCGCCAGGACCGCGCGACCCAGCGCAAGCGGCGCGAGCGCGTTTCGGCGCCCTCGTGCGCGATCGTCGGCTACACGAACGTGGGGAAGTCGAGCCTCCTCAACGCCCTCACCGGCGCGGGCGTCCTTTCCGAGGACAAGCTCTTCGCCACCCTCGACCCGACCACACGGCGTTTTACGCTCCCGACGGGAAAGGCCGTGCTCCTCACCGATACCGTCGGCTTTATCAGAAATTTGCCGCACAGCCTCGTGGACGCATTCCACGCGACCCTCGAGGAAGCGGCCTTCGCCGACGCCGTCATCCTCGTTCTCGATTCCTCGGATCCCGCGATCGCCATGCAGCTCGAAACCACGCGCGCGGTCTTAGGCGAGGTTGGGGCGGGCGGCGAACCGACGCTGCTCGCGCTCAATAAGGCGGACAGGCTCGACGAGTTTACCCGGTCGCGCCTTAAGGCCGAGTATCCCGAGGCCGTCTTCGTGAGCGCCAAAACCCGCGAGGGCTTCGAGGATTTTACCGCGCGGCTCGACGCGCTCCTTTCGGGCGACGAGCGGCTTTATCGCGTGCCGGCGTCCCGGCAGGATCTCGTCGCCGCGGCCCATCGCGAGGGCTCCGTCGTCTCGATCGAGTACGAGGACGACGCGGTCATCCTCCGCGCCCGAACCGCGGGGCGCCTCGCCGCCTCGCTCGCGGAGTTCGCCGTGCCCGATGGCCATGAAGGGGAAAAACATGAGTGAACGTTCCGGGATGGAAATACTCGCGCGCGCGCTCGCGGTCGTCGCCGCGCTCATGCTCGCTGTCATCGTCGCGGTCACCGCGTGGGCGTTCGCGACCGGGCATGCGGGGAAGGGCGCCCGGCAGCGCGCGGGACATACGGGCGATCCCTCAAGCCGGACTCTTTTCGCCGACAAAAAGGCGGACCCCTCTCCCGAGGCGATCGCGGCCCAGGATCCCGCGGGCAAGACCGCGGTCTTTTCCGATATTGGGCTCCTCCGCGCCCGAACGGCCAACAAGGAACCGGTAACCGTCGTCGTGTCCCCGTACTTTCCCTATCCGGCCGACGACGTCGCCTTTCGCGAGGAGATCGTGAGCAAGACCCGCGCGATCAGGACCGCTATCCTCGATTGGTTCGCCGCGAAAAAAATCGACGAGATCGACTCATTGGGCGAGGCGGGGGTAAAGCGGGCGCTCATCGAGCGCATCAATTCGAGCTTCACGCTCGGCAAGATCGATACCGTGTATTTTGGGGAATATCTCGTCATCGAATGACGGCGATTCCGTCGAAACGTACGCAACCCATCGCGGACTTTCGTGTCCAGGTATGGGTAGGAGGATGGTATGAATGCAACCGGTGCTGCGCACGCAGTGCCCGCCGCGCAAGTAATCGTATCGATTATCCCGATCGTCGGGATCGTCATGGGCGCGGTCGTGGTTTTCTTCTGGCTACTCTGGCGCCATCGCCAGATCGTCAGGCAGATCGAGGCGGGTCTCTACAGAAAGCCCACGTTCGATCTCCACCTCTTTTCGCTGCTTGCCGGGTTCCTCCTCGGCGGCAGCGGGCTTGTGCTTTCGGCGCTGTTTCTGTTGCTCGAAGGAGTGAGTTACGCCCTGCTTGGGGGATTGATTCCCCTCGCGCTTGGGGGAAGCCTCATTGGCTTCTATTTCGTGACCCGCCCGGACAGTAAGAACGTTGATCGGCAAGACTGACCTATCGGGGAAAGGCAACGCCGAGGACCTAGCCCTCTGCCGTGACGCCATCGCCGGAAACAAGGACGCGTTCGCCGCCCTCGCGGGGAAGTACCGCAAGCGGATCTTCGGCTTGGGGTACGGGTTTTTCCGGAACGCCGACGACGCCGAGGACTTCGTTCAGGACGTGCTCGTGAAGGTGTACGTCTCCCTCGCGACCTTTCGGGGCGAGTCGCAGTTTTCCACGTGGCTCATGCGGATCGCGTACAATCAGGCGATCAACTCAGTCAAGCGCAAGCGCGAGTACACATCCCTCGCGGAGGATTTCGAGATCGTCGATCCCGGGGATAACCCCGAGGACGCGCACCTGAAGGATTGCTCGCTTGAGGCGATTCGCGAGGCGCTGACGACCCTCCCCGAGCGCTATCGCGCGTGCGTCGATATGTATTTTTTTTACGATATGCCCTACGCGGATATCAGCGAGGT
>DAOPYF010000116.1:0-7902 GCA_035352735.1 Treponemataceae bacterium | reverse complement strand
AGGCCGCGGCCGCCTCTTTTTGCCTTCCGCGCCGAACAAGGGCCTCCGAAAGCCACCAGGCGGCGTGATCCCGAATCTCGGGGGGAAGGGTCATCGACTGGAGCTCCTGGCTCCGCGCGAGGGATTCTTCCCATTTACCGGACTCACCCGCGTATTGGGCAAGGTCGAGCAGAAACCAGGGACGCAGCTCTCCCGCGGCGGGCAGTGCCGATGAAAGTATCTTTGTGGCCTCGGTGGGGTCCTTGGCGGCGCGCGCGACGTCCAATGCCTCGCGGGGCGTCAACGCGCAAAGCGGGGCCATGAGGAACCCGATCGCCAACGACGCGGATATTCGGAAGAAAAAACTCCGTCTGTCTGTCACTTTGCGCATCCTCGATAAGTTTAAATCATTAAGGGAGAGAATAGTAACACGATATCAGGGAAGGAAATACCCCTGTTCGGGAAGCCTGATTCTGACGAGATTGACCCAGGCGTCGGAATTTTGCGAGATATGGGCACCGAGCGTGGACTCGCGCGCGCTTTCAAAAACCGCGACGGTAAACCGCCCGTTCCCGTCAAAATAAGGGAAGAACGCGGCAATGTGATGATACTGCCTAAGCGGAGGATCCCCGCGCTCGCGGCTTTCGGCCCCAAGATAGAAATGACCGGGTTCCTTCGACGCGAGATAATACAGGATGGGCGCGAGATCCCTAACGCGATAGCCAACGTCCTTCGAGTGGGGAGTGATTCCCGGCAGTCGCGAGACGATTACGTCGACCCCAGAGGCGTCCGGCTTGACCGTCCGTCCGCTCGAAAGGCTCGCCGCCGCGGACGCGAGATTCCTCGTCCAATCAAGGGCGAAAAAGAGGTCGCGGGATTCGCGGTACGGCTCGGTAAAAAGGGTCTCGGGCGAGGATGTTTGCTCCTTCAGGGGCGCGATGAATAGATTGCCGCCGGTGGCGGGACGGACGATTCCGTCAACAAGCCATTTGGCGAAGCCCGAACAGTTTACGCCGCCTGAAAGGGCGGATCGATCCTGGCCCTTTGCGGCGGCACGAAACACCGCCTCGTTATCCTGGGGCAAACCGGTCTCGATATACACGGGCTCGCCTCGCTCGTTAAAGCAGCCGTCGTCTAGATAGACGAGCGAGGGAAGTCCCTCTCGAATGGCCTCGATCGAGGGAAGTACGGAGGCATATGCGTACGGGTCGGGGGTTAAGAGGCCCCACTCTATCGAGTTTTTCGACTGGGACACGATCGTCGCGAGCGGCATGACGTACATTCGAACGAAGGGAAAGCCCAAAGGCACGTCGCTAATCGCGTCGGCGCCGTAGATCGTCAGCGTAAGCAGGGTTTTCCCGCGTTCCGGATCGGGACCGTCGGGGCGCAAAGTAATCCATATGGAAGAATCCTTAACCGGATACACGCGAATGGAAAGCGGCTTCCCGTCGGTAAGGCTTCGGGTAAGGCGCCAGGTGCCCTGATCGCCCTCGGTGACCTTCGGCGTGACCGATATCGTCACGGTCCCCGCCTTCGCGTCTTTTTTTTGGGCTATCGTAAACTCGTCCCCTAGGGCGTTCGCGAGGGTTTCGCTTTTCAGCGCGATCAACCGATCCAGCTCGAGACCGAGCCAGGAGTCGAACACGCCGGCGCGGGGACTTGCGGACTCGGGATAATCCGCGGAGGGAACGACCGCCGCAAGGCGTACTTGAGCGATCGATATGACGAGGGCCGCGACGAGGAGCGATTTAGGGAAGGTTTTCATTTCATTGTCGATTATCGGCAGAAAACCCTCAGGACTTCATTCACCGTCTCCTTGAAGACGATCTGCTTGGTCCGGTTGCTTTCGTAGATAAAATCTCGAAAGCTCTGACTGTCAATCCCGCTGAAGTCCCCGACGATGCCGAGATAAATCCGGTAAGAGCTGGCTTTCTGCAGAATATCCCCGGCCATGCCGGTCTTCAGGTCAAAGAAGTCCTCGTTGACGTTTTCCTTCCGGACGATGATTTTCTTGATCGAATAATCGGAAATCAGGTCCAGAAGGTCCTGGGGCTTGTTGATCATAAAATCAGGGTCGTCGACCTCAAGAACCGAAACCCCGTTCTTCCGATGCTCAGTGCAATTCATCTTCAGTTCCCCGCCTTCGTCTCGTCGGGATGGGACCCGATCGGGGCGTTGGCGAGCAGGAGCTTGATGCGGTTCAGCTGGTTAACCTCGCTCGCGCCCGGGTCGTAGTCGATCGCGGCGATGTTCGAGCCGGGGAAACGGCGCCTCAGCTCCTTGATCATTCCCTTTCCCGTAACGTGGTTCGGCAGGCACGCGAACGGTTGCACGCACGCGATGCTCGGCACTCCAGTATGGATGAGCTCGATCATCTCGGCAGTGAGGAACCATCCCTCTCCCGTCATGTTGCCGAGCTGCACGATGTCGTCGACCCCTTCCCTAAGCCGGTAGATCGACTCGGGCGGCAGGAACCTGCGGCTCTTCCGAAGCTGCTTCTTGATCTCGCCGCGGTACAGTTCGAGGAACCACACCAAGAGATGGGCGTTGCGTTCCGCGGATTTCGGGAAGGCGAGCTTCTGGTATTTATAGACGCCGTTGATGAACGAGTAGAACAGAAAGTCAGCGAGATCCGGCACGACGCACTCGGCGCCCTCGGACTCGATGAGCCCGAAGATGTCGTTGTTCGCCGTCGGGTGGAACTTGACGAGAATCTCGCCGACGACGCCGACGCGCGGCTTATGGACGTCGCGAAGCGGCAGGGCGTCGAAGTCCCGCACGATGTCGCGCACGAGCCGATTATACCCGCCGATCGACAGCGACTTGATCTGCTCGACCGCGCGCGCGTTATATTTCTCGTACAGGGCGTTCGCCGATCCGGGGGTCGCCTCGTACGGACGCGTGCGGTAGAGCACACGCATCAGAAGGTCGCCGACCATGACGGCCATCATCGCGCGGTGAAGGAGCGCGGGCGTGATATTAAAGCCCGGGTTCTTCTCGAGCGACTGGGCCGAGAGGGAGATGACCGGGATGTGGCCCCAGCCGATGTCCGATAGGGCGCGTCTGATAAAGCCGATGTAGTTCGTCGCGCGGCAGCCGCCGCCGGTCTGGGTGATGAGCAGCGCGACCTTGTCGAGGTCGTACTCGCCCGACTTCAGCGCGGAGATCATCTGGCCCGCGACGATGATGGACGGGTAGCAGGCGTCGTTGTTGACGTACTGCAGGCCGGTGTCCACCGCCTTCGTGTCGACGTCAGGAAGGATGACGAAATTGAAGCCCGAGTACGCGAACGCGTGCTGCAGGATGCGGAAATGGATCGGCGACATCTGCGGCGCGAGTATCGTGAAGCGCTTCTTCATCTCCTTGGTGAAGACGACGCGCTTGCTCGCGGAGGATTTCACCTTCGCCTGCGTCTCGTTGCGGTCGCGCTCGCGGATCGCCGCGATGAGGCTTCGCATGCGGATGCGCACGGCGCCGAGGTTCGAGCCCTCGTCGATCTTAACGAGGGTGTACATGCGGCCTTTTGCGTCGAGTATTTCCTGCACCTGGTCGGACGTGACCGCGTCGAGCCCGCAGCCAAAGCTCGTGAGCTGCACGAGCTCGAGGTCCCTGTTCGTCGTCACGTACTGCGCGGCGCGGTAGAGCCGGTTATGGTAGGTCCATTGGTCGACGATGCGGAGCGGGCGCTCGATGTTGCCGAGGTGGGCGACGGAGTCCTCGGTGAGGACCGCGAGCCCAAGCCCCGTGAGGAGCTCCGGGATTCCGTGGTTAATCTCGGGGTCAAGGTGATACGGGCGGCCCGCGAGGACGATGCCCTTGATGCCGCGCTCATGGAGCTCGGCGACGGTCTCCTCGCCCTTCTTCGCGGTCTCGTCGCGGAAGGATTCCTGCTCGTTCCACGCGGCGCGCACGGCGTCCACGATCTCGCGGGCGGAAAGGGAGAACTTGTCCCCAAGCTCCTCGAAGAGGCGCTCGGCGAGGCGTTTCTCGTCGTCGATCGGGAGGAAGGGGTTCATGAACGTGACCGAGCCGTCCTGTCGGAGGGCGTCCATGTTATTGCGGAGAACCTCGGGATAGCTCGTGACGATCGGGCAGTTATAATGGTTACCGACGCCCGGGTCCTCGATCTTCTCGAACGGCGCGCACGGGTAGAAGATGAACTTCACGCCGGCGTCGAGAAGGGCCTCGACGTGGCCATGGCTGATCTTTCCGGGATAGCACACCGACTCCGACGGGATCGACTCGAGGCCGAGCTCGTAGACGTGGCGGCTCGAGCGCGGCGAGAGCCTGACGCGGAAACCGAGCTTCGTGAAGAAGGTGAACCAGAACGGGTAGTTCTCGTACATGTTGAGGACGCGCGGGATGCCCACGTCGCCGCGGGGAGCCTGCGCCGCGAGGAGCGGTTTGTAGCGGAAGAGCCGCCTGTATTTCCAGTCGAAGAGGTTCGGCACCGGCGCCTTGCCGGGCTTTTCCTTCCCGACGGGCTCGTCGTTCTGCTCCGCGATCACGGCCGCACCGCGGTTGTCCGCGTGGTTGACGTCGCCCTTGACGGGCTTCGCCGAGAGGTCTATCTCGAGGCCCTTCTCGCACCGGTTGCCGGTGATGAAGCGCCTCGGGGGCGCGACCATCTGCTCGACGGGACCCGCCGTCGAAACGCCGGCGGTAAAGGTGTTGATCGTCAGGAGGCAGTTATTCGAGCACTTGCCGCAGCGGCGAAGCTCGAGGTCGACCTTGAAGCTCTCGAGCTGCTCCGGGGTCGCGAGCCCGGTCCGCGCGTCGGCGGGCTTTCCCGAATCCCGCCACTGGTCGAGCGCGATGAGGGCCGCGCCGTAGGCGCCCATGAGCCCGGCGACGTCGGGGCGGAAGACGTTGCGCCCGGAGATCTTCTCGAAGGCGCGGAGGACCGCGTCGTTATTGAAGGTACCTCCCTGCACGACGACCTTCTCGCCGATCGCGGAGGCGTCGCGGAGCTTGATGACCTTGAAGAGCGCGTTCTTGATGACCGAGTACGAAAGCCCGGCGGAGATGTCGCCGACCGACGCGCCTTCCTTCTGAGCCTGCTTGACGCGGCTGTTCATGAAGACCGTGCAGCGGCTCCCGAGGTCCACGGGCTTTTGCGCGAGGAGGGCCTTGTTCGAGAAGGTCTGGATGTCGAGCCCGAGCGAGCGGGCGAAGTTGTCGAGGAAGCTGCCGCAGCCCGAGGAGCACGCCTCGTTGAGCTGTATCGAGGTGATCGCACCGTTTTTCATGCGGAGGCACTTCATGTCCTGGCCGCCGATGTCGAGGAGGAACTCGACGCCGGGGACGAAGAAATCCGCGGCGCGGTAGTGCGCGATCGTCTCGACCTCGCCCGAGTCGACGCCGAGCGCCGCCTGGAACAGGGCCTCGCCGTAGCCGGTCGAGCACGAGCGCGCGATGCGCACGCCAGCGGGAAGCCTGCGGTACAGGTCCTTGAGCACGCGCACCGCGAGGTCGACGGGATTGCCGCCGTTGATGTCGTAAAAGCGCCACAGGATCCGGCCGAGCTGGTCGACGAGGACGGCCTTGGTGGTCGTGGAGCCCGCGTCGAGCCCGAGGAACACGGGACCCTTGACGGTATCGAGGTCGGCCGAGGCCGCCATCTCGGAGGCATGCCTGACCCGGAACTCCTCGAGTTCTTTCTCGTTGGCGAACAGGGGCTCGAGCCGCTGGACTTCGTTCATCTCTGCGTTCACGAGGGATTTAAGGCCGTCGCGAAGGGCCTCGATGGAAGCGAGGTTAAAGGCCTCGCCGGTCGACGAGCGCGCGGTAGCCGTTCGTCCGTCGTCGGCGACGGTAAGGGAGCCGGCCTCCGGCAAGGACGCGGAGAACGCGGCGCCGGCGGCGACGAAGAGCTGGGAGTTGTCGGGGACGATGATCTCGTCGCCCTTCAGCTTGAGGGTCTCGATGAAGCGGTGCCGGAGTTGATCCATAAAGTGGAGCGGCCCGCCGAGGAACGCGACGTGGCCGCGTATGGGCTTTCCGCACGCGAGCCCGGAAATCGTCTGACTGACGACCGCCTGATAGATGCTCGCCGCGATGTCCTCTTTCCGGGCGCCCTCGTTGATCAGGGGCTGGATGTCGGTCTTGGCGAAAACGCCGCAGCGCGCGGCGATCGGGTAAATAATGGTAGCGCCCTTCGCGAGGGTATTGAGGCCGTCGGCGTCGGTGTCGAGCAGGGCGGCCATCTGGTCGATGAACGCGCCCGTGCCGCCGGCGCAGGTGCCGTTCATGCGCTGCTCCACGCCGTCGGAGAAGTACGTGATCTTCGCGTCCTCGCCGCCGAGCTCGATGACGACGTCGGTCTTCGGGATCATTTTGCGCACGGCGGTCGTCGAGGCGACGACCTCCTGGATGAACGGCACCGAAAGCCAATGCGACACGGAAAGCCCGCCCGAGCCCGTCACTTTCACGCTGAGGAGGGGCTGCTCGGCTTTACCGACGAACGTCTTTTCTATTGAATCAAGGGCTTGGTCTACGACGGAAATGATGGTGCTGCGGATATCGGCGCGATGGCGCTCGTACTTGCTGTAGAGGATCGACTCGTCCTCGCCCATGGCGACGACTTTGACGGTGGTCGAGCCAACGTCGATACCGATCCGAATAACTGTGCTATGTGTCATATGGGGCATGATGACACAGAAACGGCTCCGATTCAAGACTCGCTCAGGAGGTGCCGGCGGGTACCCGGCGAGCGCCCGGGGCCGCTTCCCCGAGGCTCTCATAGTATGCTAATCTCATGCGTAAATGAGCAAATCAATGTTGAAAAGCGGGTCGCGGCTCACGGTCCTGACCATGCTTTCGCGCGTGCTTGGCCTGATCCGGGAGATGACCAAGGCGGCGTTTCTGGGCACAAGCGCGCTCTCCGACGCCTTCACCATCGCCTTCATGATACCCAACCTCTTGCGCAGGCTATTCGCCGAGGGCAGCGTTTCCGTCGCCTTCGTGCCGACCCTGAGGCGATATATCGATCAAAAAGGAAAAAAGGACACCGACGAGTTCGTTTCCGCGACCTTCACGTTCCTGTCCTTCGTGACGACGATTACCGTCGTGGTCGGCATCGCCATCACTCCGCTCATCATACCGTTCTTCGGGACGAGCACATCCGAGACCGTGCTGCTGACGCGAATCATGTTCCCCTACCTCGCGGTAATCTCCATCGCGGCCTTCTTCCAGGGACTCCTCAACAGCGTCAGAAGCTTCTCACCCTCGGGCTTCACGCCGATCCTCTTCAACATAATCATCATCGGATGCACATACCTCCTGGCGCCGTTCATGGAAAACCCGGCGCGCGCGATGGCCGTCGGCGTGCTTCTCGGAGGAATCGCGCAGGCGGTTTTCCAGTTACCGTTCATAGTTAAGAACGGGTTCAGGCTTGGCGTCGTACCGCTTAAGCGCGCATTCTCGAATCCCGGCACGAAGACGGTCCTTAGGCTCATCGGGCCGACGATTCTCGGCATGGCCGCCTATCAGCTGAACGATCTCGTGTCGTCGATGCTCGCGGGAAACGCGGGCGCGGGCGTCGTGTCGAGCCTTCAGTACTCGCTCCGCCTCCAGGAACTCCTTCTCGGGATCTTCGCGGTGACGATCGGGACGATCATCCTGCCAGACCTTTCCGGGCTCGCGGCCCGGGAGGAATGGGAGGGCTTCAACAAACTGCTCGCCCGGTCGATGAACATCATCGCGCTCATCATGATACCGGTGACCTTCTATTCCCTGGTCTCGGGTAAGGGACTGATCACGCTTCTCTTCAAATCGCGGAATTTCGCGGACGACTCGGTGGCGCTGACACTCTCCGCCTTTACCTGGCACATAGCGGGGCTTTACTTTATCGCGATCAATCGCGTCATCTCGCCAGCGTTCTACGCGCAGAGCGACACGAAGTCGCCCACGCTCGCGGCACCG
>DAOPYF010000115.1:0-7945 GCA_035352735.1 Treponemataceae bacterium | reverse complement strand
CTGTGGCGTCGCTTCACGCGCGACAGATCACGCTGCATGCTGCGTCGTCGCATCCGGCGCGGCGGTTGACGCCGCATGCTGTGGCGTCGCTTCATGCGCGAAGGTTTACGCTACATGCTGCGTCGTCGCATCCCGCGCGAGGGTTTACGCTGCATGCTGCGTCGCATCCCGCGCGAGGATTCACGCCGCATGCTGCGTCGCATCCCGCGCGGGTGAATCCCTGATCAGTAGGTCTCGCCGTGCGGAAGGATGATTACGTTCACCTGGACGCCCAGCTCGCGGGCGGCGGCCTCGACCGACTCCTTGGTCACCGTGCCGCGCGGCTTCGGATGCGGGGGCGCGTCGCCGATGAGGATGATCTTTCGGTCGGCTTCGGGGTTCCACGGAAGCGCGAGCGCGCCGTCGAGGGCCTCGTACACCGCCTCGGGGATATCGCGACCGCCTTGGACGCGGAACGAGGCGAGCGCCTTCTTGAAGGTCGCGAGGTCCTCGGTAAAGATACACGCGCGCTTCACGAGGAAATCCTCGTCGTAGTCCTTGTAGAGAACGAGGCTCAATCGCCACGCGGGATATCCCGCAAGGCAGCTATCGAGCTCCGGGATGATCATCTTTCGCACCTTTTCGATATCGTCCGTCATGCTCTCGGTCGCGTCGATTACGAAGGTGAGGTCGAGCGACTTATTCCCCGGCGGGACGAGGACCGAGCGGATAAGCGGCACGATGTCATCGGGCCCTTTCGCATAGAGCGTCCGACCCTTCGAAACCTCCGCGAGCGAGGAGAAACTCGAGACCGTGTCCTTCATGTATTCGACGTTCGCCGGAGGTTCAGGCGGCGGGGCAGGAGGTTCAGGCTCAGGCGGCGGCGCCACGGGCGCCGGCACGGGCGGAAGCGGGCGCGCGACGGGCTTTTGGGTCACTTGAATCTTAAAGGGATTGTCGGCAAACGCGCCCGAGTAATCCCCGTAGGGCTTCGCGAACGCGCGGATATTAATGAACGTCCCGTCGCGGATCTCGATCTCGCCGTTACGCGACCACGAATAGCCGTACTGGAGAACGTAGGGAATCCAGATATGAAAGGCCTCGCCGATCGGGGTATCCTTTTCCGGGGTCGAGTCGATAAGACTCCAGAGCTTCTTCTCCGGGGGAATGAACGAACCCGACAGAAGCCGCTTCTCGTCGCCGTTGATCGCGTTCCATTCGGGAGCGCGATACGCGTAATTCGACTCCTTGAGCGCGGGGTCCTTCGTCGTCTCGGTGAGGAGCACCGACGCGATGTCGGCCTTCTTCTTGATATACAGGTGATACCCCCCCTCGGGGCTCTGGATAATGAGCACGTCGCCCTTATCGACCGAAAGGTCGACGGCCGACGCCGCCACGAGGGCAAAGAGCGCAAAGATAAGCGCGCAAGACGTTTTCTTCATACTCGAAATATCGGCGGAAAACGAGGCTGGGTTTACAAGGACGAGCTAAGGGTCAGACCCCATCAACTAAGGGTCTGACCCTATTTCGGGCAAAACCTCATATATCGGCGTATAACGGGGAATGAGGACAACACGCTTTATCGTTCCAGGGGCAATGTATCATATCACCTCCCGGGCAAATCACAAGGATCGGTATCTTGAGTCGGCTATCGCAAAGGACCTGTTTATTGAGCAGCTGGCTCGAATGCGCGAGAAACACGATTGCGAAATAATCGATTTCATGGTGATGAACAATCATATCCATCTGGTGTTGCAGCCACTCAAAGATTCGAATTTGAGCGCCTGTATGCAATGGCTTTTAGGCGTATATTCCATGAATTACAACCGAGTTTTCACAACTTGGGGGTCGGTTTGGGGTAGCCGTTATTTCTCGCGTCCTATTATCGGGCTTGGCGATCTGATCCACACAATTGAGTATATTGACGCAAATCCCGTTCGAGCATGTCTCATTGATCGTTCAGAGTCATGGAAATGGGGAGGACTCTATTATCACCGCAATTGTCGTGACGATATCATCGGACCTCCACCTCCCTGGCTTACGCTTGTAGCCCCGACTCATCGACGAATTTCCTTAGGGTCAGACCCTCATCTCTTAGGGTCTGACCCTTCCGATCATTCGCCGCTTGATACGGTGCCCCCTCAGATGTTACTATTCCGTTACTATGAATAATAACGCCAAGAAACGAATTCTTACCGGAGACAGACCGACCGGCCGCCTCCATTTGGGTCACTACGTCGGTTCGATTTCAAACCGCGTCCGCCTCCAGGACGAATACGAGTGTTTCTTCATCATAGCCGACCTCCACACCCTCACGACGAAGCCCGAGAAAGAGCATATCGAAGAGCTCGCGACGAACGTGCGCGAGATGGTCCTCGACTACCTCGCCTGCGGGATCGATCCCGAGAAGTCGACGATCTATTTGCAGTCGGCCGTTCCCGAGGTCACCGAACTTTGCCTCTTCTTTAACGACCTCGTCACCGTCCCGCGCCTCCAGCGCGTCCCGTCGATCAAGGAGATGGCGAAAAACGCGAACCTGACGGAATGCCCCTTCGGCCTCCTCGGCTACCCGGTGCTCCAGGCAGCGGACATCCTCATGTGCCGCTCGCACCTCGTCCCCGTCGGCAAGGACAACGAGGCCCACGTCGAGCTTACCCGAGAGATCGCCAAGCGCTTTAACTTCATGTACGGAGAGGTCTTTCCCGTGCCCGAGGTGATGGTCTCGGACTTCGGCTCGCTCGTCGGGACCGACGGTCAGGCCAAGATGTCGAAGAGCCTCGGCAACGCGATCTTCCTCTCGGACGACGCGAAGACGGTCGTGAAGAAGGTGAACGGGATGTTTACCGACCCGAACCGGACGAGCGCCGACGTGCCCGGCCGCGTCGAGGGAAACCCCGTCTTTATCTATCACGACGCGTTTAACCCGAACAAGGCGGAGATCGAGGACCTCAAGGCCCGCTATCTCGTCGGCAAGGTCGGCGACGTCGAGGTCAAGCAGAAGCTGGCCGTCGCGATCAACAACTTCCTCGACCCGATCCGCGAGCGACGCGCGAAGTACGAGGGCCAGGCTGGCCTCGTCGACGAGATCATCTACAACGGAACCCTCAAGATGCGCGAGGAAGCGCGCGAGACCCTCTCGCTCGCCAAGAAGGCGATGGGACTCTCGTCGGTGTGGAACCGCATCAGCCGCAAGGCCGAGGACACCCGCAAGAAACGCGAAAAGGGAGAGTAGAAAGGCATGGGCGGAAGCACCTTCGGAACGCTTTTTAGGATCACGACCTTCGGCGAAAGCCACGGCGCGGCGCTCGGCGTCGTCGTCGACGGATGCCCACCCGGCATACCGCTCGCAGAGCCCGTCATCCAAAAGGAGCTCGACCGGAGGAGACCCGGCGCCCACGCCGAAACCTCAGACGGCCTCCCGCGCGACGGCAAGCTCAATCCCGCCTCGACGGCGCGGAAAGAGGCCGACGCGTGCGAGATCCTTTCCGGGGTATTCGAGGGCCGCACGACCGGCACCCCGATCGCGGTCGTCATCCGCAACACGAACCAAAAATCCGAAGACTACGGCGACATCGCGACGAAGTTCCGTCCCGGACACGCCGACTATACCTATTTCGAAAAATACGGCGTTCGCGACTATCGCGGCGGCGGCAGGTCCTCCGGCCGCGAGACCGCCGCGCGCGTCGCCGCGGGCGCGATCGCGAAGGCCTACCTCGCCTCAAAGGGGATATCCGTCCTCGCCTGGACCGCTGAGGCCGCGGGCATCGCGTGCGAGACCTTCGACGCGACCGCTATCGAGAAAAACCAATTCCGCGCGTGCGACAGCGCGGCGGCCGAACGGATGCTCGCGCGGATCATCGAACTCAAAAAAGCGGGCGACAGCGCCGGCGGCATCGTGACCTGCGCCGTCTCGGGCGTCCCCGCGGGGATCGGCGAGCCGGTATTCGAGAAGCTCGACGCAGAGCTCGCGCGGGCGATCCTTTCGATCGGCGCGGTCAAGGGCATCGAGTTCGGCGCGGGATTCCACAGCGCCCGCATGCTCGGAAGCGAATGGAACGACCCGATGCGCGCGCCTTCGGGAACGGCGGAGTTCTCGAGCAACCACGCGGGGGGCATCCTCGGCGGCATCTCGACCGGGGCGGAGATCCGCTTCAACGCCGCGATCAAGCCCGTTCCCTCGATCAGCCTACCCCAAAAAACGATCGATATCTCGGGCGCCGAGTGCGACATGGCGATTCACGGCAGGCACGACGTGTGCCTCTGCCCGCGCATCGTCCCGGTCATCGAGTCGATGACCGCCCTCGTCGTCGCCGACCTGACCCTCCGGCAGCTGGCCTGCAGGGGATAGCGCCGACACGGGCGAAAGCTAGGCCGCGGGCGTGACCGCTGAACGCCGCGAATTGCGCAGAACCTCGCGGAGTGTTAGCACGCATGCCGAGTTCCGCGCTACCCCCCGCGTCCTTCACAGCACGCGGCGTTCTGCCCTAAACGCCGCATACTGCGTTCTCCCGTCATACGCCCCCCCGACCTTGAAAATCTTTACGCGACCCGATAAGCATGCTATCCTTTCCCCATGACAATTCTTGAAGCGCAAAGCGCAATCGAGGCGGAGGTCGTCGAGGGTACCGGCCGCGACGGCGTCGAGATCCTTTCGGCGTGCGGCGCCGACCTTATGAGCGACGTCATGGCCTTCGTGAAGGACCAGGTGCTCCTCCTTACCGGACTCATCAACGTCCAGGTCGTCCGAACGGCCATGCTCATGGACATCCAGGCGATCTGCTTCGTGCGCGGCAAGGCGCCGAGCGAGGAGATGATCGAGATGGCGAAGGAGAACGGCATCGTCCTCCTCAGGACGAAGCTCCCCATGTACCTCGCCTGCGGAAAGCTCTACCAAGCGGGCGTCCGGCAGGGCGGCGTCCGGAAGATCGAGTAGCGGACGGAAACCCTCGGGTGACGTACCACTTTGCGGTCAGCGGCGACGACTTCTCCCGCGCGGGGAACGCGTCGTCCGAAATGAAGAAGATCCTCCAGCGCCTGGGAATCCCCCCCGAGACGATCAAGCGAACCGCGGTGGCGATGTACGAGGCCGAGATCAACATGGTCGTGCACGCCGGCGGCGGAGTGGCGGATATCGAGATCGACCCCGGGCAAATCACGATCGTGATGAGCGATCATGGGCCGGGAATCGCGGACCTCGAGCTCGCCATGCAGGACGGCTACTCGACCGCCCCCGAGGCAATCCGCGAACTCGGCTTCGGCGCGGGCATGGGGCTCACGAACATGAAACGAAACTCAGACGAGATGGTTATCGATACGGCGGTTGGCAAGGGAACCACCGTCACCATGAAGATACTGATACCGGGGGCATGATGGGCGACAAGGACGCGAAGCGTTTCCATTCGGTCATTCTCGACGAGGAGGCATGCAAGGGCTGCACGGTCTGCGTGACGACCTGCCCCGTCGAGGCGATCCGCGTGCGGGACGGAAAGGCGCGCATCCTCGCCGAGCGCTGCATCGACTGCGGCGAGTGCATCAGGCGCTGCCCCAACCGCGCTAAGATGGCCCGCGCGGACGCGCTCGCCGAGCTATCGGGCTCAGGGGAGTTCTCCCGCTTCGACTGGAAGGTCGCGCTCCCCGCGCCCTCGCTCTACGGCCAGTTTTCCGAGCGCTTTACCGTCGAGGCCATCCACGCGGCCCTCCTCGAGATCGGCTTCGACGCGGTCTATCCCGTCTCCCGCGCGACGCCCGCCATCGCGGCCACCGCGCGCGACCTCCTCGACCGTGCCCGCCATCCCGACCTTCCCCGCCCGCTTATCTCCTCGAGCTGCCCGACCATCGTGAAGGTCATCCAAGTGCGCTTTCCGACCCTGCTCGGCCATATCGCTCCGATCATCGCGCCGATGGAGCTCGCCGGCCGCCTCGCGAAAAAGGAAGCCCGGCGCGAGCATCCCGATAAAAAGAACGTCGGTTGCTTTTTCATCTCCCCCTGCGCGGGGAAGATCACCGAGGCGAAAGCCCCGATCGGGGACGAAAGCTCGGCGATCGACGGGGTCTTCAGCATGAAGGACATCCATCTTCCGCTCCTCGCCGCGCTCGTCAAAACGAAAAAGCAGAATGAAGACCCGCGCGCGAGCGAAGCCCCGACGGCCGAACTGCGGAAAGCGTCCCCGGACACCCCGGTCATTCCAACCATCCCGAGCCTCGCCCGAGAGATCGCGTGGGGCCGCGCCGGGGGCGAGGCCGAGGCGACCGTCGGCGAAGGGGAGATCCGGTGGCTCGCCGTCGACGGAATGGACCAGTGCGCGCGCATCCTCGAAGCGGTAGAGGACGGAAAGCTTAAAAGCATCGACCTCCTCGAGCTCATGGCCTGCGTCGGCGGCTGCGTCGGCGGGCCGCTCGCCGTCGAGAACGTCTCGCTCGCCCGGCATTCGCTCAAAAACCGCGAAACGGATCTCAAGAGCGCGGCTCCGCGCGGGGAAACAACAGCAAAAAGCGTAGTAGACTCTCGCGGAGACTCATCCGCCTCACCAGGCGAAACCTGCCTCCGCGCGAAGCCCTTCCCCGCTAGGCCGGCGCTCCTCCTCGACGGCGACTACCAAAAGGCGCTATCGATGATGGAAGAGATGGAGGCGATCAGCGAAAGCCTTCCCGGGCTCGACTGCGGCTGCTGCGGCGCGCCCAACTGCCATGCCCTCGCCGAGGACATCGTCCGGGGAAACGCGAGCAAAACGGACTGCGTCATCATCCTTAAGGAACAGTACCGGGAACTCCTCGAAAAGGAATCAGGGGAAGAATCGTGAAGGCGGAATTGCGGCGCGAAATGCGGCGGCGGCTATCAGCCCCGCGCGGGGAAATCATCCTCCCCGTCGGCGAAGACGAACCCTTCATCCCGAAAGGAACGAAAACCCTCTTTGCCTACCTCGCGCACTCAGGCGAAATCGACGCCGCCGCCCTCATCGACGACGCGATCGCGCGCGGAATCTCCGTCGCAGCCCCCTCAGTCGTCTCCGAAGGACACCTTGAGTTCCGCGCGATCGGCGGATCACAAGGACCCTTCAAAACCGGCGCGTACGGCATCCGCGAACCGCTCGAAACCGCCCCGAAGCTCTGGCCGGGCGCCCTCGGGCCCGAAGCCTTCCCCGTCGTGATCCTCGTGCCCGCCCTCGCCTTCTCCCGCTCGGGCGACCGGCTCGGGCGCGGCGCGGGCTACTACGACCGGTTCCTCACCCAATTCCTCGCGGAAAACGCGGTTGAGCGGCGGCGCATCCTCCTCATCGGCGCCTGCCACTCCTTTCAAATCGTCGAAACGGTCCCCGTCGAAAGCCACGACATCCCCGTCGATTGCATCCTGACCGAGAAGGGATGTATAGTATGTTCGTAGGCTACAAGGAGGCACCCCATGGGACAAATCAGATCGGCATTAGACATCGCGCTTGAGAAAACCGCCCATATCGAGGGCGACCCGAAAAGCGCCGACCACCGCGACCTCAAAAACTCCGGGAAAAAAGCCGCCGGCGACTTCCTCTCGAACCGCGACACTGTGACCCTTACCGCCGCCCTCGAGGGAAAGGACGACGAACACCGACAGATGGTCATCGAGGGAATGGTATCCATCCTCCTCGCGAGCCTTCACCTCCCCGCCGCGGAAGCCGATATCGACAAAGTCACCCTCATCGGTGCGGGCCTCGAGGCCGCGCTCCCCGGAAAAGGGAACGCCCAGCTCTTCGGCCAGGTATCCCAGATCCTCGGACAGTATCTAAAAGAGCTCGACGGACTCCTCAAGGCGCTCGAGCAGCAGTTCATGCCGCGCCTCCGCGCCAAACAGCAGGAAATCGCCAAGCGCTACGGCCAGAACATCCCGCTCGACCTCCACCAAGACCCCGAATACGTGAACGCGCTCTCAAAAAACCGCCAGGCGCTCGAGGGAAAATACGAAGCGGTCATCGACGAAGTCCGCGCGCGCGTC
>DAOPYF010000114.1:0-8023 GCA_035352735.1 Treponemataceae bacterium | reverse complement strand
AGTCGCCGAGCGTGAGCGGGAACTCAATCCGCCCCAAGGCGCCCGAGCGGCGAAGGAAAAAGAAAAGGGGGATGAGGAGCGAGAGAAAAAGATAGAGGGGACGCTCAAAGCTAACCATCAGGTCGCCTCCCGCGCGTCTTTCGCCGCGCCGACGGTTTCCTCGAGCGCAAGCACGAGCGCCCGGGCCTCAGCCACGTCCGCTTGGCGCGAGTCGGCCGACGCGCGCCCGCTGAAGCGTATCGAGTCGATGCCGGAAAGGAGCGCGCCCGAGCGCGCGAGCGCGGCGTCGATAAGGGCTTGGGAGTTTCCCTCCCCCGTCGCGCGAGGGCGGAACGCGGTTGAAAACGCCTCGTCGATCTCGCGCGAGGTCGACGAAAGCAAGCATGAGGGGTTTCCCGAAAGGAGCGTGCCGAGATAGCGGCGAAGCGCCGCGGAAAAAAGCGCGTACCATTCGGCGGGCTCCGTCCGATGAATCCGCCGCTCGAGGTACTTAAGCTCGCGCATCGCGACCTTCGTGCGCCTGCCGGAGCGAATGCGGCCCTCGTTGAGCGTGAGGTAACGCCTAAAGCGCGCGAAGGCGATCGCGGCGAACGCGAGGCAGGCGATCCCGGCGGCGCAAAGCGCGTAGAGCACGAACGTCGTTCCGGGCACGAGAAGCGGCGACCGCGGCGGGTCGAGCGCCGTTTGCCCGGTCTTCTCCGCGAGCGACGAGATGCGGACCGGCGGGGGCACGACGCGGATTTTTTTCAGGGCAAAAGGGGGAAGCCTCAAAAGGCCGGGAGTCCAGGGTACGAAGCGGATCACGACCGTCGTGGAGGACTCGCCGCGCCGCGCGGTTACCGACTCGATCGTCGCGTCGGAAGAAACCGCGACGTCGCCTAAGGGAACGAGAACATCGGCGCCTGGCTCGAGCGCGGCGTTAAACGCGCCCGTCGTGAAACTGAGCTCGGCCGAGTCGCCGACGAATACCTCGCGCGGAACGAGGATCCCCGCGCCGGGCAAGGCGGCTTTAGATCCCGCGTCCTTTTGACCGACCTCGCCTGCACGCCCGGGGGCGCCGACGAGGAGCGTCAAGGCGAGCGCAACAATGAGCGAACGGAGGCCGCGCGCGAACCGCGAGCGCGCCGTCATTGCGAGCCTCCCTGGTACGCGCGAGCCTGGCTTGCGCCCGGCCGATAGGTCGAGAAGAAAAGCGCGAGGTTTCGCGCGGCGTCGTCCTCGGTCGATATGACGAGCGGCGAGACGCCGCGGCGCGCACACACGTGGCGCCAGCGGTCGATCGATTCCTGGGACTCGCGCTCCCATTGCTCGCGGAATCCCGAAGACCCCGTCGCGAAGGACGCGCGAAGCCCCGTCTCGGGATCGACGAACGGTACGTATCCCGCGTTCGGCAAGGCGAGATCGACCGGAGAGACGACGCGGATCGCGAGCGCGTCATGGCGGCGCGCGAGGATGCCGAGGGCCTTTTCGTAGCCGGTCGCGCGGAAGTCCGAGATGACGGCGACGAGGGAGCGCGAACGGAGCGCGCGCGACGCACCGGCTATGGCGCTCCCGAGCGCTGTTCCCGCGGCGGCGGGCTTTTTATGATCGAGGGACGTGAGAATCGAAAGGACTTGGTCCCTTCCCTGGCGCGGCCTGAGCGCGGTTCCCGTGACGCCGTCGAAGGCGACGGCCCCCACGGGGTTCGCGCCGTACTCCGCCGCGAACGCGATGAGCGCGGCGATCTCGAGCGCCTTCTCGCGCCGGGTCACCGCGCCGGGCCCCGAGTCCATCGAGAGCGAGAGGTCGACGACGAGAAAGACGGTGAGCTCGCGCTCCTCGCGGTAGAGCTTCACGAAGGGCCTGCCGGAGCGCGCCGTGACGTTTCGGTCTATCGCGCGGATATCGTCGCCCCGCTCGTATTCGCGGACGCCGTCGAAGTCCATGCCCTGGCCCCGGAAGCACGAGCGAAACGAGCCCGACTGCATGCCCTCCGAAACGGTGAGGGCGGCAAGCTTGAGGTAGCGCGCGCGCTCGGCTATGTAAGAATTGGGCGTCATCGGGTGCTCATCCTTCCCCTATCACGGAAGCGGCACGACGGAAAGGACCTTCGCGATGATCTCGTCGGAAGAAAGCCCGTCGGCTCCCGCCTCGTACGAAAGGACCAGCCGATGGCGAAGCACCGGGTAGGCGGCGGCCTTGATGTCCTCGGGGATCACGAAATCGCGGCCCTCGAAAAGGGCGCGGATGCGCGCGCACTGGGCGAGCGCGATGCTCGCGCGGGGAGACGCGCCGAAGGATATGTACTTGAGGTAGTCGTCGCGCTGCCGCTGCGGCCGCTTCGATTCCGCGAGGGGACGCGTCGCGGCGGTTATCGAGACGAGGTAGGAAAGGAGCGCGTCGTCGCAGCGCACGGACCGCACGTCCGCGCGGATCAGCGCGAGGTCTTCGCCGGTTATCGCAAGGCTTGCGCCGGCCCGATCGGCCGCCTGGCGGGGCGCTTCACTGCCCGTTCCCGCGGCCAAGGGCGCGCCAGCGGGGGCCTTTCCCGAAAGGTCGCCCCCCGACGCCTGGCGAACGATACCCGCTTCCTCGGCGAGCGTCGGATACGGGACGAGCAGCTTGAGGAGGAAGCGGTCAAGCTCGGCCTCGGGAAGGTTGTAGGTTCCCTCCTGCTCGATCGGGTTTTGGGTCGCGAGCACGAAAAAAGGCTCGGGGAGCCGATAGGAGGTCTCGCCGATGGTAACCTGGCCCTCGGCCATCGCCTCGAGGAGCGCCGATTGAACCTTCGCGGGCGCCCGGTTAATCTCGTCCGCGAGCACGAGATTGGCGAATACGGGACCCTTGCGAACCGAGAAGGTCATCTTCGCCTGCTCGTACACGAGGGTGCCGATGAGGTCTGCGGGGAGGAGGTCAGGGGTGAACTGGATCCGCTTGAAGCTGAGGGAAGATAGCTCGGCGAAGGTCTTCACCGCGAGGGTTTTCGCGAGCCCCGGAACGCCCTCGAGGAGCACGTGGCCGCCCGCGATGAACCCGGTAAGGATACCGTCTATCAGGGCATCCTGCCCGACAATCCGCCGCTTCATGCCGGCCCTCGCCCGCTCGATCGCCGAGAGGCTCCGCCCAAACCGTGCCGAATCTTCCTTCATAGTACATCACCCCGCACCATACAGTATGATTTTCATTGTACCCGCCCTTCAGCCAGATTGACAACCGGTATCGCTCCGTTGTACACAATAGGTACCATGGCTAACAATCTATCACTAAACCCGCTGGCACAGGAACTGAACGCAACGCTTGGCTCCTGCATCGCCGGCCGCATGCTGTCGGACCTCGGAAAGCGCCTGTACTTCCCGAAGGGAATCATCGCGCAAAGCGGCGAGGCCAAAAAGCTCGGAAAAACCGCGAATGCCACCATCGGCATGGCGTGCAAGGGCGGTAAACCCGTCATCCTTTCCGCGCTGAAAGACCAGCTCCCCAGCCTCACCTCGGCCGAGGCGGTCGCCTACCCCCCCACGGCGGGTAACGAGGACCTCCGGGCCTTGTGGCTTGACGCCATCAAAAAGAAAAACCCCAGCCTCGCGGGCGCGAAGATATCGCTCCCCGTCCTGGTTCCCGGCCTTACCGCCGGCATATCCTACCTTTCGGACCTCTTCCTCGGCGAGGGAATGACCCTTTTGACCGGCGCCCCCGCGTGGGATAACTACGTGCTCATCGTCGAGGCAAGGCGAAACGCCGCGCTCAAGGCATTCCCGATGTTTAAGGGAAACGGCTTCGACTCCGATGGCTTCCGAGCCTCCGTCATGGCAGAGGCGAAAACCGGCACGGTCCGCGTGCTCCTCAACTTCCCGCAAAACCCCTCGGGCTACACCCCGACCCGCGCCGAGGCGGCGAAGATCGTCGCGACCGTCAAGGAAGCGGCCGATAGCGGCGCCGACGTGATGGTTTGGTGCGACGACGCCTACTTCGGCCTCGACTACGAAAGCGACATCGAGCCCGAGTCGCTCTTCGCGAAGCTCGCGGGCCTCCACGAGAAGGTTCTCGCGATCAAGATCGACGGTCCCACCAAGGAAGACTACGTATGGGGTCTCCGCACCGGGTTCCTTACCTTCGGCTCGAAGGGGATGACCGACGCGCAGTACGACGCCCTCATCAAAAAACTCATGGGCGCGATCCGCTCCTCAGTCTCGTGCGCCGCCGCTCCGTCCCAGTCCCTCATGCTCAAGATGATGGCGGACCCGCGCACCGAGGCCGAGAAAAAGGCATTCCGCGCGATGCTCGAGGAACGCTACCATATCGTCCGCAAGTTCATCGACGCGCATAAGGGCCATCGCGTCCTTCAGGCGCTCCCCTTCAACTCGGGGTATTTCATGAGCATGAAGTGCGCCGGAGTCGGCGCCGAGGACCTCCGCGTGAAGCTCCTCCACGAGTACGGCATCGGGACGATCGCGATCGACCCAAGCCACCTCCGCGTGGCGTTCGCGTCGGTCGACGCCGAGAAGCTCGAGAGCCTCTACGAGACGATCTTCACGGTCGCCGAGGGCATGGCGAAATAAGCGCCGGCACAGGCGGTTTGCGTGAATGGGCCCTTTTGGCGGTTATCCGTCAAGAGGGTCTTTTTTTTGGCCTTCGGGGGATTGGGGGAATGCGGGAAAAGAGGGATCAGTTTCCGACGAGATAGCGGCCGATCTCGGAGAGCCCGGGGATCTCGCGGTACACGGGCTTTCCCTTCGGGCTATGCACGCGGTCGTAGGCGACGGTTTTGAGGTAGAGGTCGTTCACGTAGTCGGCGAGGATCGTCACGTTCGCGCCGAAGTTATTCACCGCCATGTCGCGATACACCTTGTTCGTGTCCTTCATGCCCGCGGAACCCGAAAGGACCCGTATGTTCGGCAGGATGTCGGTTCGAACGAGATAAACAAAGCGGGCGAGGGCCAGAATCTGGGCATAGAGCTCGTCGAGATGCAACCCTTGCGCGGTGTAGGACTCCGAGTGGTCGGTAATGACGGAAATTTGCCGATTCAGGTCATGGTCGGCGAAGATGCCGGCGAGCAGGGGCCGCATGAACCGCGTCGCGATATTATTATTGAAATGATCGGCGATCTTCAGGATGATCTCCGGAATCGCGGGATCCTGGATGGTAGTCATAATTGAATAGTATACAAGCAGAAAACGGGATTGACAACCGGAGTTCTCTGCCAATACAGTTACGGTCATAATGATAGCATCAGGATTTCGCGCGCAATCGCGCGCCGCGCGACAGCGAACGTCCTTTCAGGCCCGCTTCAGGCGCGCTCTCGCAACGCTCACGGCAATCGGCGCCTCGCTCTCCATGGCGATTACCCTCGCCTCGTGCGGGTCCAATAAACAGAGCGATATCGCGATCATTTGGACCGACCAAGCGGACTTTGCCTCGTATGCCGAGCTCTTTAACAAGGACCAATCCCGCTACCACATCGTCGTGGAATACCGCGACAACCCCGCCGGCGCGCTCATCGCGGCGAAGGAAACGCCCGACGTCGTCATCGGCCCGTGGCTCAAGGGCGAAAAGGCCCGCTCGCGCCTCGAGCCGGTCGACTATCTTTTTAACGAACTCCGCATCAGCTCAAAGCTTTTCTATGGACCCCTGCTCGACCTCGGGAACGTCGGCGGCAGGCAGTATCTTCTTCCGGTTTCCTTCAACATGCCGGCGATCATATTTTCCCCCGACCGGCGGAACCTCATCCCAAACGATTTCGCGCTCTCGCTCGACGAGATCAAAACCATCTCCCGCGAGTACAACGTCCGCCAAAAGGGGCTGTATACCCACATGGGTTTCTCGCCCCGCTGGGACCGGGAATTCCTCTATATAACCGCGCAACTCTTCAACACCCGCTTCGAGGAAGACTCCCATCTCATCAAATGGAACGCGGCGTCCCTCGCGGAAGCGACCGACTATCTGGCGAACTGGACGAAAACGAGCAACTCCTCATCGCGCGCCGAGGACGACTTTCAGTTCAAGTACCTCTATGACCCGCCCTATAAGCTCGTTACCGGCGGGCGCAACCTCTTTTCATTCATCCCAAGCGATGAGCTCTTTACCCTACCCCAGGACAAGCTGCAGAACGTCGACTTCCGCTGGATAACGAAAGACGATAAAGCGGCCGTCTCGGACGGGATTATCTACCTCGGCATCTGCAAAAAAGCGCGCAATCTCGACGCGGCGGAGGCCTTTTTAATCTGGTTCTTCAACGAAAAGACGCAAAAGCGGCTCCTTGAGCGAAGCCGTGACCTCGGCACCCTCAAGCGAAGCTTTGGCATCGCGGGGGGCTTTTCGGCCCTCAAGCCCGTCAACGAAAAGGCGTTTCCCCTCCTGTATCCGTCGCTCCTTGGGCACCTTCCCCCGGCGGATAGCCTCCTCGTTCCCAAGATTCTCCCGAATAACTGGGAGGCGATCAAGCGCGAAATCGTCATCCCGTACCTCGCCGACGCGGTCTCTGACGCGGGAACGAAGGATTCGCTCCACGAGCGAATCGACGAATGGATTAAGGCCCATTGATCGGGTAACCCTCGCCCGCGCGCGAAACCGACTCGCGCGCGGAAGCTAGTGCCCGGGCGCCTCGTCGCGTTCTCACGTTTTTTTTCCGCTAAACCAAATCCCGTATCTTCCGATAGTAATACTGAGGCTGGAGGATACAGGATGCTTTCAAACCTTGGTCCCTTGAGGACCGTGTCATACACGATGCTCCCCGCGATCTCGACTGGCGGACGAACCTACGTCCCGGTGAAACCGAGCATGTATGGCTACGCCCAGTTCCAGTACGTTGCCGGCTATCCGGCGACCGGCGGGCAGGAAGGGGTATCGATCGATAAGATTAAGATCCTCAACACCCTCATCGAGCAGCTCGTGACGATGAAGCAGAAAAACATCCAGCCCACGGTAACCGCCCGCGGGGAGATCTCGGACAAACAGATCGACGCGCTCATTAAGCAGTACCAAACCCAGATTCAAACCGTCACGGCGCAAGCCGAAAGCCTTCCCTACAAACCGGCACTGCCCCAAACCGGCGCCATCGTCAATCTCGTCGCGTAACGCACGCTCGGCCCCACGTCATCCCCTTTCAACCCCGAATAATCCGAAAAAAGCGATTTTTCGATAATTTTTGCATGATTTATTGTCAACCCGCCCTTACATATCTTGCATAAATATGCCAAATCAGCTAGGGTACTAGTGATTGAAGTTATCACCATTCTTCAACATTCATGTCCATATAAGGAGCTTTTATGACGATCAATGACATCAAGCACCCCAAGATCAAAGCTTGGGTCGAAGAAGTTGCCAAGATGTGTCAGCCGGACAGCATCTATGTCTGTGACGGTTCTAAGGCCGAGTACGACCGCCTCATGAAGGGAATGATCGATTCCGGTCTCGCGACCCCCCTCAAGAAACGCCCGAACAGCGTGCTCTTCCGCTCCCTCCCCTCCGACGTCGCGCGCGTCGAGAACCGCACCTACATCGCGTCGAAGAAGAAAGACGATGCGGGTCCGACCAATAACTGGATCGATCCCGCCGAGCTCAAGGTGACCATGAAGGGTCTCTATACCGGCTGCATGAAGGGCCGCACCATGTACGTCATCCCGTTCTCGATGGGCCCCGTTGGCTCCGACATCGGTAAGAACGGCATCGAGATCACCGATTCCGAATACGTCGTTTGCAACATGGACATCATGACCCGCGTGGGAACCAAGGTCCTCGACGTTCTCGGTACCAAGGGCGAGTTCGTTCCCTGCCTCCACTCCGTCGGAAAGCCCCTCGCCAAGGGCGAGAAGGACAACGGCAAGTGGCCCTGCGCGGACATGGACAATAAGTACATCTCCCACTTCCCGGAAGAGCGGACCATCTGGTCGTACGGCTCGGGTTACGGCGGAAACGCCCTCCTCGGAAAGAAGTGCTTCGCGCTCCGCATCGCGAGCGTCATCGCCCGCAAGGAAGGCTGGCTCGCCGAGCATATGCTCATCCTCAAGCTCACCAACCCCGAAGGCAAGGTTAAGTACGTGACCGGCG
>DAOPYF010000113.1:0-8054 GCA_035352735.1 Treponemataceae bacterium | reverse complement strand
TCGCGCCGTCCATCAGGGCGCCGTACTTCGCCGCGAGGCGCTTGGCCTTCTCGGCCGCGAGCCCCCGATAGCGCTCGGGGTTCGCGAAGAATCCCGCGGGATCCTTGACCCCGAGCTTCTCGAGCTGGGCCGTGATCCTGCCGAACGCGTCCGCGTTTTTCTTCAGCGCCTCGTAGAAGGTGATGCCGTTCGTCTCCGCGTCGAGCGTGATCTTCCGGATCACCTCGTGGCCGTCCGAGATCCCCGACTCGGCGAGGAGGATGTACGCGGGCTCGGCGAGCACGCCGCCCTTCACCTTCCCGCCCGCGCCGGCGAGGTTCCGCGCCATGCCCTCGCGGTCGGCCTGGAGGCCGGACACGACGCTCTTCATGCGCGCCACGGCGAGCGTGAAGCCCGCGAGGTAGTCGGCGGTGAAGCGTTGGCTCGCGGAGTTCGTGAGGTCGCGCTGGTGCTCGGATATCTGGTCCATGAAGAAGGTCATCACGCGCGGGGCGAACGCCTTCCAGAGGCTCTTCACGTGCTCGGAGTTCCACGGGTTCCGCTTTTGCGGCATCGTCGAGGAGCCGACCTGGGTCGCGCTGAAGTACTCGAACACCTCGCCGACCTCCGATCGCTGGAGGTTTCTGAGGTCGTCCGCGAGGTTCGCGATGACGCCGAATGCGACGTTGCACTCAAGGAGGAGCCGCAAAAGATACTCGGGCTCGACGAGCTGGGTCGAGTGCTCCGAGGGGGCGAGGCCTAGGTAGCCGAGGTAGCGGCGCTCGAGATCCTCGGGATCCTTGACGATCATGCTCGTCGCGTTATAGGCGCCGACGGCCCCGGCGAGCTTTCCGCACAGGCCCTTCGAGCGCGCGTCGATCTCGACGATCGCCTTTCCGAGGCGGCTCACGTACTCGGCCATCGCGAACCCGAAGGTTATCGGGACGGCGTGCTGGCCGTGGGTGCGGCCGACCTCGGGGGTTTCGGCCTCGCGGGCGGCGAGCTCGCAGAGCTTCGACTCGAGCTCGCGGAGCTCGGGAAGGACGACCTCGCGCACGCAGTCCCTGACGCGCACGGAGAGCGCCGTGTCGAGGATGTCGACGCTCGTCGCGCCGAGGTGAACGAGCGGGGCGACGTCCTGGGGAACCATTTCCTTGAGGACGTTCACGAGCGCGCGGATGTTATGCTTGGTTTTTTCCTCTTCCGCGTATACGCGGGCGGGGTCGATGTCGCGGGCGACCGCGTCGAGTTTTTTCTCGAGGTCGGCGTTGAGCGTGCCTCGGACCGCCAGATGCGCCTTAACGAGGGCGATCTCAGCGCGCGCGCACGAAACGATTGATGCCTGTTCCGAGATATGGGATGCCAGCCGGTCGAATATGGCCGACTCCGAAAGTGAATACCGATGATCGATGGGGGAGATGTTCAGAAAGATATTACGTGTTTCCATAATCTATACTGCCAAAAACTTGTGCTTTTTGTCAAGAGATGGTATTTTAAAAACACATGAATCTTGTCCATAAATTCCGCGAAACCTGCTATGCCGTCCTCCCCATCTGCGCGCTCGTGCTCGTCCTGGGAACGACGGTAGCCCCGCTCGATCGCTCGATTCTCGCCTCCTTCGCCGTCGGCTCCGTCATCCTGATCGCGGGCCTTACCGTCTTCCTGACCGGGGCAGACCTCGGCATCGTTCCCGCGGGCACGTATATCGGCGCGAAGCTCACGCGGTCCCGGAATATCTCGCTCATCCTCGCCTCGGGCCTCGTCATCGGCTTCCTTATAACCGTCGCGGAACCCGATCTCCTCGTGCTCGGCGGCCAAGTCGCCGACGTGACCGGCACGATTAGCGAGCGGGCGCTCGTCCTCGCCGTCGCGGCTGGTGTCGGCCTATTCGTCGCCATCGGCCTCGCGCGCGTCCTCTTGCAGATACCGTACCGTGCGGTCCTCATCGTCGGGTACGCGGCAGTATTCGCGCTCGCGTCGACCGTCAGCGAGGAGTTCGTCGCGATCTCCTTCGATTCGGGCGGCGCGACCACGGGACCGATGACCGTCCCGTTCATCATCGCGCTCGGTATCGGAGTCGCGGCCGTCCGCGGCGACAAGAACGCCCTCGAGGACAGTTTCGGCTACACCGGAATCGCCTCGATCGGCCCGATCCTCGCCGTCGCGATCCTCGGCGTCGCCTTAGGGAACGGCTCTGGATCCCATGGGGCGGCAACCGCCGTCAGCGGAGCCGCCGCCGAGGCTGCCGCAGGCGCCGCGGCGGGATCGATCGCCCTCGGCGCGATACTCAAGGGCATCATGCACACGGTTCCCGAGGTCGCGCGAAACGTATTCGTCGCGCTGAGCCCGCTTTACGGGATCATCCTCCTCTTTCAGCTTTTCCTCATTAAGCTTCCGCCCCAGCAGTTCAAGCGAGTCTCGCTCGGGTTCCTCTACGCCTATATCGGGCTCATCCTCTTTTTCGCCGGGGCGGACTCGGCTTTCGTTCCCGCGGGCAAGGCCCTCGGCGTCGCGCTCGGCTCGCTCGAGCACAACTGGATTCTCATCCCGATCGGGTGCGTCCTCGGCGCCGTCGTCGTCTGCGCGGAGCCCGCGGTGTGGGTACTCACCGAGCAGGTCGAGGAGGTGTCGGGAGGCAACATCAGGAAACCGCTCCTCCTCGCCACGCTCGCCATCGGGGTTTCGGTCTCCATCGGGCTTTCGATGTGCCGCGTCATCTTTGGCTTCAGCATCTGGTACCTGCTCATCCCGTTCTACGCGGCGGCGATCGCCCTCACCTTCGTCACCCCGCGGCTTTTCACCGCGATCGCGTTTGACTCAGGCGGCGTCGCCTCGGGCCCCATGGCGAGCACCTTCATCCTTTCGCTCACGCTCGGCGCCTCTGTCGCCTCGGGGGGAGACCCTTCGCGAGACGGATTCGGCGTCATCGCGATGGTCGCGGCGACCCCGCTCGTCGCCATCCAGATACTCGGGTGGCTCTATTCGCTTAAGGAGAAACACATCGCGCGGGAGGCGCGCACGGCATGAGATACGATTGGCAGATACTGACCATGGTAGACCATGGCTTAGGCGAGCGGCTCGCGGCGCACACCAGGGTCAAGGGCGCCCGCGGGGGGACGATACTCGTCGGACGAGGCGAGATCCCGTCGCGTATCTTGCGCGCGCTCGCGCTCGCCGACGTCGAACGCGACGTCCTCATCACCCTCGTGACCGACGATCAGCTCGACGGGATTCTCGACGCGATCTCGCGCGCGCCCTTTTTCAAAAAAGGGACGAATGGAATATCAATCGTGACACGGATAGGAGGAAACGCCATGGCAGGAGAAGCGGAGCATGAGCTCATTACGATAATCGTGAACCGGGGATACGCCGACGACATCATGAACGCCGCGCGGAAGGCGGGGGCCAAGGGAGGGACGATCCTCAACGCGCGGGGCACCGGCAAACCCGACGACGAAAAATTCTTCGGCATCACCGTCGTCCCCGAGAAGGAGGAGCTCCTCATCGTGGCGGACCGCGCAAGCGCGAAGGCCGTCCAAGACGCGATCGTCTCGCTCCCCTGCCTCACCACGCCCGGCATCGGCGTCATGTACACGTCCCCCGTCGAGCGCTTCGTCCAACTCGGCAAGAAAGGCTAAACGCACGAATCCCGAACCCCAAAAAAAGCAGGCAGTCCATACGGCTATTCGTTACCGCGTCGGGCTGCCTGCAGAGAAAAGGGGCGGGAAGAAAGGCCGTTTACGCTTTCTTTTTCTTTGACTTCCAGATGACAAAGACGCTTTGGAGCACGATGAAGAAGCACAGAAGCGCCGAAAGCACTATCTTGTTCCACCATGACGATAACGTCCCGTCGCACCTGATGAAGGTTTCTATCGTCGCCTTGATAAGCACGCCGAAGAACGTTCCGACTACGGTACCGACGCCTCCGGTAAGGAGTGTTCCGCCGATAACCGCCGACGCGATCGCCTCCATCTCGAAGCCGCGCGCCTGCTCGACGAACCCGCTCGTCGTGTTCAGGCAGAACGCGAGACCGGCGAGCGCGGCCAGGAAACCGTTAAGCACGTAGGTATAGAACTTCGTTCTCCTCACGTTGATTCCCATGAGAAGCGCCGACTGCTCGTTTCCGCCGAGCGCGAAAAGCGATCGGCCGAATTTCGTGTACTTGCAGATATACCACACCGCGAATATCGCGACGAGCGCGATTATGACGTTCGGGTGGACGAACGGATACAGGAGCTTTCCCCGCTTGTTGACCGTCGCGCCGACGATACTCTTGATGTTTGCCTGCGCGATGCCGAGAAACGTCGGGTTCTTGATCGCTATCTGCTCCACGCTGATCATCGCGGTAAGCCCTCGGCAGAAAAACATGCCGGCAAGCGTGACGATGAACGGCTGAAGCTTGAGATACGCGATGAGCCACCCCTGCGCGGCGCCGAAGACGATCCCGAAAAGCAGCACGATCGCGATCGCGTTCGGCGCGCTCACGCACTTATTTTCCATCAAGTCGGCGAGCATCATGCACACGAGCCCAACGACGGACCCGATCGAAATGTCGATCCCGCCGGCGATGAGGACCAGGGTCATTCCCGCAGCGGCGATGATGAGACCCGCGTTGTCGATGAGCATGTTGAAGAAGGTCTGCATCGTCCCGAATCCCTGATCCTGGAAGAGGACGAGGCCGACGATATACATGGCGATGAACATCCCGATCGTGACCGAAAGGAGGAAACCGTTCCCGCCCAGTTTTTTCTTGAGGACGTTCGTTTTCATTCCGTTACCCCTTTGCCCGCCATCTTGTGAATCCTATAGAGGGATTTCCAGCGCTTAAACTCCTCCGACTGTATCGCGACGATCAGGACAACCACGATCGCCTTGTACACGGGAAGCTGGTCCGCGGTAACGCCCATCGCGTAAAGACCCGTCGTCAGGGCCTGTATCGTGATGGCGCCGATTACCGAGCCGGCGATGCTGAACTTCCCGCCGCCGAGGCTGTTCCCTCCGAGGGCGACCGCGAGGATCGCGTCGAGCTCCATGTTAAGCCCGATGTTATTCGCGTCGCTCGAGTATATCCGGCTCGACGAGATGAACCCCGCGAGCCCGGAGCAAACGCCGCAGAACATGTAGCAGACGAAAATGATCAGCGTCGAGTTAAGCCCGACGAGCCGCCCCGCCTTTTGGTTGATTCCGACCGACTTGATATAGAGGCTGAGCGCGGTCTTGTTGAGAAGGAGCCACGTGATGAGCACGAAGCCTATCGCGATGAACACCGGCGTCGGGATTACCACGTGGGGCAAGAACCCGCCGAAGCGCTTGTAATCCTCCATCCGCACGTACAGGATCTGCCCCGGCACCATGACGCCGTTGATCTCCCGGGCGCTGATGAGCTGCGCGATGCCGCGTCCCGCGGTAAAGAGGATCAGCGTGGCGACCATCGGCTGTATCTTCAGCTTCGCGACGAGGAAACCGTTGAACGCGCCGCACAAGAGCCCCGCGCCGAGCGCCGCGAGGATCGCGACCGCAAGCGGAACCGCGTACGCGTCGTAGCTCGATCCCAAGAGCCTGACGCATACGGCCGCGGAGAGCGCGCTTACCGCGCCAACCGAGATATCCGTCCCCTTCGAGGAGGCGACGACGAGCGTCATGCCCACCGCGAGGATAATCAGCTCGCTCGCGCGGTTTATGATGTCTATGGTGTAGCCGTACAAAACGCCGTTCATGATCGAGACCTTGAAGAAGCTCGGCGTGATGATCACGTTTATCAAGAGCATGAGACAAAGCGCGAAGAGCGGGAGGAACAGTTGCATCCTCACGATATTCTTGAAATGCAATTTCTTCATAGTAACTTACCTCCGGCGATCGCGGCCATTACCCTCGGTCGGTCAAGGTCGACGTTGCTGAGCTCGCCGACCTTCATGCCGTCCCGAAGGACGCACAGCCGATTAACCGTCCTGAGCATCTCGTCTATCTCGGAGCTGATGAACATGATCGTCATGCCCTCTCCGGCGAGCTTAAGCACCAGCTTCTGGATCTCGGTCTTCGTTCCGACGTCGATTCCCCTCGTGGGCTCGTCCAGGATGAGGAACTCGGGGTTCGTGATGAGCCAGCGGCCGATGATGACCTTCTGCTGATTGCCGCCAGAGAGCTGGTTAATAGGGGTCTCGGGCGACGGGGCCTTGATGCTCAACGCCTTGATGTACTTGTCGGCGAGCTCGTTCTGCGTCGCGATCGGCAGGAGCTTAAAGACTCCCGTCTTCGCCTGAAGCGCGATCACGAGGTTCTCCCTGATCGAAAGGTCGCCGATGATACTCTCTTCCTTCCGGTCCTCCGGAAGGAACGCCATTCCGGCCTTCATCGCGTTGATCGGCTCGTTCGCCTTAAGTCTCCTCGACTTGAAGTAAAGCTCTCCCGAGTCGGGCTGGTCGGCTCCATAGAGTGTCCGCGCGAGCTCGGAGCGACCCGACCCGAGGAGGCCCGTCAGGCCGATGACCTCGCCTTTATGGATGTCAAGGTCGAATGGCTTGATCGTCCCGTCGTGGGTAAGGCCTATCGCGCGAACGATCTCGGGAGCGTCGGTATGCGCCTTCTTCTCGTACTCGGGCACGCGTATCGACGCAAGGTCGTCGAACTCGTGGCCGAGCATCTTCGCGACGAGCTGAACGCGCGGAAGGTCCTTCACGTCGAACCGGCCGACGAGCTCCCCGTTTCTGAGCACGGTGATCGCGTCGCAAACCTCGTAGACCTGCTCGAGAAAGTGCGTGACGAATATGATGCCGACTCCCTTTTCCTTGAGCCTGCGCATAACCTCGAAAAGCTTATCTACCTCTTTATCGTCGAGCGAGCTCGTCGGCTCGTCGAGAATCAGTACCTTGCAGTTAAAATCGACGGCGCGCGCGATCGCGACCATCTGCTGGATCGCCACGGAGTAATCGCCGAGCGATTTCGTCACGTCGACGCTCTCGAGGCCAACGCGCCCGAGCGCGAGCTCCGCGCGCCGGTTCATTTCGCCCCAGCGGACCGCGCCGAACACGTTACGCGGATGGCGGCCAATGAAAATATTCTCGGCGACCGATATATTCGGACAGAGGTTAACCTCTTGGTAAACCGTGCTGATGCCGACCTTTTGCGCCTCTTCGGGCGAGTGATTGATAACCGGATGCGAGATCCCGTCAACGCGTATCTCGCCTGAGTCCATCGAATGGACGCCGGTAAGCACCTTGATCAGCGTGCTCTTCCCGGCCCCGTTTTCGCCCATCAAGGCGTGAATCTCTCCCTTTCGCAACGAAAAAGAAACGTCGCTCAGGGCCTTGACGCCGGGGAACGTCATGTTGATCCCTTTCATCGAAAGGACAACGGAAGTATCCATGAAAAAACCCTCCCATGCAAACCCATGAAGTTCTGCGAGCCGTTCGAGGGAAGAAAGCCTGGCTTCCTCACGTGAAAAAAAAGCGGGATGCGGCGCGCTTCGCGCCGCGGATCCCGCTTACTCGAACGTAAACTACGACGTGCGATTAATACTTGCGGGTCGGGAGAATCGCCTTCGCGTTGGTGGTGTCGAAGGTTCCTTCCTTTACGTACATGATCTTGTCGACGGGCTTTCCGGCCTCGAGGGCCTGGATGATTTCGGCGACGCGCGGTCCGTGGAGCGGGTTGCACTCGACGTCGCAGTTAATCTCGCCGGCGATCATGCGATTGAACGCCTCGTGAACGGCGTCGAAAGAAATGATGATGATGTCCTTTCCGGGCTTCTTGCCGACGGCCTTGATGGCATCGATCGCGCCGAAGGCCATGTTGTCGTTCTCGGCGAACACGACGTCGATCTTCGGATTAGCCTTGAGGAAAGACTCCATGACTTCCTGTCCCTTCGCCTGGGTGAACTCACCGGTCTGCTTCGCGAGAACCTTGTAATGGGGGTTCTTGGCAAGGCCCTCGAGCTCGCCCTGGGTGCGTCCGACCTGGGCGGACGATCCGATGGTTCCCTGAAGGATGACGATGTTGAGGTCCTTGTTCTCGAGTTTGTTCTTCTTGACGTAGTCATTGAGCCACGCGACGGCGTCCTGGCCTTCCTTGAGGAAGTT
>DAOPYF010000112.1:0-8223 GCA_035352735.1 Treponemataceae bacterium | reverse complement strand
CCCCGATCGGCACGATCAGGTGCGTTTCCTCGGCGACCGCGATGAACTTATCCGGAGGGACGTTCCCGAGGGTAGGGTTGTTCCAGCGGAGAAGCGCCTCGTAGCTCGTGATCTTGCGGGTATCGACGCCTATCTGCGGCTGGTAAAAGACCTCGAGCTCGAGGTTGAGGAGGGCTTCATGGAGCCGTTCGCCGATTCGCATGCGCTCGTCGATGGGGCTCATCATGTCCGCGTTGAATAGGCATACCCGGTTCTTGCCGTTCTGCTTCGCCTGGTACATCGCGATGTCGGCGTACTTGAGGAGCTCGTTCGGGTCTCCCGAATGGAGGGGATAGAGGGCGATCCCGACGCTGACGGTGCTATGGATGAGGTTCTTGTCTATGGCGAAGGGCGAGTCGAAAAGCCTGAGGATCTGGTCGCATTTCGCGGTGATCTGGGGGATCTCGCCAAAGCGGGCGAGGACGACGAACTCGTCGCCTCCGAGCCGGTAGAGCTCGTCCGGGAGGGATATGAAGGAATGGAGCCTTTCGGCGATCCGGACGATGAGCTCGTCCCCGAAAACGTGGCCCATCGTGTCGTTTATCAGCTTGATGTTGTCGACGTCGATGAAGAGTATCGCCTTCGCCGTGTCCTTGGCGGCCTCGTCAAGGTAATCGGGAAAGCGCTCGATGAGTTTTCGCCGATTCGAGAGCCCGGTAAGGTGGTCGTAATAGGCCATCGCCTTGAGGTCGTTTTTTCCTTCCATAATGATTTGCTCGCTGTCGCTGAGCTTGCGGAAGGCGACGCTAATCAGAAAGAAGATCAGCGCCGCGCTCAGAAAGACATAAGCAAAGCCCTTGGCGATCGAGATGATATTCTGGAGATGGACGTTCGGCACCAGGGTTTGGACCGCTATATCCGAGAAAAGGATCCATAAAATGCCGAATACGAGGTAGATCAACGAGGTCCTGACCGCGATAACCGAAATCGGCTTCCGTTCGGTAAGCAGGATGAATTTTAAATGTCGGTTCGTTTGTTTTGGCATACTGGAAAGTATAGTACATAGAACGCGCCATTGCATGGTAGCCTTGGGGAGGAAGGTTTTTCGCGTATTGACGGTTTTTTCCTTTTCAGGTATACCTATACCTCGTCTACATATGCGAATTTATGGGCGAAGAGTACCCAGGAGGATATACAGTGAGCGTTAAAATCAGATTGAAGAAGTTCGGAAGCAAGGCACGTCCCTATTACCGCATCGTGGTTCAGGACGCGCGCGAACCCCGCGACGGCCGCACCATCGAGGAGATCGGTATCTATCATCCGATCGAGGCCGAGGAAAAGCAGGTTTCGTTCGATTCCGACAAGGTCCGCAAGTGGCTCGATAACGGCGCTCAGCCGTCCGACACCGTCCGCGGGCTTCTGAACCGCAAAAACTTTACCCTGTAAAAGTTAAGGGAAAGGCATAGCGCGTGGAAAAAGATTTGGTCGAATATATCGCTAAATCCCTGGTAGACGATCCTGCCGCGGTATCGGTGAGCGAGGTTGAGGGCGAAAAGTCCACGATTCTCGAGCTCCGCGTCGCGCAAGACGATATCGGCAAGGTTATCGGCAAGTACGGACGCATCGCGAAGGCCATGCGGACGGTGCTGAGCGCCTCGTCCGGCAAGTCCGGCAAAAGGGTTACCCTGGAAATCCTGGACTGATGGATTTACTGGTTACCGGGGTTGTGCGTTCGGCCCACGGGCTGGACGGATACGTTAAGGTTGAAAGCGCTTCGGGCGAGGTAGAGCACTTCGCCGGGCTTTCAGAAGTGGTTTTGCGGGCGGGAAGGCTTCCTGATTCGGGCGATGCCGGTAAGCGGTACGAAATCGAGGCCGTCGAGGGCAGCGCCGAGTGCCTTCTCGTCAAATTCCGGGGCGTGGATACCCCCGAACAGGCGAAGAAAATCGCCGGGTTCGAGATCCTCGTTCCCCGCGACAAGGCTTGTCCCCTTTCATCGGGCGAGTTCTATGTCAGCGATCTTTGTCAGTGCGTTCTTATGTATCAAGGTACTCCGTTGGGTACCATCACCGATGTAATGGAAGGCGGGGCGGGTGACCTTCTCGAGGTTACCCTATCCGATGGCTCGGTTCCGGAAGGAGACGCCGCGAAAGCGGCAAGATCCGGTAACGAGACGCGTCTCGTGCCGTTCCGCAAGGAATTTGTCGGCAAAGTCGACATCAAGGCAAAGACCGTCGAGCTGATGCACCGCTGGATTCTGGAGTGATCTCCATGAAGTTCCATGTGCTGACCTTGTTTCCCGAGATACCGCGCGCCTTTTTCGAAAGCTCGATCATGGCGAAGGCGGTGGAACGGGGGATTATTGCCTACAATCTGGTGAACGTCCGCGACTTTGCGTTTAACAAGCATCGTTCGTGCGACGACAAGCCCTACGGAGCCGTCGGCGAAAAGCACGTGCCCGGGATGCTGATGCTTCCCGAGCCCCTGTCGCTCGCGCTTGAGTCGGTCGGCGCGGTTCCGCGGAACCTCGTTCCGGCGGAATCGGGCACTGGCGGCGTGGAAGACAGTGTGGAAGGCGCGGAGCCCGGTCGGGACGCGGCGAAACGGAAACGGGTCATCTACGTGACCCCGTCCGGGAAGCCGCTCACGCAAGAGCTCGCCGCCGAGCTTGCCCGCGAGGACGAGCTCGTATTCGTGTGCGGCCGCTATGAGGGAATCGATCAGCGGGTCATCGACCTTTTCGTCGATGACGAGGTCTCGATCGGCGACTACGTGATGTCGTCGGGCGAGCTCGCGGCGACCGTCATCATAGACACCGTGTACCGGCTCATCGACGGCGTGATCTCGAGCGAGTCCCTCGAGGAGGAAAGCTTCTCCGACGGGCTGCTCGAATACCCGCAATACACGAGACCTGAGATATTCCGGGGCTTAGCCGTCCCGGAGATGCTCCTTTCGGGGCATCATGAAAACATTCGACGTTGGCGGTTGCGGAAACGTATCGAGAAAACGCTCAGCGTCAGGCCTGACCTTATTCAAAGGGCCAGGGAAACCGGCTCCCTTTCGAAAGAGGCGGAGCGGTTCATCAAGGAGATCGAAAATGGCAATTGACCTGATCAAGAAAATCGAAGAGGGCCAGAAGAAAGCCGACGTGTCGGCGTTCAAGGTCGGAGACACCGTAAAGGTCCACTTCAAGATCGTCGAGGGAAAGACCGAGCGCATCCAGATCTACGAAGGGCTCGTCCTTTGCTTCAAGAACGCCGGTGTCGGCAAGACCTTCACCGTTCGCAAGAACTCCTACGGCGTCGGCGTCGAGCGCGTGTTCCCGCTCCACTCGCCGCGCATCGCGGAGATCGAGGTCGTGCGCCCCGGTAAGGTTCGCCGCGCCAAGCTCTACTACATCCGCGAAAAAATCGGTAAGGCCGCGAAGATTCGCACCCTTATCGGGAAAAAGGACGACAGCGAAGCCTGATCGTCAACAAGCCGATCCGTTCGGCGTGAGAAAAGCCGGGCCGTCTGAGTCCGGCTTTTTTTATTGCGCCGGCATGAATCCGGAGGTATCGCCCGCATGATACAGCCTGACCGGGCTTTCAGAGAAATCGTCCGCTTAACCGGAACGGGCGGCATCGCCGGGACCCTTCTCGACGGAGAGACCGTGCGCGTCGAGGTTCTCGGCGGTTCGTCCCCCGGTCGCGTCAGGATTCGCCTCGCGGGAAGCGTCGTGAGCGCTTCCGATATCCGCGGCGTGTCTCCCGGCGACGTCTTTCGCGCCCGCGTGCGGCTCACCTCGGGCGCCGTGCTCTTGACCCCCCTTACCGATGACCCGCCCGTCGCGCCGCGCGACGATTCCCCCTTCCTGAGACTCGGGCTTCCCGAAACCCCGATCAACGCGCAAATCATCGCCTTTTTCCGCTCGATAAACGCACGGCTCGATCCCGCGCTCGTCCGGGGCATTGCCTCGCTCGCCGCGCGCTTTCCCGGCCGAGAGGCACGCGCGGCCGAGGCCGCGGCAATTCTCGCGGAACGGGGCATCGAGCCTGACGAGGAATCCGTCGCGCGGCTTCTTTCGTGCATGGAGGGTGCCTCGGCCCTTGCCGACGGGGAAGGCTCAGACGGAAAGGGCTCAGGGGACTCGGCCGGCGAGAACGGCGAGCGCTCGGGGAAATCGCGGCGCTTTCTTTCCTTCATAAACGCGAAGAAGGGAAGCGACCTCCATTGGGTCGTCGTTCCCTTTGCGGTCACGCTCGCGGAACGCGCGTGCCGGGGCTCGGTCAGATTCCTTCTCGACCTTGCTCAGGGCACGGTTACTCAAACGCGGGTTACCTGTCTCGACGGGAAGCGGACCTGGGATTTCGAGCTTTCGGGCGCCTCCTGCGCGTTCGGCGCAGTCCCCGGCTTCGACGGTGTTCATTCAGAGCGAATTCGGGTATATTTACTCAAGGCACTTGAGCGCGCGGGGATTCGCGCCGTGACGGAATGGGCTAGCCGGGGCCAAGGCGGCGAGCTGCCAAAGGTGGACGTGCGGGCATGAAGGAAGCGAAGAACGCCGTCGCCCTCGCGTACGGCATCGAGATGGAAGCGCCGACCGTCATCGCGAGCGGGCGCGGGGACATGGCCCGCCGCATGCTCGAGATCGCCGAGGAATGCGGAATAGGGATTATACATGACCCCATTCTTGCCGATATCCTAGGGGAGGCCGAAATAGGGACGTGTATCCCGCCCGAGACATACGAGGCCGTCGCGGCGATATTCGCGTTCCTCGAAAAGGGAATCGGCGACGGGCTCTTTTGAAGGAATAGCGTGACGAAATAGATAGATAAATGTCGTACAGGGGTTTCTATGCTTAAAAAAGTGTTTCGCAACGAGATCACCGAGGGTATGCGCTTTACCGCCCCGGTTTTCTTTGACGACGGTGAGAACATGCTCGTCAGTAAGGGCGTCCCGATCAAGGCCCGTGAGCTCATGGCCCTCGATCGCTGGAAGATTCCCTTCGTCCTGACCGCGGGAAACCCGCTTCGCGAGGACGAAAAACTCGAGACGGCCGACGAGCCTGAGGAATTGGCGGAGGTCACCGAGCTCGCGGACGCCGGTCCCTCCGAGTCGCCAAGCGGCGCCAAATCAAGCGCGACCCCGAAGGCGGAAGCCGCCGGGCTCGACGAGCTTGAGTACACCTCCGAGCAGATCCTCAAGCTTCCCGAGGTACTCGAGAACAATACCCTCTATGCGACCTATAGCGGCCTCATCCGCGACCTTGACGCCGTGTTCGCCGATATCAAGAACCAGCGCGACGTGAAGACCCGGAGCATCGACCGAATCGTCAGCGAGCTCTTGACCGTGCTCCAGCACGAGCGCTCGGGTATCGTCGGGTTCATCCTCGGCGGCGACGTCGCGGAGATGGAGCTCGCGAAGAACTCCGTCAACACCGCGATCCTTTCGATCATCATCGGCGAGCATCTGGGACTGCCGAGGCACCGCCTCCTGCAGGTCGCGACCGGCGCGCTGCTCCACGACATCGGGATGCTCAAGATCCCCGAGGCGATCGTCACCAAGGACAGCAAGCTCGACGACAACGAGACGCAGATCATGCGCTCGCATCCCTTCTACGGCTACAAGCTCATCGTGAACGAGCTCCTCTACGCTGACGAGGTCGGAAAGATCGCCGCGCAGCACCATGAGCGCTGGGACGGCGAGGGCTATCCCGCGCGATTGACGGGCGCGAACATCGACGTCGGCGCGCGCATCGTTTCGGTCGCGGACGCGTTCGAGGCGATGGTGTCCCCGAAGGCATGGCGCGACTCGATGGTCGGCTACCAGGCGATGAAGAACCTCCTTTCCGACAACGCGCGCCGCTTCGATCCCGACATCATCAAGGCGATGATCCAGAGCATGGGCATCTATCCGGTCGGCTCGATCGTGCTCATGAATAACTCCGCGATCGCGCGGGTCATCGAGAGCCATCGCGAGGCGCCCCTGAGGCCCAAGATTCGGGTGCTCATCGACGAGTTCGCGAAGCCCTACACCCAAAACGAGGGCGAGGTAATCGACCTCATGGAAAACCACACGATGTTCATCGCCCGTGCCATCGATCCCTCGGAGTACCAAAAGTCCCGCTAATGCCGCCGAGCAAACGAACGCCCTCCGAGACCGGCAGGCTCGGCGAGGAGCAGGCCGCCCGGGACCTTTCGCGCGCGGGATGGGCTATTCTCGCGCGCAACTGGAGGACACGGCGCGGGGAAATTGATATAATAGCCCTCGATGGGGACACGATCGTCTTCGTCGAGGTGAAGACCTGGCCCCATGGGGCCGAGGATGATCTCGCGATCGCGATCGGGCCCGCCAAGCGGAAAAGAATGGCGGAAACGGCTAAATGTTTCCTCGACACGCATCGACAATATAATGGTATGTATGCCCGGTTTGACGTAATCCTCGCGAGCTCCGTACCCAACGCGGACGGCACGTACCGGTTTCGTCACCTCAGAGATGCCTTTTCGGAGCGTGTAGAATGACCAAGACCATTATTGCTGAAGATCCCAAGATCCGCGAGCTGCGGGAAAAGATCAAGGATGAAGGGTATATTCAGGGAGCTATCCAGCGAATCGCGCTCGTTCTGTGCGATAGGCTTATTGAGGTGAAGGAAATTAACCATGAGCGACAATACTGAATCATCGCGCCGGCGCGACCGGCATAGAAGGCATAGAGGCGGCGGCCGTTCCTCCGAGGCGGGCGCCCAGGCGCGCGGAAGCGGCCAATCGAGGCAGGCTTCCCAGGGCCAAGGCCAGGGCGGCTCGCGCCGCGACGGCCGCGGCAGGGACGAAGGGCGCGCGTCCAGCGATCGCCGGGACGAGGCTCGGTCGCGGGACTCTCGGCGCGAGCGCAAGCAGGAGCCGCTTCCGCCCCTTCCGACGCTCCCGACCCCCGCGTGCGCGAAATGCGGCGAGCCCATCCAGGACATCACCTCCGCGCTCGCGGATAAGGATACGGGCGCGCCCGTCCATTTCGACTGCGTTCTGAAGTTCCTTGAGGGCGCGGAGAATCTCGGCGCCAACGAGAAGCTCGTGTACATCGGGCAGGGCCGCTTCGCGGTCATGTTCTTCGAGAACCCGGTCGACACGCGAAAGTTCAAGATCGTCAGGACTATCGAGTGGGAGCGCCGCGATGACCGCGCCGAGTGGAGAAGCGAGATCTCCGGAAACTTCAGCCAGGTAAAATAATCAAGCGGAGCCAATAGCTTCGTTCTGCAAAGACGACAAAAAAGCCATCATCCCGTTTGGGACGATGGCTTTTCTTTTTATGCCATTGGCTCGTGAGCGCGGCTCGGTAGTCTGGCCTGTTAGCGCGCCTTCGGCTTGATCGCGTCGAAGCCGCAGAACGGCACGAGCGGGGCGGGGATCTTGATCGATCCGTCCGCCTGCTGGCAGTTCTCGATGACCGCGATCATCGCGCGGGAGAGCGCGATCGCCGTGCCGTTGAGCATGTGCACGTACTTGTTCTTGCCATCGGTGTCCTTGTAGCGGACGTTGAGGCGTCGCGCCTGGAAGTCGGTGCAGTTCGAGGTCGAGGTAACCTCGCCCCAGTCCCCGCCGTTTCGGCCGGGCATCCAGGCCTCGAGGTCCCACTTGCGGTACGCCGGCGCGCCGAGGTCTCCGGTGCAGGTATCGACGACGCGGAACGGGATCCCGAGCCCGGAGAAGATCTCCTCCTCGATGAGGCGGAGCTTCTCGTGGAGGGCGTCGGACTCCTCGGGGAGGCAGTACACGAACATCTCGAGCTTGTTGAACTGGTGGACGCGGTAGAGTCCCTTGGAGAACTGGCCCGCGGCCCCGGCCTCGCGGCGGAAGCAGTGCGAGAGCCCGCAGTAGAAGAGCGGGAGCTTTTCCTTCGGGAGGATCTCGTCCTTGTGGTAGCCGCCGAGGGTGATCTCGGCGGTCGCGACGAGGCAGGTGCCCTCTTCCTCGATATTGTAGACGTTCGACTCCTTGCCGCGCGGGTTAAAGCCGATGCCCTGGAGGATTTCCTCCTTGGCGACGTCCGGGGTGATGAACGGCGTGAAGCCGTGCTTGCGGAGGACGTTCAGGGCGTACATGATGAGCGCCTGCTCGAGGAACACGGCCTCGTTCTTGAGGTAGTAGAACTTGACGCCCGAAACCTTCGTTCCCGCGTCGAAATCGATGAGATCGAGGGCCTCGCCGAGTTGGACGTGGTCCTTCGGCTCGAAGGCGAACTTCGTCGGCTCGCCGACGCGCTTGA